>CAYYFR010000072.1:13112-25923 GCA_964470865.1 uncultured Burkholderiales bacterium | reverse complement strand
CTTGAAGCGCCGGGCCTGCCAAATTCCCCTGAATAAACGTAGAACATGATGAAACCGCTGACAGCGAAAAAGAGGTCGCCCCCCACAACTCCAAAATCGCGCAGATAGAAAAATCCGCTCAATACACGCCACTCTCCCGGAAACTTCAGGCCTAAAGCACCTAAAGCGTGATAGAGCACTACCAGCCCCGCAGCCACGCCGCACAGGCACTGGGCAACCATCAGATTCGATTAAAATTTAGGCGTCGGGGGCATAGGAGGGCAGTTTGCAACTGATACCGCAGGAGCGCAGGCAGCATTTTCTCGCGGTGCGCCTGGAATTTCGCTACCGCTATAATTGTAGATTCGGGTGGTGATATCGCCCGGTGTCCTTCGAACGAGCTGCAACGAATGCCACTGTCCGTATGCCAGCTCTGTGCTGTCGACTTCACGTTCAAGCATTTCCTGACTCCGGTTGTCGACGGCATGCAAAGGCAGGGCTGGCGCGTTACCGGTCTGTGCTCCGATGGCATATTCGTCCCTGACCTTGCCGCCCGCGGCTACCGCATCCAGACACTGCCGATCGCCCGCAGCGTCAATCCATTCAAACATGCCGCATCCCTGATACGACTCGTGCAACTGTTTCGCCGCGAGCGCTTCGACATCCTGCATGCCCACACCCCGATCGCCGCATTGCTCGGCCGCATTGCGGCCCGGTTAGCTGGCATTCCCATGGTGGTCTATACAGCGCACGGCTTCTACTTCCATGACCAGATGCGCCCCTTGCCGAAGGCATTTTTCGTATTCCTCGAACGGCTCGGCGGCGCCATGACCGACCTGCTTTTCACGCAAAGCGCGGAGGATGCCGCTACTGCGGTGGATCAACGCTTCCTGCCCGCCGATCGTGTGGTCGCCATCGGCAATGGCGTGGATCCGGATACGTTCATGCCGGGCGATGTCGCTGTCCGCATGCGCATCCGGACGGCACTCGGAATTCCCGCTCAGGCAATTGCCATTGGCATGATCGGCCGGATGGTGTCCGAAAAGGGCTACGGCGAGTTCTTCGCAGCCGCTGCGCGCATCGCCGGAACCCATCGCGACGTGTATTTCGTCGCCATCGGCGACCGCCTGCCCAGCGACCACGCAGGCTCGATCGACGCCGAACTGGAAAGCGCCCGCGAAGCGCTCGGCCCGCGCCTGATCCTCACCGGCCTGCGCGATGACATTCCCGATCTTCTGTCTGCACTCGACATCTTCACCCTGCCCTCCTACCGCGAAGGCATGCCACGCACCATCATCGAAGCGATGATGATGGCCCTTCCGGTGGTGGCGACCGACATTCGCGGATCACGCGAGGAAGTGGTTGACGGCGAAACCGGGCTCTTGGTGCCGGTGCGCGACGAAGTTGCGCTGGCAGATGCGCTGCTGAAACTCACCGATGACCCGGCAGCGCGCCGTCGCATGGGCGAAGCCGGCCGCGCGCGCGCGCTGGCCTTGTTCGACGAATCGAAAATCGTCGCGCGCCAGATCGCCGAGATCCGCGCACGACTGCCGGCCGGATTGCGCGAGCGCGCATGAACGTTTTCCTGATCTGCGCCCTGGTCGCGTTTTCGGTCTCGTTCCTGATCGTCGCGCTGATGCTCAGGCAGCGCTGGCATTGGGCACTCGACCACCCGAACGATCGATCGCTGCATTCCGATCCGACGCCGCGCAGCGGCGGGGTGGCGGTGATGGCCGGCATCGTCGCCGCGGCGCTGGTCGGCAATTTCATGGTCGATCGCTTGCCGCTTGCAGCACTCGGCCTGGCTGTCGCGCTGGCCGGCATATCGCTGGCGGATGATCGCGGCGGGCTGCCGATTTTCGCGCGTCTCGGCACCCATCTGTTGGCCGCAGGGCTTTTCGCCGCCTACCTCACGGACAACGGCGCACCCTGGTGGTGGATGTGCGCCGCAATCCTGACCATGGCTGCGATGACCAATTTCTACAATTTTATGGATGGTGCCAATGGCCTTGCCGGCGGTATGGCAGTGGCTGGGTTCGGCTGCTACGGCCTGGCCGGAATGACAGCCGCACCCGGCTTCGCCGCTCTGTGCTTCGCAATTGCCGCCGCCGCCGCGGGGTTTCTTTGCTTCAATCTCCAGGGCCGCATCTTCATGGGTGACGGTGGCTCCGTACCGCTAGGGTTCCTGGCAGCCGCGCTGGGCATCGACGGCTGGATGCGCGGCCTGTGGCCCATCTGGTTCGCACCGCTGGCCTTCGCGCCCTTCGTGGTCGATGCCGTGATCACGCTGGCGAAACGCATGGCGCGCCGCGAGCGCTTCTGGCTGGCCCATCGCGAGCACTACTACCAGCGGCTGGTACGCTCAGGCTGGAGCCACGCCCGCCTCGCGACGGCCGAATATGCCTTGATGCTCGTTTGCGCCGGCACCGCACTGGCAGCGCGCAGCGGGGACGAACAGGCGCGATGGGCCGCTTTTGCGACAATCGCGGCCTTGTTGGCCGTCGCGGCACTTGTCATCGACTTGCGCTGGCGACGCTTTCTGGCGGCGCAAGCACCAAACACATGAAACCCATGCGCCCCCTGTTCGGGGTCAACCCGCTTTCGCTGCTCGCGTTCACACATGACTTGCTGGCCGCTGGCTGTGCCTGGCTCCTTGCCTACTGGCTGCGCCTCAACCTCTCGATCCCGCCCGAATACCACCCCGGCATGTTCAAGGCCATGCTGGTGTGCGTCCCGCTGCAAGCCTATGCCTACCAGGCCTTCGGCCTGTACCGCGGCGTCTGGCGCTATGCCTCGCTACCCGACCTGCGCCGCATCGTCTTCGCCGTCGCCACCGGCGCCCTGGTCGGCCCGTTCGTCCTCATGATGCTGGGCCTGAACGTCGGCATTCCGCGCTCGGTTTTCCTGCTCGAGCCGATCCTGCTGTTGCTCATCATGGGCGGCAACCGTGTTGCCTACCGTTCCTGGAAGGAGTATCGCCTGTTCGGCGCCACCCGCAGCCAGGGCGCACCGGTATTGGTCATCGGCACCGGTGACGCCGCCATCACGCTGACCAAGGAACTGACCCGTTCGGCCGACTGGCGCGTGGTCGGCCTGATCGACGACGATCCGCGACTTTCCGGGCGCGTGCTGCAGAGCGCCACCGTGGTCGGCGGGCTCGACACGCTGGCGCAAAACGCGGCGCAACTGGAAGCGACCCACGTGATCATCGCCCTGCCTGAGGCCACGCATCGCGAGCGGCGCCGCATTGTCGATCTGTGCCGCGAAGCCAATCTCAAGGTGCTCACCATCCCGTCATTCGACGATTTGATGAGCGGCAAGGTGCAGGTGACCGCGATTCGCCAGGTCGAACTCGATGATCTGCTGGGGCGCGATCCGGTGGTGCTCGACAGCGTTGGCCTCAAGGGCCTGCTGACCAATCAGACCGTGATGATCACCGGCGCCGGCGGCTCGATCGGTGCCGAACTGGTGCGCCAGATCGTGCGCTATTCGCCCGCCCGGCTGGTGCTGGTCGAGAACGGCGAGTTCGCGCTCTACAACATGGAGCAGGAGCTGGGTCGCGTTGCACCCGGTCAGGCCTTTTCCTGCGTGATCGGCGATGTGCGCGACGCGCATCGCATGCGGCAGGTGTTGGCGCACTACCGGCCGTCGGTGCTGTTTCACGCCGCCGCCTACAAGCATGTGCCGATGATGGAAGACGAGAACGCCGGCGAGGCATTGGCCAACAACGTCCTGGGCACCGCGACACTGGGCGCTGCGGCGATCGCCGCCGGTGTTGCCAGGTTCGTCCTGATCTCGACCGACAAGGCGGTCAACCCGACCAATGTGATGGGCGCCTCCAAGCGCCTGGCCGAACTGCTGTGCCAGAGCCTGGATGCACCTGCCGGCACGCGCTTCGTGATAGTTCGCTTCGGCAACGTGCTGGGCTCCACCGGCAGCGTGATCCCGAAGTTCAAGGAGCAAATCGCCGCAGGCGGGCCGATCACGGTGACCCATCCCGATATCGTGCGCTACTTCATGTCTATCCCTGAAGCCGCGCAACTGGTGCTGCAGGCCGGCACCATGGGGCGCGGCGGCGAGATTTTCGTGCTCGACATGGGCGAGCCGGTCAAGATCACCGACCTCGCGCGCGACATGATTCGCCTGTCCGGCTTCGCCGACGACGAAATCCGCATCGAGTTCACCGGGCTACGGCCGGGCGAAAAACTGTTCGAGGAACTGCTGGCCGATTCCGAATCCACACGGCCCACGCCGCATGCCAAGCTGCGCATCGCCAAGCCCAGCGAGGTGCCCGACGCAGCCTGGCGCAGCGATCTGCTGGCCTGGCTGGCAAACCCCGGCGACAACCCGCAATCCATCAAGCTTGAGCTGCAGCGGCGCCTTCCCGAGTATCGGCCCGAACAAGCGAGAAAAGCCGCCTGAGGGCCTGGGCTTATACGGATTGCTCCCGCTGTGAGCCGGCGAGCAGCCGCTCACAAGCGGCGTGCACGCAGGACACCGCGATTTCGGCCAAGTCGCCCGCCGGTGCCTGCAGCACTTCGTGCCGCACGCCCCAGGGCCGCCAGCGCTGCGCCGGTGAATCGCCGAACAACGCCACCACCGGGATGCCGAGCCCGCTTGCAACATGCATGGCGCCGCCATCGGCGCACACCATCAGTGCGCACGAAACCAGCGCACCGCTCAAGGAAGCCAGTGAATGCGTGGGCCACGCCAGGCACTGCGCATCAGCGCCCAGCAGGGCCAGAATCGCTGCGGCCTTCTCGTCATCACCTGGATGGCGCGGGTCGCCGGCCAAACCGGGCGCCCACAGCAGCACGGGAAACACGTCCGCGCGGGCCATCAGTTGGCGTATCAGTGCGGCGAATGATGCCGCCGGCCAGCGTTGGCGCGGGCGGCGCGCGCTGATGTGCAGCGCCACCAGACGGCGTCCGCGGGCCGCTGCGGGCAAGGCTTGCCGCAAGCGCGCGGATTCGGCGGCGTCGGCAGCCAGCATGCACGGACCGGGCACACCTTCAAGGCCAAGCGCGGTGCCCAGCCGAAATACATCTTCCGCCTCGTGCAGGCTGGCGCCGCCGCCGTAGATCATCGGCATCGTCACCTGCGCTGGCGCACCTGCGACCACAAACCCCAGAATCGCACGCGGCTTGATCCACCCGGCCAGCCGCGCCGCCTGACGCTGCACACCGGGCCCAGCCAGAATCGCAATGTCAATGCGCATCGCCCGCAGGCGCAGCAGCAGGCGCGCGGTATCGACATACACCGCCAGCCGCTGGCGTTGCGGCTGATGCTTGGCCTTGTCATAAGCGAACAGGCCATCGACATCCGGATGCGCGCCCAAGACAGGTGTGTTGTAGGTGTTGCCCAGTACGCCAATCCACGCATTCGGAAAGTGTATGCGCAGGCCGTGAATCAGCGGCGTGGTCAAGACCAGATCGCCGATGTTGTCACGGCGAATCACCAGAATGCGCTGTGGAACGGCAGGCAATCTCATCCGCGCAGCAGGCGCGCAATCGGCGCTTCAGCCATGCCGCAGCGCAGCATGGGTAGCAAGGCCGATGCCCACATCAACTCGAATTCAGGCGCGCGCATGATTCGACTGCGGGTCTGCACCAGCCTGCCGGGAAGACTCACCGCGCGTACCGCGCGAATTCACCGCCAGCGCCAGCGCCAGCAGCGCCAGCATCGCATGCTCATGGTGCAGGGTGGTGTTGGCGAACCCGATCACAAGCGTCACCAGCCAGGCCGAGCCGCTGGCGAACCACAGCGCCGTCCGCGCCTCGGGTTCGCCCGGCTTTGGCCGGTGGCGCAACAGCCACCAGCCCCATACGCCCAGCAGTGCCAGCACGCCGGCCAATCCGACAAGCCCGCGCTCGACCAGGGTGTTGATGTACAGGCTATGCCCATGCGGCGCCCCGGCATACTCGGCAGCTACATAGGGGCGCCCTTGCGCAGTCACCCAGCCCTTGAGAACATCTTCCTTGAAGTGGCCGTAGTTTTCCATGCCAAGACCGAAAACCGGGTGCTCACGCCAGCCGGCGAGGCCGCGATTCCAGATCAGGTCGCGCTGCGCCAGCGAATAGTTGCGGGCGCCCCATTCAAGCTGACGATCAAGCGCGCTGGTGCCGCCCATCAGCGCAGCCACTGCAATTACCGCACCCACCGCGATCCAGGCGCGCCGCCCGATGTGCGCCGCCCGTGCGGCGACGAGCGCGGCTGCAAGCAGCAGCAGCACACCAGTGGCGCCAGCGGCGCGGCTGCCGCCCAGAAACAGGCCGCTCATCAATGCCAGAATCGCCACGCCGAGCGCGACCCGCAGCGGAACCCGCAGCGCACGCCACATGGTGGCGAGCAAGCCGGCAGCTACCCCCAGGCAGATGGCCATGTAGATCGCGCTGTGGTTCACATGACCGACCGATATCAGTTCGAGTGCGCGGCGCTTGCCGATGACCTTCCAGTTCCAGATGGCCTCAATCTCCGCCAGCACACATGAGCCCACCAACATGGCCAGGACCGCGAGTTTCTGTGCGTCGGAGTAACCGGCACGGCGCACGCAGGTAAACAAGAGCGCGTAACGCAGGATATCGTTGACCGCCAGCCATTGGTTGCCATCGGCGCGATGAATGCCGCCAAACTGTGCTGCCAGATAACCGCCCGCCAACAAGCCCGCCATCAGCAGATCCCACACATCGAGCCGGCCGCCAAAGTTGCGCGCGCCGATGCGATTGATCAACCAGGCGATCAAATACGCGAGCCACAGGATATTCTTCGGCGCTTCACGCAAGGGAAGCACGAAAGCGAGTGCAAGCAAGAGGGCGAATTCGACTGGAAATCGCCAATCGCGCCAGGAAAACGAGGTCATAAAGGGGGCGCCAGTGAATGCTCGGTTATTATACGGGCCGCTGTTTTTCGTACCCGCGAAGCACAATTTGTCGAGCTCGTTCCAACCGGGTTGTGCGCCAACGCAAACGAGTGCCTGGGCCCGGTCGGCATCGACCGGTGCAGACCGCTCCCCGAACCAGGACCCACGCCTTGCCGCGCCGCATTCTTTTCGCCATTCGCAGCAAGCTCGGGGATACGCTGATCAGTTTCCAGTGTGCACGCGCGTTTGCGGATGCGTTTCCCGATTCACAGGTCACTCTTCTGACGCGATCCGCCTACGCCAGTTTGCTGCGTGCCGAAGCCGGGATTCGAGTGATCGGCTTCGGTAGCCGCATCGAGATGGTGCTGCGGCTGCTTTGGTTGCGCTTGTCCGAACCGGCCTTCGATGTGCTGGCGGTGCTGTGGGGTTCCGGACCGCCGATCCGGCTGATCGGGCGGCTTGCCAAGGCCAACCGCAAAGTCGCCTGGAGCCGCAAGTTCGCACCCGACATATTCGAAGAAGGGCGATTGCCGCAAGATCATCTGTTGATTGATCCCGCTGCGGGCGTGATCCGGGTATTCGCACCGGATTTCGCTACGCCCGAAGCCCTTTCCATCCCCAGTCTTGGTGCACGCTATCGCAGCCAGCGCGGCAACACGGCGATCGGCATCGTGCCGATCGCTGACGAAGCGCGCCGCAATCTCGACCCGCCGACACTCCTTCAACTGATCACCGAACTGCGCCGACAGCACGCCAATGCGCCAATTCGCGTGTTCGTCAACCCCGGCAATGCGGGTTCCGATGCGCTCATTGCGATGCCATTGCCGGCAGGCTGCGAGCTGCGCACCTTCCGTGACCTCGGTGCTCTGGTGTCGGAATACATGCACCTGGCGGCATGGATCGGCACCGACACCGGCTTGTACCATCTGGCCGCCGCGATCGGCATCCGCGCCACGGTGTTCTTCGGCCCCACCCAGCCGCACAAGATCGTGATGCCGGCACAAAAGAATGTGCAAGTGTTTCGCTTGGCAGCGCTCGGTGATACACACTGCGAGGAGAAAGCCTGCACGCGACCGCTGTGCCTGCATGCAGGCGTTGCGGTGTGGAGCCATGCGCTAACCGCCACCGGGCTCGAAGAAACACCGCAGGCGTGCCCGCTGCGGGCCTTGCCCGCAGCCGCGCTGCAGGAACTCCGCGACTGCAGCCCGGCATGAAAATCGTGATCTTGAAGCGTGACAAGGTCGGCGACATGCTGCTTGTCACACCCATGCTGGAGCACCTGCGCAAGAGCCTGCCGCAGGCGCAGATCCATCTGCTCGCCACCGACTACAACGCCTGGGTGATCGAGGGTAATCGCAATATCGATCGCTGCTGGATCTACCCGCGCGTGCGTCACGGCGCCAGCGTGCGACCGTTGGCGCTGATCGAACAGCTATGGCAGATCGTGGCGCTGCGGCGCGAAAAATTCGATTTCGCCATCGCCGCCGGCGGCGTTGTCAGCCCGCGCGCGGTGGCGCGCATCACCAGACTCGGCGCGCGCCGCAGCATCGCCTACGCAGGGGCCGGGCCGGATGCGGGAGACCCGGTTTTCGCCCGTCTCACCGATCCGCTGCCCTACGATCGCGCGCTGCATGAGGTCGAGTCGAATCTGCGCCTGCTGGCACCGCTTGGCGTGCCGATGCCTGCCGCGCCGATTTACCCAAGCTTGCTGCTGGCGCCCGAGTGGCTCTCGTCCGGCACCGCCTGGGTCGCAGCGCAAGGGCTTGCGCCCGGAAAATTCATCGTCATCGGCTTGAATGCGCGGCGCGCCAAGCGCAAACCTACAACCGAGCAGATTCTGCGCTGGTCGAGGCATTTCAAGGAGGTCCTGGGCCTCGATAGTGTGCTGATCTGGCAACCCGGACCGGCCGATAACCGGGTCTATCCGGGAGACGACGCGATTGTCGGCCCCTTCATGCGGCAGTGCCCGCCCTGGCTCAAGCCGTTTGGCAATCCCCAGGACGTGCGTGCCGCGCTGGCGGTTATCCGGCATGCGGCCACCTCGATCTTTCCGGACGGCGGCATCGCCCACCTGGCGTCGGCCGCGCCGGGAGGTGTGCTCGCGCTGTTCGCCGAAACCGATGTTTCCCCGCACCCCGACAACTGGCGCCCGTATGCGCCTCGGTCCTGCTATCTGGAAGCGCGCAAGACGGTGGCCGAAATTTCGGATGAACAAGTATTCGAGCGCGTCAACTGGTTGCTGCGGCAGCCGCTCCAGGGCTGAGGCATGGCCACCTATGCGATTGGCGACGTGCAGGGCTGCCACGACGAACTCGTGCTGCTGCTCGACCGAATCAATTTCGATGCACGCAAGGACCGTCTGTGGTTCACCGGTGACCTGGTCAACCGGGGCCCGAAGTCGGCCCAAAGCCTGCGCCTGATCAAATCGCTGGGCGATTGCGCGACAGTCGTGCTGGGCAACCATGACTTGTTTCTGCTCTCACTGGCAGCCGGCCATGGCAAGCTGCATGCGGGCGACACCATGCAGGAAGTGCTGGTTGCGCCGGATGCGCGCGAGTTGCTGGCCTGGCTCGCAACCCGCAAGCTGGCTTATTTCGAACATGGCACCTTGCTGGTGCACGCGGGCGTTTTGCCGGCGTGGGACGCACTTCGAGTGCTCGAGCTGGCCACCGAAGTCGAACACGCGATCCAGTACGACGCCGGCCTTTTCGCGGCGATGCGCGGCAACCAGCCGGACGCGTGGGACGAGAGCCTCAACGGTTACGAGCGCCTGCGCGTGATCATCAACGCGCTCGCACGCGTGCGCTTCATCACACCGGCCGGGCAGATGGAATTCAAGACCAAGACCGATAGGCCACCCGAAGGTTATGTGGCTTGGGATCAGGTCGCACAGCGGGCCAGTGCAGGGGTGCACGTGATCTTTGGCCACTGGGCTTCGCGCGGGCTGGTGCTGCGAGGCAATCTCAGCGGTCTGGACAGCGGCTGTGTCTGGGGCAGGCAGCTGACCGCCATGCGCATCGAGGATCGCAAGATTTTCCAGGTCGAATGCCTGGCGGGACCACGGGGTTATAGCGACGTGGCGCCCTGACTGGGTTAGACGGACAGCTCAGCCACCAAGCAATCGACACATTCTTGCGCGCTACGGCCCGCCGTATCGAGCCGCAAGTCAGGGTGTTCCGGCGCTTCGTACGGGCTGTCCAGGCCAGTGAAGTTCACCAACTCTCCGCGCCTGGCCTTTGCATACAAGCCTTTCGGGTCGCGCCGCTCGCATTCGGCCAGCGGTGCGTCGATGAAGATCTCGGAGAACTCGTTCGCATCGAACAAAGAGCGCGCAAACTCACGCTCCGAACGGAAGGGCGAAATGAAAGAAACGATAACGATCAAGCCAGCCTCGACCATCAGCCTGGCGACCTCGGCGACGCGCCGAATGTTCTCCACCCGGGCCGCTTCAGTAAACCCCAGATCGCGGTTCAAGCCATGCCGGACATTGTCGCCGTCCAGAACGAAGGTATGTCGCCCCATTTCATGCAGTCTGGCCTCCAGCAAATTCGCAATGGTCGACTTGCCCGAGCCGGAGAGTCCGGTCAGCCACAGGCAGCGGGGGCGTTGCAGCTTTCGCGTAGCCCTATCCCGTTTACCTACGGAAAGCGCTTGCCAGTGTATGTTCGCCGCCCGCCGCAGCGCGAAATCGATCATGCCGGCCCCGGCAGTTTCATAGCTGGTACGGTCGATCAGGATGAAGGCGCCGAGGCGCCGGCTGTTCCGGTAGCTGTCGAACGGGATCGGTCGGTCGGTACTGATGTTGACTGTCGCGATGCCGTTCTTGGGAACCTCCCGTGCCGCCAGGCGGGCGCCCGAATTGACATCGATGAGGTGCTTGATCGCGGTCACCGAAGCTCCGACCTCCAGGCAGTGGATCTTCAGCAGATAGGTCCTCCCCTGCAGCAAGGAGTGGTCGGACATCCAGATCACGCGCGCCTCGAACTGGTCGGCCGTTTCGACCGGATGGGTCGCCGCCGCGATGACATCGCCGCGACTCGCGTCCACATGGTCGGTCAGCGTGAGCGTCACGGAATCACCGGGTCGCGCACTTTGTACCTCGCCGCCATGCACCACTATGGCCTTGATGCGCGCTTGCGCGCCGCTGGGCGAGAGCCGGACGAGATCCCCCGGATGGACGCTGCCATCGGCAACCCGGCCACAAAAGCCGCGGAATTCCTGATTCGGCCGATTGACCCACTGAACCGGAAAACGGAACCCTCGCGCTTCGGCTGGTTCGACTACCTGTACCTCCTCAAGATGCTGCAGGAGATTTGGCCCCTGATACCACCCCGAATGATCGCCAGCCCGCGTAACGTTATCGCCATCCAAGGCACACAGGGGAATCGCCTGCAATCCCAGAAACCCCATATCTGAAGCGAAGTCGGAATATTGCCGGACGATGGATTCGAACACACCGCGGTCCCAGGCCACCATGTCCATCTTGTTTATCGCCAGAACCAAATGCTTGACTCCAAGCATGGCGATGATGCGGCTGTGGCGGCAGGTTTGAACCAGAACCCCCTTGCGCGCATCGATCAACAAAACCGCGACCTCTGCCGTCGATGCGGCTGTGGCCATGTTGCGCGTGTACTCTTCATGGCCGGGAGAGTCAGCCACGATGAAGCGGCGCACAGCGGTTGAAAAGTAACGGTAGGCCACATCAATGGTAATGCCCTGTTCCCGCTCCGCCTTAAGGCCGTCGACCAGCAATGCGAAGTCGAGGTTTTCGCCTTGCGTCCCGTAACGCGAAGAATCCTTGCGCAACGCGCTCAACTGGTCGTCGAATACCTGCCCGGTCTCATAAAGCAGGCGCCCGACCAGGGTCGACTTGCCATCGTCGACGCTGCCACAGGTGATGAATCGCAGGGTTGGCAGCATCAGAAGTAACCTTCCTGCTTCTTGCGTTCCATCGAGCCCGCGCCGTCGTGATCAATCAGCCGACCCTGGCGCTCGGAGTTGGGAGCCGATCTGGTTTCTTCAAGAATCTGCGCGACCGACAAGGCGGGGCTTTCGATGGCTGCAGTCAGCGGATAGCAGCCCAGCGTTCGAAATCGCACCATGCGCATTTCCGGCACTTCACCGGGGGCAAGTTTCAGCCGTTCATCGTCCAGCATGATCCATTGGCCACTGCGCTTGACGACCGGACGGGACTTGGCGAAATATAGTGGAACCACAGGAATGTCCTGCTCAAGGATGTATTGCCAGATATCGGTTTCAGTCCAGTTCGACAGCGGGAACACGCGAATCGTCTGCCCCGGTCCGATACGGGTGTTGTATAGATTCCATAGCTCGGGCCGTTGCGCCCGGGGCTCCCAGCGGTGGCCGGATGCGCGAAACGAAAATATGCGTTCCTTGGCGCGGGATTTTTCCTCGTCACGGCGCGCGCCGCCAAAAGCAAGATCAAAGTCGTGCAGGTCCAGCGCCTGCTTGAGTGCTTCGGTTTTGAGCCGGTCAGTGTGCCGCTCAGAGCCATGCTCAAGGCAATTGATGCCTTCCGCCAGAGCTTCCCGATTGCTGTGGACCAGAAGCTTGATGTCCTGGCTTCGGGCTACCGAGTCGCGAAAGGAAATCATTTCGCGGAACTTCCACGTCGTGTCGATGTGAAGTAAAGGAAACGGCAGCGGGGCAGGCCAGAAAGCTTTTTGCGCCAGGCGCAGCATGACCGACGAATCCTTGCCGATCGAATACAACATGACCGGCGAGGCGGCGGTTGCCACCGCCTCGCGGATGATTTCTATGGATTCCGACTCAAGCTCGTTCAACATGCGACAAGCACCAGGAAAGTAATCAAATTTCCGGCAATGATCAACCTTGGTCCGGCACGGCCATCCGCCGCTACCAGCGAGTCACAGCGTGCGAAAGCATCGCATGGCGTTATCTTTGGTTGAAAGAATTCTACCCTGCGCACACTCGCAGGAGGCCGTCGCCGGG
>CAYYFR010000072.1:0-13012 GCA_964470865.1 uncultured Burkholderiales bacterium | reverse complement strand
ATCTTTGGTTGAAAGAATTCTACCCTGCGCACACTCGCAGGAGGCCGTCGCCGGGTAAACCGTCGCCGGGGAAACACTGAACCAGGACCCAGGGAACTATAGCCGCCTTCGCATCGTGTCCAATTGATTGCGGACTGCCGTTCGCGAGTCCGTGATACCGGGGCTTATACAGTGTTTTCCTACCGATCCTGCCGCGAATACCCGCGAACCCGCTCGCGCACCAACTGCTCGGCGGCCAGCGCCAGTTCACGCCGGCTGCGCCCCTCGATGCTCAGGGGCGGAAAAAACGTCAGCTCGCAAACCAGGCGCTTTTCGCGCAGCACGCGCATGATCGATTGCCAGAATGTCTGCTCGCCGATAAACGCCGGCACCTCGGAATAGTTGCCGCGGGTATCCAGATAGCGCACACAAAACGGCACGATCTCCGCACCCGCATCGATGGCCGATTGCAGCAGGTTGGCGTGAAATTTCATTACGTCACGCCCGTCGCTGGTGGTGCCTTCGGGAAACACCGCGATCACCTCGCCGGCTTCCAGGTGCGCGCGCAGGGTATGGTTGATGCGTCGCGTGTCGGAACGCTTGCCGCGCTCGATGAATACCGTGCCCGACTGGCGCACCAGGCGCCCCAGAACCGGCCAGGTTGCCAGCTCGGCCTTGGCGACAAAGCGCGCCGCGGTCACCGACTGCACCACGTAGATGTCCAGCCACGACACGTGATTGCCGATGTACAGGCGCTTGGGCGCACGCATGTCGAAACCCGGTGGCGCGTCAACCACCTGGCGCAACGAAAAGATCTGCAGCACCCGCCGCCCCCAGGCGCGTATCAATTGATCGCGCCGCGCTGGCTTGGAACGCGGAAAAACCAGGGCCAAGGTCAGCATGCCGCGCGCGATATGCGCGACCATGGCGGACAGGCGCCACCAGCGGGTAAGGATCGAGGTTTGGCCTGTCACTCGCCGACGCAATCGCGCATTCACTCTGAATGCACGACTACCCCGGCTACCAGGGTTTTTCTGACCCGTCCCTTGAGCTCGTAGCCTATAAAGGGCGTGTTCTTCCCCTGCGACACAAGCGAGCGCGCACTGACGGTCCAGTACTGTTCCGCTGCGAAGATGGCGATATCGGCTGGGCCACCAGGCGCCAGCCTGCCGTAGGGCATGTCGAGCGAACTGGCGGCGCCGCAGGTGATCAGGCGCAGGGCATCCTTGAGGGCAACCCCATCCTCGGAGGCCCACTTGAGCGCCAGGGGCAGCAGCAGTTCGACCGCAGTCACGCCGGGCAGGGCTTCGCCAAACGGCAATGCCTTGTCGTCCTCGTCCACCGGCGCGTGGTCGGAACAGATGGCATCGATGGTGCCGTCCTTCAACGCGGCGCGCAAGCCGTCGCGATCGCGCTGCGATCGAAATGGCGGCACCACGCGGCACTGGGCGTCGAAATAACCGATGTCCATCTCGGTCAGGTGCGCGTGATGTACCGCGATGTCGCAGGTCACGTTCAGGCCCGCCGCCTTGGCCACACGAATCTGATCAAGCGCACGCGCGGTCGACAGCCGCGCCACGTGCACCCGGGCGCCGGCCACCCGCGCCAGTTCCAGAATGCGCGACAACCCGATGGTCTCGGCCTCCACCGGAATCGGCGACAAACCGAGTCGCGCCGCCACTTGGCCCTCATGCGCCACGCCGTCGCGTGCCAGCCACGAGTCTTCAGGGCGCAGAATCACCACAAAGCCATGCGTTGCCGCGTACTGCATGGCGCGCAGCATCACCTGGGTATCATCCAGTGGCGCATCGGCCTGCGAAAAGGCGACACAACCGTGGGCCCGCAATTCCGCCATTTCGGTCAGGTGCAGCCCCTTGAGGCCTTCGGTCAGCGCACCGGCCGGAAGCACGCGCGGTCCGCGCAGGTTCTTGGCCCGGTAGCGCAGCATTTCCACCAAACCCGGCTCATCGAGCACCGGATCGGTATCGGGTGAGCACACCAGGCTGGTGACGCCACCGGCAACGGCCGCCTGCATTTCGGAGGCCAGCGCGTTCTTGAATTCGGCACCGGGCTCGCGCAGGCGTGCGCACAGGTCAACGAATCCTGGCGCTACCACCAGGCCACTGGCGTCAATGGTGCGGTCGGCGACGAATCCCGGTGGCGCATGACCGAGCGCCGCGATCTTTTCGCCGTCGACGAATACACCGCAAAGGCCATCCAGGCCGCTTGCCGGATCGATCACCCGGCCGTTGATGATTGCGGTTTTCACGGGCTTGGCCTGCCTCAGTTTCCGGCCACGATGCTCATCACGGCCATGCGCACGGCAATGCCGAAGGTGACCTGCGGCAGGATCACCGCCTGGCCGCCATCGGCCACCGCGGAATCGATCTCCACGCCGCGGTTCATCGGCCCAGGATGCATCACAATCGCCTCCGGCCTGGCGCGCGCCAGCTTGTCCGGGGTCAGTCCATAGGTCTTGTAGAACTCGTGGGCGGATGGCAGCAAGGCGCCGCGCATGCGTTCGCTCTGCAGGCGCAGCATGATCACCACATCGACATCCTTGAGGCCTGCGGCCATGTCGGTGAACACCCGCACGCCCATGCTTTCGACGAAACAGGGCAGCAGTGTGCGCGGCGCGATCACCCGCACCTCCGGCACGCCCAGGGTGGTCAGTGCATGAATGTCGGAGCGCGCCACGCGCGAATGCAGGATGTCGCCTACGATCGCTACCGTAAGCTTGGTGAAATCCTTCTTGTAGTGGCGGATGGTGTACATGTCGAGCAGGCCCTGCGTCGGGTGCGCGTGGCGCCCGTCGCCGGCATTGACCACATGGATATGCGCAGCTCCGGTACGATTCAAATGCTGCGCAATCAGGTAAGGCGCGCCTGACGACGCGTGGCGCACCACAAACATGTCGGCCTGCATGGCCGCGAGATTGTCGACCGTGTCGAGCAGGGATTCACCCTTGGCGGTCGAAGACGCATTGATGTTGAGATTGATGACGTCGGCCGAGAGGCGCTTGGCGGCAATCTCGAAAGTAGTGCGGGTGCGCGTCGAATTCTCGAAAAACAGGTTGAACACCGACTTGCCGCGCAACAACGGCACCTTCTTGACTTCTCGATCACCGACGCTGGCGAAAGCATCGGCGGTCGAGAGAATATTTTCGATCACCGCCTTGGGCAGTCCTTCGATGGAGAGCAGGTGCGTGAGCTCGCCGTTGGAATTGAGTTGCGGGTTGCGCGCCACTGGCAAAAAGCCTAACGCTGCTGGCGCGCCGGCCGCTTGAGCGCGTCGCGGCGTGAAAGTCGTTCAGGCCGCATTCTTCTTTTCGACCAGGGCGAATGACAGGCGGCCGGCAGAGTCACGGGCCAGGTTGAGACTCTGGTTTTCCGCCAGACTGACATGGGCGCCGACAAAGCGCGCCGCCACCGGCAACTCGCGACCGTCGCGGTCGGCCAGCACCGCCAGATCGATGCGCTGCGGACGGCCGTAGTCAAACAACTCGTTCATCGCCGCGCGCACCGTGCGCCCGGTGTACAACACATCGTCCACCAGGATGATCGAGGCATCTTCAATATCGAGCGGAATGACGGACTTCTTGACCTGGGGATTCAAGCCCACGCGCGCGAAATCATCACGATAAAACGAGATGTCGAGAAACCCCAGCGGGCTCTTCAGGCCCAACGCACCGTGCAGCTTTTCGGCGATCCATGCGCCACCGGTGTGCACCCCGATCAATACTGTTTCGGGTGTGACCAATGGCTGGATCTGCGCCAACAGCGCAGTGCACAGGGTCTCCGCATCGGGGATTTCGTTGGGGTTCACGTTCGCTGATCCAGCCAGGCCTGCAGGATTACCGCAGCTGCGGCGCTATCCACCGCAGCCTTGTCGGTTTTTCCCGGCCGTATCGCATCTTCAACCACGGCCGACGAATACCGCTCATCAACGAATTTTACCGGCAAACCGAAGCGACCACCCAGTTGATGGCCAAAACGACGCGCTCGCCTGACCATGGGCGTATCGCCGCCCGCCTCGTCGAAGGGCAAGCCGACTATGAGGAGATCCGGCTTCCACTCCGCCAGGATCGCTGCGATGCGCTCGAATCGTCGGGCATTCTCGGCTGCTTCTATGGTGAGAAGCGGCCGCGCGCCGCCAGTCAGCGTATTGCCGAGAGCCACGCCGGTGCGCTTGAGACCGAAGTCGAAGGCAAGAATCGTTTGTGCCGGCGTACTCATGCAGAATATCGTCGGCGAAGTGCACCTGCCGGCGCCCAAGGATCAATCGAGCCACGACCGCGGAACAAGACCTCAGGCGTGGCCGGCAACATCCATCAGGTTGGCAAAATTCGCGCCGATCAGGCCCATCGCAGCTTCCAGCCGGCGCTCGATCGGCATCTCGAACATGATGCAGGGGTCTGCGGCCACCGTGAGCCAGGCGTTTTGCGCGACTTCGCTTTCCAGCTGACCTGCGGACCAGCCGGCGTAGCCCAGCGACATGAGGATGTCATCCGGGCCGGCGCCGGTACCGACGGCCTGAAGAATGTCCTTGGAGGTTGTGAGCCCGATTTCTTCGGTGACCTTGAGCGTCGATGACCAGCCGCCAAGCGGACGATGCAGCACGAAGCCGCGATCGGTCTGCACCGGGCCGCCGAAAAAAACCGGCGCCGCCTTCATCACCTCGATCTCGAGCTTGATATCGACCTGCGAAAAAAGGGTTTCCAGCTTGATGTCAAGCGGCCGGTTGACCACGATCCCCAGGGCGCCCTGGTCATTGTGTTCGCACACATAAGTGACCGTCTTGCCAAATACCGACTCGCCAAGCGAAGGCATGGCAATCAGGAAATGGTTGGTGAAATTGGGCAGCTCGGCCTTGAACGGCACCTTGCCTGTCTTGCCCGCTGCGTGAATGGCCATGATTCGATTGTAACGCCCCGATTGGCGCAAAGTACAATTTTGTCGATTTTCAAGCGCCCGTCGGCTGCGCTGGGAAACATCATGCGCGCGAACTCGTTGAAACTTGCGAGAATGATGCCAAGATCACGCCTTTGCCAAGGCCGCCATTTTTTTGCCAACCGCCAATAATCCGACATGCCCTACGATTGCGTCCTGGTCTGGTTTCGCCGCGATTTGCGGGTTGACGATCACGCCGCCCTCTATCGCGCACTCAAGGCCGGCAGGCGGGTGTACTGCGTGTTCGTGTTCGATCGGGATATCCTGGACGCCTTGCCGTCGAAGCAGGACCGGCGTGTCGAGTTCATCCGCGAGTCGGTCGTTGAACTGAAGGCGGAACTGGAAAACGCCGGCGGCGGCCTGATCGTGCGGCACGCCCATGCGCGCGAGTTGATTCCCGCGTTAGCCCGCGAGCTGAGTGTCGATGCGGTTTTCGTCAATCATGACTATGAGCCGCTGGCGGTGGCGCGCGATGCCGCCGTCGAAGCCGAACTGAAGCAACACGGCATCGCCTGGCACGGCTTCAAGGACCAGGTCGTTTTCGAGAAAGACGAGGTTCTGACCGGCGCGGGCAAGTTCTTCTCGGTCTTCACACCCTACAAAAATGCCTGGCTCAGGAAAGTGGACGCCTTTTATCTGCAAGCCTACCCGGTGCGCCGCCACGCCCACGCCTTGAAACCACCGCCGGACATCCAGCTGGTACCGGAACTGGGACAACTCGGCTTCAAGCCTACCAACCTGCAGGCCTTGCAGATCACGCCAGGGGCGCGTAGTGCGGCGCAATTGTTCGAGGACTTCAAAGGGCGCATGTTGGCCTACGCCGATACCCGCAATTTCCCGGCCGTCAAGGGACCATCGTATCTTTCGGTTCACCTGCGCTTTGGCACTATTTCGATCCGTACATTGGCGCGCGAAGCATTCAAGGCCTGGCAAGGCAGCGCCGGCTACCCCGGCGGCCATGGCGCCGAAATCTGGCTTGCCGAGCTGGTCTGGCGTGATTTCTATTTTCATATCCTGCACCACAATCCGCACGTCGCCGACCACGCCTTCAAGCCGGAATACGAAGCAATATCCTGGGAAACCGGTGCCCACGCGGATGCGCTGTTCGCCGCCTGGTGCGAGGGGCGCACCGGCTACCCGCTGGTGGACGCTGCGATGCACCAACTGAACCAGACCGGCTACATGCATAATCGCCTGCGCATGGTCGTGGCCTCGTTCCTGACCAAGGACCTGGGGATCGACTGGCGGCGCGGCGAACGTTACTTTGCCGATCATCTCAACGATTTCGACCTGTCGGCCAACTGCGGCGGCTGGCAATGGGCCGCTTCGACCGGCTGCGACGCCCAGCCTTACTTCCGGATTTTCAACCCGGTTACCCAGTCCGAGCGCTTCGACCCGCACGGCAAGTTCATTCGCCGTTACCTGCCCGCCTTGAGCGGGCTTCCCGATCGCGCCATCCATGCACCCTGGCTGGCACGCCCGCTGGAGCTTGCGGCGGCAGGCGTGCGCATCGGCGGCAACTACCCGGCGCCTGTGGTTGACCATGCGCTGGCGCGGCAGCACACCCTGGCTCGGTTCAAGGCCGCGCGGCAGGCATGACGCACGCCGAATTCGTCGCCGGCTTGCAAAGCGGTCGCTTGCAGGCACGCATAGACCCCAAGGCCGCAGCCCGCTTTGTCTCGTCGCGCATGCTGCTGCCCTGGTTCTTGCTGGCGCTGTTCGGTAGCGCGATTGCGCTTGGCTTACGCGGTCATATCGCCTGGGGCGCTGGCGTATTGCTCGCCGCCATCACCCTGCGCTGGTTGGCCGCGAGCAGCAGCGCGGGTTACGTGTTGCAACGCGCCATCGGCGACACCCGTTTCTACGATGACGCAATTTCGGCCGGTGTATTGCGAATCGACGAAAACTGATGCCGGTGCTCGGCGAAGGGCGTTACACTTGAATCGAGGGCATATTCCGAGCCCGACAGGAGAGACAGACATGTACAAGCGCATATTGCTCGCTTATGACGGCTCAGCCGAGGGCCGGAGAGCCTTGTTCGAATGTGGCGATCTGGCGGTGCTGCTCAATGCACAGGTCGATCTGCTGGCGGTGATCCCCTCGTATGCCGGCATCATGGTGGCCGAGGGCATGATCATCGAAGACAACTATGACCAGGAGCGCAAGCGCTACCAGGCGGTGCTCGATGAAGGGCTGGCCGCCTTGCGCGCCCGCGGCTACAAGGTGGAAGGTCAGGTGGCGCATGGCGAGCCGATTGACGAGATCTGCAGTCGCGCCAAGGAACTGAAGGCCGATCTGGTCTGCGTGGGGCATCGCCGGGCCAGTACCTGGGCGCAACGCTGGTGGCGCGGCTCACTGGGCAAGACCCTGATCGACAACGCGCCCTGCAGTGTGTTGATCGCCATGGCGCCCTGAGACTGAGCGGTCGCGGTCAGCCACGCCAGAGAGCGCTGCGACAAGCAAGACCTCCCGGCCGCGGGCGTCGCGCGGCACTGAGCGCATGAAATCGTGCTGGCCGGCGCGCCGCGTGCCGGGTGCCGCACACATTTTCTCCTGTTGTGCCATCTGCCGGACCCTTCACGCCGCGCGGCCTGACGCTACCCGCGAGGCCCGGCGGTGTGACGGCAGGCTCGCTTATCATTGCGCGCTCGACCATTCGACTGCGCTTTCATGACCACCAACCTGTTCGACTTGAGCGGCAAGCAGGCGCTCATCACCGGATCCTCACAAGGTATCGGCCTGGCGCTGGCCAGGGGCCTTGCCAGCGCCGGCGCGCGCATCATCCTCAATGGCCGCGATGCCGCCAAGCTGGCGCACGCGCGCGCTGTGTTCGCAGCCGAAACCCAGGTTGATTGCCGCGCCTTCGATGTCACCGATGAAGCAGCCGTAACCCGGGCGATCGACGCGATCGAAGCCGATCTCGGACCCATCGATATCCTGGTCAACAACACCGGCATGCAGATCCGCGGCCCGCTCGAAGATTTCGACACGGCCGACTGGCACCGCCTGATCAATACCAACTTGAACTCGGTGTTCTATGTGAGTCGCGCCGCGGTTCGGCACATGATCGCGCGCCGCCGCGGCAAGATCATCAACATCTGCTCGGTCAACAGCGAAGCCGCACGCTATTCGATTGCGCCATACACCGCCACAAAAGGCGCGATCAAGAACCTGACGCGTGGCATGTGCGTCGACTGGGCGCGTCACAACATACAGGTCAACGGCCTGGGGCCGGGCTACTTTGACACCGAGCTGACACGCCCGCTGGTGGAAAACCAGGAATTCACCGCCTGGCTTACGAATCGAACGCCGGCGCAGCGCTGGGGCAATGTGAGGGAGCTTGAAGGCGCCGCCATCTTTCTGGCCTCCGCAGCGTCCGATTTTGTCAACGGCCATGTGCTGTATGTCGACGGTGGCATGTTGGCCAGCCTTTAGAATGTCCGCACAATGAGCACCTTCCTGCCTTATACCGACGAACACCACGCCTTGCGCGAAACGGCACGACGATTCATCGAGCGTGAAGTCAAACCGCACTACACGCAATGGGAGAAGGATGGTCAGGTGCCGAAAGCGCTGTATCGCAAGGCCGGCGAACTGGGATTGCTTTTGACCACGATCCCCGAGGAATACGGCGGTGGCGGCGGCGATTTCCTGTTTGCGCACATCGTCAACGAGGAACTCGGTTTCGCCGGCGCCACCGGACCGCAGTTCGGCCTGCATTCCGACATCGTCGCGCCCTACATCCTGCACAACGGCAGCGAAGAGCTGAAGCGCACCTGGCTGCCACGCATGGCCGCGGGCGAGACCATCACCGGCATCGGCATGACCGAACCCGGCACCGGCAGCGATCTGGCCGGCGTACAAACCAGTGCCCGCCGTGACGGCGACCATTATGTGATCCGCGGCCAGAAGATTTTTATCTCCAACGGCCAGATCGCCGACTTGTTCATCGTGGTCGCCAAGACCGCTGCCGGCAAGGGTGCGCACGGCATCTCGCTGTTCCTGGTTGAAGCGGATCGCCCCGGGTTCGCCCGCGGGCGCAACCTGGAAAAGGCCGGCATGAGTGCGCAGGACACCTCGGAACTGTTTTTTGACGACGTGCGCATTCCCGCGGGAAACCTTCTGGGCGAGGAGGGCCAGGGCTTTCGCTACCTGATGACCGAGCTGCCGCAGGAGCGCCTGATAGTGGCGATCACGGCGGTCGCCGCCGCCGAGGAGGCAGTGCGGCTGGCGGTCGAATACGTCGAACAACGCCACGCCTTCGGCAAGCCGATCGCGGCGCTGCAAAACACGCGCTTCAAGCTGGCCGAGTGCAAGACCGAAGCGGCGGTGGGCCGGGCTTTTCTGGAGCAGTGCATCGCCAGGCATTTGTTGGGTGAGCTAGACACCACCGAGGCATCGATGGCGAAGTTCTGGTGTACCGAAATGCAGTTTCGCGTCGCCGACACCTGCCTGCAACTGTTCGGCGGTTACGGCTACATGAAGGAGTATCCGATCTCGCGCCTGTGGGCGGATGCGCGTGTGCAGCGCATTTATGGCGGCACCACCGAGATCATGAAGGAGATTATCGGGCGTGGCATGTTCAAGAGCCGCTGACTCGCTATCGGATTGAACATGACGACCCAACAAGCCTGCCTTGCGGCCACGCGCCTGATCGACCGCGATCACCCCGAGGTTGTTGCATTCGCGCGGCAGCATGCGGTAGGGCCTGACAATCGTGAACGGGCGGTGGCGCTCTACTACGCGGTACGCGACAAGTTTCGCTACGACCCCTACCGCATCGACCTTTCACCGGCAGGCATGTGCGCCAGCGGCGTGCTGGCACGCGGATTCGGCTGGTGCGTGACCAAGGCCGCGTTGCTGGCGGCAGCATGCCGCGCAGCCGGCATTCCGGCGCGCGTGGGCTACGCGGATGTGCGCAACCATCTGAGCACCGAGCGGCTGCGCGCCACGCTCAAGACCGACATGTTTGTCTGGCACGGGTACACCGACATCCTGCTCGACGGCGCGTGGCAGAAGGCAACGCCCGCATTCAACATCGGCCTGTGCGATCGCTTCGGCCTGCTGCCGCTGGAATTCGACGGTCGCGGCGATTCGATCTACCACCCGTTCGACCGCGCCGGCAACCGGCACATGGAATATGTAAACATGCGCGGCGCGTTCGATGACATGCCGCTTGACCTGATCGTGGCGGGCTTCGCTGAGACTTATCCGGCGATGATGGCCGACATGGCCGCCAATCACGCCGCCGACTTTGACGCCGACGTTGATCGCGAAGCGCGCTGAACGAGTTCTAACGCAGAAGGTTTTCGATCAGGGTTGCCATGCCCATGCCGCTGCCCAGACACATGCTGATGATGGCGTAGCGCCCTCGCGTGTCGGCCAGGTGATGCATCGCGGTAATGGTCATGCGAATCCCGGTGGCGCCCGGCGGGTGGCCGATGGAAATGCCACCGCCATAGAGATTGGTGATGCTGCGCGGAATGCCCAACTGTTTCTCGGCATGCAGGTTGACCACGGCGAAAGCCTCGTTGATCTCAAAATAATCGATGTCGGCAATCTTCAGACCGGTGCGCTCCAGCAGCTTGGCGATCGCCGGCACCGGACCGGCACCCATGATTTCCGGTGGCACGCCCGCGACCGCGTAGTCAATGATGCGTGCTTCAGGCGCGATGCCGAGCTTCTCGGCGGCTGCGCGCGCGGCCACCACCAGCGCAGCCGCACCATCGGTGACGCCACTGGAGTTGCCCGCGGTGACCGAGCCGCGACCATCGTTGCGAAACGCCGGCTTCAAGGTTGACAGTTTCTCGCGGGTGATGGTGGTGCGCGGAAACTCGTCGATATCGAAAAGCCGCACGCCCTTTTTCTCCTGCAGTTCCAGCGGCACGATCTGGCGCGCCAGAAAGCCCGATTCGATGCCCGCCTTGGCGCGCATCTGGCTCATGAACCCCCAGTCATCCATGTCGACCCGCCGGTAATCGTGGAGGGAGGTCAGGTTCTCGGCCGTGTCGCCCATCAACTCGCGCGAAAACGGGCAGCGATAGATGTAGTCGAGGCCATCGACCAATTGCATCGGGCCGCGGCCGGCACCCCAGCGCATGTCGTGCGAGAGATAGGGCACACGGCTGTAGTTTTCGCCACCTGCGGCGATCGCCACGCTGCTGTGGCCGGTAAGAATCTGCTGCGCCGCCGACAGGATTGCCTGCGATCCGGTACCGCAGGCCCGCACCACGCCCATGGCGGCGCTCTCGACCGGCAAGCCGGCGTCGAGCGCGATCTTGCGACTGACGAACAAACCGTCATGGTCGACCGGAGCGGTGACGCCAAACACCAGATGATCGACCTCTGCAGCCATGATTCCGGCGCGTGCCAGGCTGGCCTTGACCACATGGGTGCCCAAGGCCGAAAGAGGAACATCCTTCAGGGATTTTCCGAAGTCGCCGAACGCGGTGCGTGCGCCACCGGCGAGAACAACGTCAGAAAAAGGCATGGCCGCTCCCTTGGTTTTCCAGGATGCGCGGAACAAAAAGCTTGGACTGGCACAATCCGGGAGCTTGAAGTATATTGCGCGGCGTAAGCTTTAGCAAACGATCGTTTGGTTAATGGGACCGCCTTGCGGCGCCTGGATTGCAGCCATGTCTCCCCTCCTTGAAGTCGCTGAATTAGGCCTTTCCTTTGGCGGGATTCGCGCGCTCAACCGCGTTTCGTTCACCGCCAACAAGGGCGAGATCACCGCGGTCATCGGTCCGAACGGCGCCGGCAAGACCAGCCTTTTCAATTCGATTTCCGGTTTCTACAAGCCCTCATCCGGCCAGGTCATTTTCGACGGCAACGACATTTCGAAACTGCCGGCGCACAAGCGCGCCGGACTCGGCCTTGCACGCACGTTCCAGAATGTCGCCCTGTTTCGCGGCATGTCGGTACTGGACAACATCAAGTTGGGCGGGCACGGCCGCCTGAAGTCCAATGCGCTATCGGCCATGTGGTATATCGGGGCGGCGCGCGCAGAGGAAATGGGGTTGCGACGCGAGATCGAGCGCGAGGTGATCGATTTCCTGGAGATCGACCATATCCGAAATTTGTCCGTTGCAGGCCTGCCGTACGGATTGCAAAAGCGTGTGGAGTTGGCGCGCGCGCTGGCCATGCAGCCCAAGCTGCTGATGCTCGACGAACCGGTTGCCGGCATGAACCGCGAAGAGACCGAGGATATGGCGCGTTTCATCCTGGATATCCAGGAAGAGCGCGGCATCACGGTATTGCTGATCGAGCACGACATGGGCATGGTGATGGATATTTCAAGCAAGGTGGTGGTGCTCAACTTCGGCGAAGTCATCGCCCGCGGGACGCCGGACGAAGTGCGTGCCCACCCCGAGGTGATCCGCGCCTATCTGGGTGGCAACGCCGCCAAGGCCGCCGCATGAGTGCTCCCGCCCGGCCGTCCGAAAGGAGCGCTCTTGCGCCCTCGGGAAGCATGTCGTGCAGGGTCGGAAAGGTAGCTCGATGAGTGCGGGCTTCGACTGGACCGCCTTGGCCGAGTTCGCGCTGATCGGGCTCTTCTCCGGCGGCTTGATGGCGCTGATTGCGCTGGGCTTTGTGCTGATCTACAAGGGCACCGGTGTGATCAATTTCGCCATGGGCGAGTTCATGATGCTGGGGGCGTATTTCTTCTATACCGCCAATGTGATGTGGAACCTTGCGGTGCTACCGGCGCTGCTCTTGACGCTGGCCGCGGTGGCGCTGGTCGCGGCCCTGATCGAGCGCTCGATTCTGCGCCCGCTGTCGGGGCAACCGGTGATCGCAGTGCTGATGGCCACGATCGGCCTGGGCAGTGCTTTGCATGGGGTCGTCGACGCGGTATGGGGGGGCAAGAACTACGAAATGCCGCAGTTGCTGCCGCGCAAGCCCTTCATCCTGGGTGATATCCTGATTCCCGGCCAAGTGGTCTGGAGCTTTGTGCTGGCGGCTTTGATCATCGCCGGATTCACGCTGTACTTCCGCTACTCGCGCACCGGCATCGCCATGCGTGCCGCCGCCAGCGACCCGGTCACCGCTTACGTGCTGGGCATCGATGTGCGTCGCACGCA
>CAYYFR010000071.1:0-25980 GCA_964470865.1 uncultured Burkholderiales bacterium | reverse complement strand
AAACTTGTCGCCAGTCTGGCCGCCACCCCCTTGTTGGCCGGTGTGCCCGCGGCTTTGCGCGCGCAAGCCGCGAATGCGCCGATCCGCATCCTGGTCGGCTTTCCACCCGGCGGCACCATCGACGTGGTGGCGCGCGTGCTGGCCGAGCGACTCAAGGACGATCTCGGCGCGCCGGTGGTGGTCGAAAGCCGCATCGGCGCCGGCGGCCAACTCGCGGCCCAGGCACTGAAGTCCGCCGCGCCGGATGGCAAGACCCTGATGATCGCGCCCGATCACACCATGGTGGTGGTACCTCTCACCCTCAAGGATCCCGGCTATGACGTCGGGCGCGACCTGATGGCGGTGGGGCAGGTGGCGCGCTATGTCGGCGCGTTCGCCGTCAGCAACGGGGTTGGCGTTACGAATTTCGCCGAGTATCTGGCCTGGGCCCGTGCCAATCCGGCGCAGGCCAATGTCGGCGTTCCGGCGCCGGGCAGCAAACCGCACTTCGGCATGCTCGCGCTGGCGCGCGAAACCAAAGTGGCGCTGACCAGCGTGCCCTACAAGGGGTCGGCCCCGTTGGTGCAAGACCTGCTGGGTGGCCAGATCGCCGCCGGCACCACCGCCCTGGGCGATTTTCTGGAGCATCACGCGGCAGGCAAACTGCGCATCATCGGCGTGATCGACCCGCGCCGGGTGCCACAGATTCCCGAGGTACCTACCTTTGCCGAGCAGGGCTACAAGCTGGATATCCGCTATTGGCTGGGCATGTTCGCCCCGGCGCGAACTCCCGCACCGGTAATCGATCGCCTCAACAGCGCGCTGGCCAAGGCGCTGGCGCAACCGGAGATCCGCGAGCGCATGCAGAAGATGGTGTTTGAGCCCGCCCCCGGCACACCGGCGGCGATGACAGAGGTGATGCAGGCGGATACGCGTTACTGGGAGCCGCTGGTCAAGGCGTCGGGCTGGACCCTGCAATGAGCCGGGGCGCAACCCGGCGCATCGGGTTGATCGGCTTCGGCTTCATCGGCGCACAGGTTTTCAGGCGACTGCGTGAGCGGCCGGAACTGGGCATCGAAGTCGCGTTCGTGCATAGCCGCGATCAAACCAAACTCTCGGAGGTGCCGAGCGAACTGATCCTGGCCGACTTGTACCGCATGCCCGGGCGCGGCTGCGACCTGGTAGTCGAGATGGCGCATCCCGACTACACGCGCCAATGGGGTGAGGCCATCCTGGCGCACGCCGACTATCTGCCGCTCTCGGTCACGGCACTGGCCGATGAGGCACTGCTTGAGCGACTGACGCGACAAGCAACGCAAGCGGGAAAGCGGCTCCTGATCCCGCATGGCGCGCTGATGGGCACCGACAACCTGTTCGAATCACGCCACATGTGGGCCGAGGTCGAGATCACCTTCTACAAAAATCCGGCCAATATCGATTTCTCGGAATCGGCTTTCGATCCGACGCGAATCAAGGGCGAGACGGTGGTCTACGACGGCCCGGCGCGCGCCATCGCCGCGCTCTTCCCGCGCAACGTCAACACCATGGTCACCTGCGCGTTGGCCACCATCGGCCTGGACCGCTGCCGCGCGCGCCTGGTCGCCGACCCGGCGCTCAAGGTGGCGATCGCCGAGGTACGTGCGCTTGGGCGCGACGGTTCGATCCTGCACATGCGCAAGGAGCAACCGGTGAGTGGAGTGTCGGGTACCGAGATGTTCGATTCGCAGTTTGGCTCGATCATGCGCGCCACCGGTGTGGGCCAAGCGCTTGCGTTTGTATGAGCATTGGCAGCGGCAGGATCGCATGTAAACGCCGATCGACGCCGGCGGCGTTGCGGCGATTGCAACACACGGATTCGCCATCGCAAGGAATGCGCTTGTGAGTCGTGACGAGATTGACCCCGCCATCACCTGCGCTTCATGCAAGGCGTGCTGCTGCCATCTGGAGGTGATCCTGATGGGGGACGACGATCCGCCCCAGGCGTTCGTCGAGACCGATGCCTGGGGCGGGCAGGTGATGGCGCGGCTGGAAGATGGATGGTGTGCGGCGCTTGACCGCGACACCATGCTGTGCCGGATTTATGCTCGCCGGCCAGGCGTGTGTCGGGATTTCGAGGTTGGCAGCAGCGAGTGCATCGTGGAGCGGGCCACGCTCATAAAAGTCATCGCCTTGCAGCCACGGTAGTTGCTTGCCCGCCCCCTTGAGCGGGAGTCGCCGATGTGGGCGTCACGGCCGGATTTCGAATATCAAGCGGTGCGCGCGCGCTCAGCCGTTACCGTTACCGGTCATGTTTATCGATTCATCAAGGAACGTTGAGCAAGAGTTTGTCCCGCACCACGCTGCGCCTCAAGACCGCAATTTGGCGAACGCCGCCTTTGCCGCCGCGATGCTGAAGTCGATGGTGTCCGGCCCGTGCGCGCTCGACACGAACCCTGCCTCGTAGGCCGAGGGCGCGAAATGTACGCCGGCCTCCAGCATCAGGTGGAAAAAGCGGTTGAACAATTCCTTGTCCGATTGCATCACTTCAGCGTAAGAGGTCGGCGGCGTGGCGCGTGCGAACACGCCGAACATGGCGCCGACCGAGGCGGCGCAAAAGGGTAGGCCGGCCTCCTTGGCCGCGCCGGTCAATCGGTCGCAGAAGTCACGCGTGACCTTGCCAAGATTTTCATAGAAGCCGGGTTTGCGGATTTCGTGCAGCGTGGCCAGGCCCGAGGCCACCGCCACTGGATTGCCGGACAAGGTGCCCGCCTGATACACGCCACCCAGCGGTGACAGGTGTTCCATGATGTCGCGCCGCCCACCCAATGCGGCCACCGGCAGGCCGCCGCCGATCACCTTGCCCAGCGCGGTGACGTCCGGAGTGATGCCGTACAGGCTCTGCGCACCACCTAAGGCCACGCGAAAGCCGCTCATCACTTCGTCGAACACCAGCACCGCGCCGTGTTTGCTGCACAGCCTGCGCATGGCTTGCAGAAACTCCGGTTTGCCCGGCACCAGGTTCATGTTGCCGGCCACCGGTTCGACCATCACCGCGGCAATCTCGTCGCCCTGCGCCTTGAACAGGTCTTCCAGTTGTTGCGTGTCGTTGTAGTCGAGCACCAGGGTGTGTTGCGTGACTGCCGGCGGCACGCCGGCGGACGACGGGTTGCCGTGCGTCAACAGCCCCGAGCCCGCCTTGACCAGCAATGCATCGGCATGGCCGTGGTAGCAGCCTTCGAACTTGACGAATTTGGCGCGGCCGGTGGCGCCACGCGCCAGGCGAATCGCGGTCATCGCCGCTTCGGTGCCGGAACTGGTGAAGCGCACCCGCTCCATCGAAGGCACGAGCTGGCATACCAGTTCGGCGATTTCGACCTCCCCTTGGGTCGGCATGCCGAACGAAAGCCCGCGTGCGGCGGCATCCTGCACCGCCTTGATCACCGCCGGGTGGGCGTGGCCGAGAATCAATGGGCCCCAGGAGCCGATGTAATCGACGTAGCGTTTGCCATCGGCGTCCCACACGTGTGGCCCTTCGCCTCGGGTGATGAAGCGCGGCGTGCCGCCGACCGAACGGAAGGCGCGCACCGGTGAATTGACGCCGCCGGGAATGATGGCCTGGGCGCGGCTGAAGAGTGAATCGTTGCAGCTTGTCATGACGGATCGATGGTAGAGGAAGAAAAAGTGAAGGCGGTTGCGACGGCGTGCGCCTTCAGACGAACAAGTCGGCGAAGCGGTGCGCCTGCGCTGCCACATCGCTGGCCTCGAACAGGTCGCTGATCACGGCCACGGCGGCAGCGCCGGCTGCTATGACTTGGGCGGCGTTGGTGATGGTGATGCCACCGATGGCGACCAGCGGCACATTCAGGAGGCGTGCCTGCGCGAAAAGGTCGAGCGCTGCGCGGCGCGCGGAAGGCTTGGTGGCCGAAGCGAACACGCTGCCGAAGGCGATATGGTCGGCGCCGGCGGCAAGCGCCGGCGCCGCCAATTCGAGGCGGTTGTAGCATGAGGCGCCAATCAGCTTGCGGGCCCCAAGCCGCTTGCGCGCGCGCGCGATGTCGCCATCGGTTTCGCCCAGGTGCACGCCGTCGGCGTCGACTTCGAGCGCCAGTTCGACATCATCGTTGACTATGAAGGTCGCGCCTGCCTTGTTGGCAAGCGCCGACAGGCCGAGCGCCTGTTCCAGGCGCCGTTGGCGATCGCCATGCTTGTTGCGGTATTGCAGCACGCGCGCACCGCCTGCCAGCGCGGCGGCAACCGCGCCCAAAAGACGCGCGGTGTCGTCCCAGTCGGGCGTGATCGCGTACAGGCCGGCGATGGCTTTGCGATTCATGTGCCGGCCCGCTCGCGGCGCGCGTCACGCAGGCCTGGTGCAGAGGGTCGCGGCGCGCGCGCGCCGGTTTCGAGCCAGCAATTGACACGCGCCAGCTTCACTTGTCATCCTCGTCACTGCGCCGCGCCCAGAAAAACCGGTCGGGGATGGCCTGACCCATGCCGGGCCGGAAGCCGTATTTGAGCGCGTTCCAGGCGTATTCCTGGGCTTCGCGCACCGCGGCCGGCACATCCTGTCCATTGGCCAGCAGCGCCGCGATCGCCGATGCCAGCGTGCATCCGGAGCCGTGATAGCTGCCTGGCAGGCGGGTCCAGGCATCGCTGCGCACCAGCCCCACGGTGTGTGTTTCGCTGTCCTCGGCGGCCGCGGCATTGTCGCGCGCGACCGGGCCATACAAGCAGTTGACCACCTGCGCGGTGTTTTCGTGGGTGCCGGTCACCAGCACGTATTCGCAACCCAGGCTCAGCAATCGGTAGGCGCAATCGTCCAGCGCCGGATACTCGCCGGCAAGCTCGCCCGCCACCAGTCGGCGCGCTTCCAGACTGTTGGGCGTGAGCACCGTGGTTTGCGGGATGAGCAGTTCGCGGATGGCGGCGATCACCTCGTCATTGGCCAGGTCGTCGCCGTTGCCGGCGGCCAGCACCGGGTCCAGCACCAGCGGGATATCCGGATAGTCCGACACCACCTCGGCAATCGCCGCCACGTTCTCGACACTGCCGATCAGGCCGATCTTGAAGGCCGAAACGGTCATGTCTTCGAGCACCTGACGCGCTTGGTCTTCGACCCAGTCGGCATCCATCGCATTGACCGCGCAGACCCGCTCGCTGTCCTGTACGGTGATTGCGGTGATCACCGTCAGCGGATGGCAACCCAGGCTGGCGATGGTCAAAAGATCGGCCTGAATGCCGGCGCCGCCGGTGGGATCGGAGCCGGCAAAGGTCAGTACCAGCGGGGGGGTGATTTGGATGGGGGGCATGCTGTGACCGCGCCGGGCAGTACGACGCCCTGGCACCCTCGATGATCGAGGCCTGAGGGCTTGGCACGAATGTTATTATTAAGATTCTATCGGATTAGCCGTTAGTGACTCCAATTGGAGGTCGCTGCGCCTGCCGCAGTCGAATTGGTCCGTGTCGTCCTTTGTTTGCCTCCGACCCTACAACTCATTTGATTTATGGACAACGAATTCAAGACATGGATGTGCCTTATCTGCGGCTGGGTGTACGACGAAGCGGCGGGCCTCCCCGATGAGGGTATCGCCGTCGGTACCCGCTGGGCCGATGTACCGATCAACTGGACCTGTCCGGAATGCGGCGCGCGCAAGGAAGATTTTGAACTGGTGGAAATCTGACGCTGCTGGCGCAGTCGCCGGCCTGTCTTGTCGAGGCAATTGATTTTTGCGATTAGTTGTTTGAAATCAGGTGGGTTGCGCTTTTCCCTCAAGTGCTTTGTTTGCGCGGCGGGTATACTTTAGTAGCTTTGCACGCGAGCCCCGTACGGGCGTGGCTAACGGGTCTGGCACTGCGTTTGGCAGGGCTGAACCAGGGACTGACAGCCGATGGCGGATACACCCAAATTAGCCGGAGTCAAGGTGATGGTCATCGATGACTCCAACACGATACGGCGCAGCGCGGAGATTTTTCTGGTGCAGGCCGGCTGCCAGGTCATTCTTGCCGAGGACGGGTTCGATGCGCTGGCGAAAATCACCGATCATTCGCCCGACGTCATCTTTTGCGACATCATGATGCCCCGGCTCGACGGTTATCAGACCTGTGCACTGATCAAGAAGAATGCACGCTTCTGCGCCACGCCGGTCATCATGCTTTCTTCGAAGGACGGCCTGTTCGATCGTGCGCGGGGCCGCATGGTGGGGTCGGACGAATACCTGACCAAGCCATTCACCAAAGACAGCCTGCTCAAGACCGTGGGTATACACGCGGTCGCGCGGCAATAGTTTCAATTACTCATCGACGGGAACCATGCATGCCGGTCAAGAGAATTCTGGTGGTCGACGATAGTCCCACCGAGCGTTTTTTCCTGCAGGAACTGTTGGTCAAGAAGGGCTACGCGGTGATTACGGCGGAAAACGGTGAAGAGGCGGTGGCGCGCGCCACCGCCGAGTTGCCAGACCTGATCCTGATGGATGTGGTGATGCCCGGGCTCAACGGCTTCCAGGCCACCCGCCAGATCGCGCGGGCACCGGAAACCGCGCACATTCCGATCTTCATGTGTACCACCAAGGATCAGGAGACCGACAAAATCTGGGGCGTGCGGCAGGGGGCCAAGGGTTATCTGGTCAAGCCGGTCGACGCCGACGAGTTGCTCAGAAAGATTGCCGAACTCGGCTGAGCGCCGCCGTTCGATTCGCGCGCCGTGGCCAACAAGACCAGTCTTCGCCAGTTCCAGCAGGACTTGGCGCATCGCCTTGCCGGCGCCAAATCGGAGCCGGCTTCCGCGGCACGGCTTGGAGTGCAGTGCGGCTCGGTACTTTGGTTGATCGATCTGGCGGAAGCAGGCGAGATCATGCCGATGCCGGTGTTGGCTCCGGTGCCGCTGACCAAGCACTGGTACGCCGGATTGACCAACGCTCGCGGCACGCTGGTAAGCGTGATCGACTTTTCCGGCTTCGCCACCGGCTACGGTACGCCGCGCGGGGTCGAGAATCGCCTGGTGCTTGTCAATGTGCGGCTCGGCATCAACGTGGCATTGCTGGTTTCGCGCATGTTGGGCTTGCGCAACCCGCGTGATTTCACCAAGCTGCCTTCGACGGAGGAGGGCGCGCCCTGGGAGGGCGAGCGCTGGACTGACCAGGCAGGGTTTCAATGGCGTGAACTCAAGCTCACCCGTCTGGTGGCGTTGCCGGAGTTTTTGCAGGTCGGGATCTAGCGCGAAATCTCGCTGGTTTGGCGCAGGCGCGATGCCTGGGCATTTGATCCGGCCTTTCGCAGGAGGAAGCATGGCATTGTCTTTCAAGTGGCCCTTGGCCAAGCGGGTGCGGGAGCAGACGGTGACGAGCGTGGACGGCAACACCGTTTCGGCGCCGGGGGCGGCTGGCACGACGAGCGTCACGCGCCAGCCCCTGCCGCTGATCGGACATCTGCCGCCGGAGCGTCAGTATTCGGCGCTGGCACTGGTGCTGGTGGCGGCACTGGTGTTCCTGGCGATCGTGATCGGCAAGGATTTCAGTGACGCCAATCAATACACCGCCGGCGTGGCAACTACCGGCGATACCCTGATGCATTCGCAACGCTTGGCCAAGGCGGTGCCCAACGCGGTGCTGGGCAACAGCCAGGCGTTCTCCCAACTTACCGAGAGTCGCGACCGCATCGCGATCAATCTCATCGCCCTGGCCGGCGAGGGCGAGAACCGGGTCCAGACTCCGCAGCGCATCGAGCCGCTTTTGGCACTGGTGAAGCAGGAGTGGACCAAGACCGAAAAGAACGTCGCGGTGGTGGTCGAGCAGCAGAAAAACCTGGTTCAACTGGGCGCCTCGATTCGCGCCATCAATGCCAACAATCCGCAATTGCTTGAACTGGCCGAGCAGGTTGCCGCCTTGAAGCTTTCTGCAGGCGCGAATTCGCGCGAGCTGGCCGCCAGCGCGCAACTGGTGATGCTGACCCAACGCATGGCCAAGAACGCCAATGCGCTGCTGGCCGGCGAATCGATCGATCCGGAGGTGGCTTTTTTGCTGGGCAAGGACACCAATACCTTTCGCGATCTGTTGCAGGCACTCACCAGGGGCAGCGATGCGCTGCGGCTGAGCGCAGCCACGGATTCCGAATTGAAGGAGCGCCTGGCCGATCTCGAAAAGGCGTTTGCGGCGTATCAGCAGGCGGTATCGGGAATTCTTGGCAACATGCAACGCCTGATCAACGCCAAGCAATCGGCGCAGCGCATTTTCCAGGACAACGAGAAACTCAAGGAGTCCTTGTCCGTCCTGGCTGCAGGCTATCAAAAGGAACTTGACGGCCGTGCATTCAACTTTTACGTGATGACGTTTTTCGCGCTGCTGGCGATGACTGCCCTGGCTCTGATGTTTCTGGTCTACCGCGCCGACCAGGAAGCGCAACGCGCCCGTGTTGCGCTGGAGGAGAACGAAGCCAAGCAGGTCAACAACCAGAACCAGTCGGCGATTCTGCGCCTGATGAACGAATTGGCGGTAGTGGCCGATGGCGACCTGACGGTACAGGCGACAGTCACCGAAGATATCACCGGCGCGATCGCCGATTCGGTCAACCTGACGATCGAGGAATTGCGCAACGTCGTCTTGCGCATCAACCAGGCGACCGCGCAGGTATCGCTCGCGTCCGAGTCGGCGCAGCAGACTTCCGCCGAACTGCTTTCGGCCCAGGATAGACAATCGGGTGAAATTCGCCAGACCGGCGATTCGGTGCTGCGCATGGCACAGGACATCGGACAGGTCTCGCGCGGCGCACGCGAGAGCGCCGAGGTGGCGCGCCAATCCCTGTCGGCCGCCGAGAAGGGCATGGGTGCCGTGCAGAACTCGATTGCCGGCATGAACGAGATTCGTGAGCAAATCCAGGAAACCTCCAAACGCATCAAGCGCCTGGGCGAATCGTCGCAGGAGATCGGCGAAATCGTTGAGCTGATCTCCGACATCACAGAGCAGACCAATGTGCTGGCATTGAACGCGGCCATCCAGGCTGCCTCGGCCGGTGAGGCTGGTCGCGGTTTCACAGTGGTGGCTGAGGAAGTGCAACGCCTGGCGGAACGCTCGGCTGAAGCGACCAAGCAGATCGGTGCGATCGTCAAGACGATTCAGACCGACACCCAGGATGCCGTATCGGCGATGGAGAAATCGACCCGCGGCGTAGTCGAAGGCGCGCGCCTGTCCGATGCGGCCGGTCAGGCACTGTCGGAAATCGGCCGCGTTTCACGCAGCCTGTCCGAACTCATCGACGGCATATCGGTGACCACTTCGACGCAGGCGGAGTCCGCTCAGGTGGTGGCGCGCAACATGGAAGAGATGCTGCGGGTCAACGAGCAAACCTCCGCCGGAACGCGGCAAACCGCAGATTCCGTGCGGCAGCTGGCGGCATTGGCGCAGGAGCTCAAATCGTCGGTTTCCGGCTTCCGGGTGGCCTGAGGCCGGTCGGCTTCCGGTGCATGTCATGACTGTAGCCGCGAGGTAGAGGGCAATGAGCGCAGCCAGCGAATTCGACATCGGCCCTTTGACCTGGGTCAAGGGCGAGATCGAGCAGGCATTGGGCCAGGCCGGTGCAGCCATCACCGCCTATGCCGCCAATCCGCTCGATACCACGCAACTGAAATTCTGCAAAACCCACCTGCACCAGGCGCATGGGGCTCTCGAGATCGTGGGCCTCGACGGTGTGACCCGCCTGACCGAGGAATCGGAGCGGCTGATTGACGCGATCGAAAGCGGCGCGGTGGCCATCACGGCGGATATCAGCCGCATACTGGTGGCCGCGTTCGCGGCCCTGCGCAGCTACCTTGATGAGCTCGTCGAAGGCGCGCCGCATCATCCGGTACGCTTGTTTCCGGCGTACAGCGCGGTGATGCAGGCGCGCGGGGCGGACCGCATTCTCGAGTCGGACCTGTTTTTTCCCGATCTCTCGCCGCGTCCGCCGCGCCGCGAGGCACCCGAGTTGCCGGCCGACATGCGCGAGTTCGTGCTGGGCCAGCGCCGCCGCTTCCAGGCCGGGTTGCTGCGCTGGCTGCGCAATGCGGCCGACAACGCCGCATTGCGTGAAATGACCGAAGCGGTGCGTGCCATCGAGCGCACCCAGGCACTGGCCCAGCATCGTGCATTCTGGTGGGTCACCATTGGTTTTACCGAGGCGCTGATTGCAGTGGGTGCGCAGGCCGGCAACGAAGGCAAGCGTTTGTGCGCACGCATTGACCTGCAGATGAAGCGCCTGATGGAAGGCTCGCAAAATGTCGCCGAGCGCCTGCTGCGCGATACGCTTTACTTCGTCGCCAGGAGTCGCGTGCAAAGCCCGCACGTGCAGGAGATCCGCCGCGTGTTTGCGCTCGATAAGGCGATTCCGGACCAGAACGAGCAGCGCCGCGACCCGCGAGCGTTTGAAGCCGACTTGCGGGCCCTGCGCGAAATCATCGCGATGGCCAAGGAGAAGTGGAACCGGTTTTCCTCCGGCCATACGCATGAGCTCGTCGGATTTCGCGAGCAGGCGGCGCAACTGAAGGACCGGGTTGCCAATCTCGGGCAGCCCGATCTCGCACTCCTGGTAAGTGCCATTTCGTCGGTGACGGTATGGATTGCCGACAATCCAGGCAGGGTAACCGAGGCGATTGCATTGGAGACCGCAACCGCCCTGCTGCTGGCGGAAAGTGCGGTCGAGAATTTCGCCCGCTTGTCGCCCGAGTTTCCGCAGCAGGTGGTGGCAATGGGTGCGCGTCTGCATGCAAGCCTGGGAGGGCAGCCTACCGATGCGCCGCCGCCGGCGCTGGACGAAATGGCGCGCAAGGCGCAGGAACGCCTGGTCATGGCGCAGGTGGTGTCCGAGATCAAGAGCAATCTTTCGTCCGTCGAAGCAACGCTGGATGGGTTTTTCCGCGACTCGGCCAAGCGTGGCGAGTTGCCCGCGCTCGACGTGCAGTTGCGCCAGGTGTCCGGCGCACTGAGCATGCTTGGCGCCGAACGCGCGGTGCTAGCGCTGGCGGAATGCCGCGCCGATATCACGCGTTTCGCCAGTGAGGATTGTCAGCCAACGCCGGGCGATTTCGAGAAGGTCGCACGGACCATGAGCGGGTTGGGGTTCTACATCGAGGCCTTGCAGCACGGTACGGCCGATTTCGATGCCCTGATGCAACCCGTGACACCACGTCGGCCACGCCCGGTCGAGGAAGAGACACAGGCCTTGCAGGTCGCTCCCGCGTCAGTTGACTTTCCGCTCGATGATGGCGCTGTTGCACAAGCGGCGTCGCTGACAGTCGAGGCGGAACTTGACTTGCAACGCAAGGACGCGCGCACGCTGTTTGAAGCCTGGCGCGACAAACCGGGCGACAGCGTGCTTGCCGCCGAGCTCAAGGCCAATCTCGAATCGATCCAGCAGGATGCGGATCTGGTCGACCAGCCGGGGCTGCAAACCAGCGCCGGCCGCGCGCTTGAATTGCTTGATCAAACTTCGCACACCGGGCCGACGCTGGCCGACATCGAGCAGGCGATGGCCGAGGTCGCGCCGCATGCCGTGGCCGAACCGGTGCTTGCGCCGTCCGCCGAGATTGCCGCGCTCGCCGGCTCGTCCGACGAGGTAGTGGATGCGGAGCTGCTGGCGATCTTCCTGGAAGAGGCCGGCGAAGTGTTGGCCGCGATCGAAGCGCAATCCACCGTGGTGGCGGCGGAACCGACGCACAAGGATGCGTTGACCACCATTCGGCGCGGTTTCCACACGCTCAAGGGCAGCGGCCGCATGGTCGGCCTGCAACGCTTCGGCGAGGCGGCATGGGCGGCCGAGCAGGTGATGAACCAGTGGCTGCAAGATGTCCACCCGGCCGACGCGGATCTGCTGGCGATGATCGGAGCCGCTCATGCGCTGTTCACGCGCTGGATCGATGAACTCGCACGCACCGGCGTATCGGCGGCCGCCGGCGAACCGTTGATCGCGGCTTGTGAGCGTATGCGCGCAGGCCAGGCGTTCGCCATGCCGGCGCAAGCCGCGGCGGCCGCGCTGGTCGCAGCGGATGCCGGCAGCGGATTTCCCGAACGCAGCATCGTCATCGGCGACATGCGGGTCAGCCCGAGCCTGTACGGAATTTTCGTCGAAGAAGCCGGCACTCACCTGGCGGTGATGCAGGCGGAACTGGCACTGCTGACGAAAGAGCCGCAAGCGCCGCGTGACGAACTGGTCCGCGCCGCGCATACCCTGGCCGGCATTGCCGGTACGGTCAGTTTCAGGCGCCTGCACGAACTTGCGCGAGCCTTCGAGCGCGCCTTGCTGGTGGCGAAATCCGCCGGCATCGTTCCCGATGCGGAAGACATGGGTCTGTTGTACGCGGTCGTCGGCGGCATCGATGACCTGGTAGGCGCGGTGCGTCAACTGCGGCAACCGCCGCCAATCGAGCCGCTCGAAGCGCGGCTTGAGATCCTGCGTGCCGCATGGTTGGCCGAGTCGGGCGAGATCGATCCGGCGTTGTTGCATCTCGAAATGCCGCCCTTCGAAGGCGATCGGGAAGAAATTGATGCCCGCCAGGATGAACCTGTTCTCCAGCGGGCGGGCGAAAGCATGCCGCCAGTGCTTGCTCTTCCTGCGGGGCAGGTCGAGGTTGATTTTGATTTTTCTTCCGATGTCGTAGCCGCGCCTGGCGATGCCACGTTCCCTGCAGTGGTCGACGTGCCGACCGACGAGGGTCAGGAGGCGCTCAGCGATGTCACGTCTGCCGCTGCCGATGTTGCGGCCGTCCCGCTCGATTTCGACATGTCGTTCGACGCGGCGGATAGCAGTGACATTGGAGGTGCGTCGCCTGGCGAGTCGCAGCCGTTGTCTGTCGCTGAGTCAACGACGGCGGCGAAGGCTGAGCCGCCGCTCGATTTGCTGTTTGAAGACGCTCCGGCAGCGGTCGATCCGCCTGCTTCACCGGAGGTCGGCACACTCGCGGCGGCTGATACCGGCGAATTCGCGCGGCAGCTTGACAGAAGGTTCACGGCAGGCGGCGCGACTGATGCCGCTGCGCCCGGCATTCCCTTTGCGGAATCGGAACCGGAAGTAACGTCCGCGGCAATTGCAATGCCTGCGACATCGACCGTGATCGCCGCATTGTCCGGTTTGGCAGCCGTCGCCGGCTTGTCTGCGGCCGCTGCGGAAATTTCAGGGACGGCGCCGCGGTCGGAGCAGGCGGAACTTCCCGTGCAAGCCGGGCCGCTTGCCGGGACAACGCCGCGGGATGTCGATGCGGCAACGGCATTGTCGGCCGCGACATCTGCTGAAGCAGCAGGGATCGCATTGCCGCCGACAACGCCGGCTGTGGTGACGCATGCACAAGCGTCAGGCGCTGATTCGACCGGCGATGCCGCGGCGCGTGATGATGCGGAGTTGCGGGCGCGCGGATTCGATCCGGCCGAGCGACTGTTGACCCGCATCGAAGACGAGATCGATCCGCAGCTGTTGCCGATATTCCTCGAAGAAGCCGCTGAGCTGGTGCCGCAGTTGGGCCAGCAATTGCGTGCCTGGTCAAGCCAACCAGCGGACGTGCACAATGTGCAGGCCTTGCAGCGCACGCTGCACACGCTCAAGGGCAGTGCACGCATGGCCGGTGCCATGGCGATCGGACAGGTCACGCACAGCATGGAGACGCGTATCGAGAATGGCCTGGGTTTGCCCTCGATACCCCCGACGATCATGGACGGCCTGGTGCTTTCCTACGATCGTGTCAGCCAGTTGCTCGAGGTTTTACGGGAGGGCACAGGCGCGGGGCGGGAGGCGCTGCCATACGAGCAGCCCGCAGCCGATGACGTCGGCGCCGGTTTTGGCCCGGCGGGGCCGGCGCCGAAGCTGGTTGCTGCTGAGCCCGTGGCGGAACGCGTACCGGACCCGGACGCGGCCGTCGGACCATCTGCCGCCTGGCTGGCTGGCGTCCCGATCTCAAGCCTGACTCCACGAGCGCCGCCGGCAAGAGGCGAGGTGCCACACGGGGCGGAAGAAACGCAACGTGCGATGCTGCGGGTGCGCGCCGACCTTGTCGACCGTTTGGTCAACGAGGCCGGGGAGGTTGCGATTGCACGCTCGCGCATCGAAGGCGAATTGCGCGCGGTCAAGTCCAGTCTCAAGGATCTGACCGAGAGCGTGACCCGGCTGCGCAGACAGCTGCGCGAGATCGAGATCGCCGCCGAGTCGCAGATGCAATCGCGCCAGCGCGAGGCCGAGGTCAAGCACGAGACCTTCGACCCACTTGAGTTCGATCGTTTTTCCAGCTTCCAGGAGATCACCCGCATGATGGCCGAGTCGGTCAATGACGTGGCCACGGTGCAGCAAGGTCTGATCAAGAACGTCGATGATGCCGACCTTGCACTGCTTGCCCAGGCGCGCCTGAATCGCGATCTGCAGGGCGGGCTCATGCGGGTGCGCATGGTGCCCTTCAACAACCTTGCCGAGCGACTGTACCGAGTGGTGCGCCAGACCGCCAAGGCATTGGGCAAACGTGCCAATCTCGACATTCGCGGCGTTCAGACCGAGATCGACCGCTCGGTGCTGGAGCGGATGACCGGGCCATTTGAGCATCTGCTGCGCAACGCCATCGCGCACGGACTCGAAGAACCGGCGGCACGCAGTGCGGCCGGCAAGGATGAGATCGGCCAGATCGTGCTGTCGGCACGGCAGGAAGGCAACGAGTTCAACCTGGTGCTGGAAGATGACGGGCGCGGTCTCGACCTGCCAAAGATTCGCGCCCGCGCAAACGCCGCCGGCCTGGCGCGCGAGGGTGATTCGCTGTCTGATGCGCAAGTTGCAGAGTTCATTTTCGCGCCGGGGTTTTCCACCGCGGATGAAGTCAGCGCCATCTCCGGGCGCGGCATCGGCATGGACGTGGTGCGTGCCGAGGTGGCCGCTTTAGGCGGGCGCATCGATACCGAGTTCAAACAGGCACAGGGCACGCGTTTCACCATTGCGCTGCCTCTGACCCTGGCGGTAACCCAGGTGGTATTGGCGCGCGCTGGCGGCCATTTGTATGCCATACCTTCAGCCACGGTCGAACAGGTGCGCCAGGCCCGGGCCGAAGAGTTGGCGGCGGCGTACGCTGCCAAGGTTATTGTCTGGCAGGAACGCGAATACCCCTTGTTCTACTTGCCGCGCCTTTTGGGTGATGCTGTGCAGGCGGCGCAGCAGCAGCGTTTTACCCCGGTGCTCCTGGTGCGCTCGGGCACTCAGCGTGCGGCAATCCATGTCGATTCATTGGTAGGCAACCAGGAGGTGGTGGTCAAGAACATCGGCCCGCAACTGGCGCGTGTCACCGGTATTGCCGGCGCCACGGTGCTCGGCAACGGCCAGATCGTCCTGATCCTCAACCCGGTACCGCTCGCGGTGCAGGCAGTCGCCAGCGGTATCGCGCGCTCCGGCGTGGTGGCAGTCGCCAACGGCGTCGGCGACAACGCGGCGATAGCTCGTCTATTGCCGCCGCCTGCGCCGCTGGTAATGGTGGTCGACGATTCGCTGACGGTGCGCAAGATCACCTCGCGCCTGCTGGCACGCGAGAACTACCAGGTGTTGACCGCACGCGACGGCGTCGACGCACTTGAGCAGTTGCAGGGCGTGCGCCCCGACATCATGCTGGTCGATATCGAGATGCCGCGCATGGACGGCTTCGACCTCACCCGCAACGTGCGCGCGGACGCTGCGCTGAAACATATTCCCATCATCATGATCACTTCACGTGCGGCGGACAAACATCGCAAGTACGCGCTGGAGGTCGGGGTCAACTACTTCCTTGGAAAGCCGTTCCAGGAAGACGAGTTGCTGGAGAACATCGCTGCCCTGGTGCGTAAGCCAGTGGCCGTTGCCTGAGCAGAGGGCGGCCGGGACTTCCACCGCAGGCCGGTGTGCGTCGCATTGCATGTCCCGCAAGACTGCATTGGCGCGCCGCCGCCGGCAGATCGAGCGCCTTCCCCCGCATTTGACACGGCTTGCCAAAAAACAAACGGGGTGCACTTCTCAGTGCACCCCGTATTTTCCCTCGCGGGAATTGGTAGGCCGTGACAGATTCGAACTGTCGACCAACGGATTAAAAGTCCGCTGCTCTACCAGCTGAGCTAACGACCCGAAACGTTTTTCATCAAGCCAAAAATTATAGCCGACAACCTCGATTCCGGTCAACCCGCCGGTCAACCTGCCGGGCAGCAGGATTTTGCGATCATCCGCATCGCTCCACACGCCAAATCTGGTAGCGCAGCGCCGCCACCGAGCCTGCGATGATGGCGACCAGGGTAATGAACGAACCGAGCGCGAGAGTCGAGATGCCGGTGAGACCCTGCCCAATCGTGCAACCCAGGCCGGTGACACCGCCGAACCCCATCAAGACGCCGCCGAGCAGATGGTTGGCGGTGTCCTCGGTATCGCGAAAACCCTCAAAGCGAAAGCTGCGGGTTGCGAGCGCCCATGCGAAAGAACCCGTGATCACGCCCAGGGTGGCGGCGATGCCGAAAGTGACGATGCGGCTTTTGTCGCTCCACAGCATCAGGAGTTCAAGGGTATAGGCGGTGGGCGCCACGAACGAGAACGATTCCATGCGGCCGCTGTTGGTGGCGGCGAACGCCTCCTGCAGGGTGTTGGGGTCTTCGGCCACGTAACCCAGGCGCCCCGACACATACCAGCCAGCTGCGATCACAAGGCCGATCAGCGCGCCGCTGATGATGTTGTCCCACGTGCGGAATTCGCGCGACTTGAGTACAAACGCAAAGAGCCCCGCCGCCAGCGCCAGGGATAGGGCAATCTGCGCCAGGCGCTTCTCGACGCCCGCACTGCGGGAGAGGATGGAAGGCAGATCCTGGGCACCGGCCAGTGTGATGCCGACCGGGTCGAGCGCCGCGAGGCGCCATACCGCAAACAAGCCCTTGAGCGTCATGTAGGCCGATATGCCGAGCACGATGAACACCACCAGGGATTTGAGGTTGCCACTACCGATGCGCAGCAGGGTCTTGCTGCCGCAGCCACTGGCTAAGGTCATGCCGAAACCGAAACACAGGCCGCCTGCAATGCCGGACAGCCAGGTCAGCCGCGGACCCAGATAAATCGATTTCGACAAGTCGATCAGCCCCGCCAGTTGCAGGCTGTTGGCGCCGAGCACGGCTACTGCGATGGCGAGCAACCACATGCGCATGCGCGACCAGTCACCGATGTTGACGATGTCTGATACCGCGCCCATGGTGCAGAAGTTGCTGCGCTGTGCAACCAGGCCAAACACGAAAGCCAGGCCGAAGGCGGACCAGGCGACGGTGGGCGCAAGTGCGGCTGCGGTGAGCTCATTCATGGTCGGGGAAAAACGGGTGGCTGGTCTGAAAAAATATGCATCCGTAGCTGACGGGCGATCTGCAGCCTATCAAATCCGCAAGCAGGGTCTTGCGGCAAGCGGCATCTGGCGCGCGAATCCGGTCGCGACAAGTCGTCAGCGCTGTTTTGCCAGGCGCTGCCGGGCGGTGGCCGCGGCGTCGCTTTGCGGGTACTTCCTGATCAGGCCATCAAGGGTGACGCGTGCGGCCTTGATGTCCTTCAGATCGGTTTGCGCAGACGAGATGTTGAGCATTGCATCCGGCGCCTTGGGATCATCCGGCCAGGTGTCGACTACATACTGCTGGGCTACGATCGCACCTTTGTAGTCGCGCAAGGCGAACAGCGAGTTGCCGATCCAGTATTGGGCCGAAGGTGCCAGCGTGCTGGCCGGATAGGTTTTCATGAAGGCGGCAAAGGCATCGACAGCACCCTTGTAGTTGGCCGCCTTGACCAGATTCAGGCCGTTCTCGTAGGCCTTTTGTTCTTCCAGTGTCGGACCCTTGGGTTTTTCCACCACCGGCGCTGGCGGCGGCGTCTCGAGCTTGCGCACGCGAGCGTCGAGATCCACATAAAAGTCGCGCTGTCGCCTGGCGGCATTTTCCAGTTCGTTGGTCAGTACCTCGATCTGGCCGCGCAGGCGCGCGATGTCCTGCTTGAGCGACTCCATCTGCGAACTCAGGTCGATGAGCTGGCGGGCCTGTGTTTCCGCACGCGTATCGACCCGTGATTCGACGCCGTCAACGCGCTTGATATCGTTGCTGCGCTGGCCTTCGAGCTGGCGCACGCGATTGTGCAACTCGTCGTCCTTGAATATCTGGGCGTGTGCCGGTGCAATCAGCGCGAACAGTACTGCCACGAGCCAGCCACAGGTCGCGCGAGCCCGCCATGAAACTTGACTATTGAGCACGATAGGAGAGATCGCTGCGACGGTTATCGGCGTATGCCGCATCGTCCTTGCCCGGCGCCTTCGGCTTCTCTTCACCGAACGATACCGCTTCGAGTTGTGCCTCGGGCACGCCCAGCAACTGCAGCATCTTCTTGACGGCCTCGGCACGCTTCTGTCCCAGCGAGAGGTTGTATTCGCGGCTGCCACGCTCGTCCGTGTTGCCCTCGACCACCACCCTGCGGCCCGGGTTCTTGCGCAGAAAAGCCGCATGCGTTTCGACCAGCGAGCGGTACTCCGGCTTGACTTCAAAACTGTCCAGATCGAAATAGATGCTGCGCTTGGCCAATACGCCGCTGGTCAGTTCGTCGACTCCTTGCGGTTGCACCGTGGTGATGACGCCGGTCGTCGGCCCGGTTGGCGGTTGCGGCGGCGGTGCGGTGGTGGTGGTGGTCGTTGGCGGCCGCCCCTGACGCTCGGTAACCGGGGCTTCCGGTTGCTTGTCGCCGGAAGAGGAGCAAGCGGCCAGCATTGCGCCAAGTGCCATGATGGAAAGCAAACGGACCATGTTGTATCTCCCTTGAGGCCCAAAGGCCTACTTGGTAAAGGGTCCCCAAGCGGGTTCCCTGGCATCGGCGGCGGACACCGACAATCGTTGTTTGACGCGGCCATCGCTGGATACTGCCGCCAGCACGCCCTTCCCGCCGATTTCAGTCGCGTAAAGAATCATCTTGCCATTCGGAGCGAAGCTGGGGCTTTCGTCCTTGATGGTATCGGTCAGGGTCAGCTCCTGCCCGTTGCCGAGGTCGAGCGTGTTGATCTGGAACAGGGCGCCGTTGCGTGTGACATAGGCCAGCGTCTTGCCATCCGGGCTGACCTTGGGACTGACGTTGTAGCTTCCTTTGAAAGTGACGCGACGTGCCTCTCCGCCGGTAGCCGGGATGCGGTATATCTGTGGGCCGCCACCGCGATCGGAGGTGAAGTAAATCGAGCTGCCGTCCGGCGAGAAGACCGGCTCGGTATCGATCGAATTGCTGCTGGCCAGGCGTCGCGGCTCACCGCCTGCGGCCGGTATGAGGTACAACTGCGAGCCGCCGGTAAGCGTAAGCACGACTGCAAGGTCGCGCCCGCTGGGCGACCAGGCCGGCGCGCTGTTGCTGCCCTTGAAATTGGCCACCAGGGTGCGTTTGCTGGTGTAGATCTCGTGCACCCAGATCTGCGGTTTGCGATTCTCGAACGAGACGTATACCAGCCGGTTGCCGTCGGGCGACCATTCCGGCGAGATGATCGGTTCACGCGAGGTCAGCGCCGATTGTTCATTCTGGCCGTCGGAATCGGCCACGATCAGATCGAAGCGCGCGCCGGATTTCTTGACGTATGCGATCTTGGTATTGAAAAAGCCCTTCTCGCCGGTGATTTTTTCGTGGATGTCGTCGGCCACCCGATGCGCCGTGGCGCGTGTCAGCGGGGGGGCCAGCGTGTAGGCAAAATTCCCGAGTTCCGCCTGCTTGACCACATCGACTAAGCGCACGCGCACGGTGAGCCGGCCGTCGGCCGCCGGCACCACCACTCCGATGGCCAGAAAGTCGGCATTGCGTGCAGTCCAGTCACCAAACTTGACCTGTGATGGCTCGGTCGGCACCGGTGCGATGCCAGTGGTGTCGATCAGCTTGAATAGTCCGCTACGCTCAAGGTCGGCGCGCACCACCCTGGTCAGGCTCTCGGGAAGTGCCGCCTCCCCGGGAAAGTTGGTGATGGCGATCGCGTACTGGCGCGCACCGGCACCGCTGACCTCGATGGTCATTTGCGCAGCGGCCGGCAGCCCGATCAAAAGAGCGAGCAAGGCGAAGATGCGGATCAGGCGCGACATCAAAGACTCCTCAAAGCACCGATTATAAGGACGCCCCGCAAAAGCCAGTAGGGAGCGAGTGTGGCTTGTGCATCGCATTGGTTCGATTCGGGGGCACCGTTCAAGACTTCGCGATACACGGACTTATTCAAGGTTTCAACCAACGCCGGCATCATTCCTCCTTGGGGCGCATCTTGAGAATGAGCAGTCGATCGATCGCAACACCGGCCGGTGCTGGTGGCAGCGGACTGGAAGCCATGATCGCCCGTTCGGCCGCCTCATCGTAGGCGGCATTGCCGCTGGATCGAACCCTGCGGACCGATCCCACTTCGTGTCCCGGCAACAGGTTCACTTCGAAGATCGCCTCGGGATTGCCACTGACAGCGCTTGCCACTGTAAGCGGCACGCGCCTGCGCACCACGTTGCGCACCCGATCCGCCCATTCGGCCTGCGCGCGCGCACCTTGCGCTGCGGCCAGTGCGGCGCTATCGCGCGCGGCCTTGCTGGCCACGGTTTCGCGTTCCACCGCCTTGCTGATTTCTTCACGGGCCAGCGCCGCCTTGATCGGATCGTCGTTGGGGGGCGGCTTTTCCTCGCGCCGGACCTCGGGTTTGGGCTTCTCTTCTTTCCTGGGTGGCGGCTTTTCCTCGCGCCGGACCTCGGGTTTGGGCTTCTCTTCTTTCCTCGGTGGCGGCTTCTTCTCCTCCTTGATCGCGATGTCCGGCTTCGCCGGCGCCGCTTCGGGCCTGGGCTCTTCGCGTACGAGCGGCCGCGGCGCTGCGAGCGGTGCGGTCTGTGCCGGCGCCGGCACGAGCACGCGCGCAGGTTCGCGCCACAACTCCGCTTCGATCGCGGCCGGCGGCCGGCTTTGCCAACGCACCCCGAAATACAGGAAGGCGAACAGCAGGCCGTGCATCCCCAGCGCCAACGCGATCGACCATGCCGTGGCGGCAGGTGCCTGGCGTGGCGGCGGGAATGGTGCGAGGCTGACCGTGGCCATCATTTGCCAACCGGTTTGACCGCCAGGCCGATGCGCTTGATGTCGGCCTTCTGCAATTCGTCCATGACCCCGAGTACCACTTCATACCGTACGCTTTTGTCGGCCGAGATGACCACCGGGGTATCCGGCTTCTCGGTCTGGCGCGACTTGCAATAACGCACTGCCTCGGCACGCTCGACCGGCTTGTCGATCTGTGCGGCACCGCGCTCGCGCAGGCGCAAGCCGCCGTCAGCGCTGATGATGATCTCGATCGGCGTCACCGGCGCGTTGGAGGCACGCGCGACCGACGGCAGTTCGATCTGGCCCGGCACCACCAAAGGTGCGGTGACCATGAAGATCACCAGCAATACCAGCATCACGTCGATGTACGGCACGACATTGATTTCATTCATCATGCGGCGACGGGTGCCGCGGTTGCGGGGCGCGTTCATGGCGCTGGAAAGTTGGCGCGCAGCAGGGCGAGGGTAATTTCGCTGGCGCCGCCCACGGCCAGGTCGACACGTTCGGCCGGCACGCACAAAAGATTCATGGTCGACTGGTAGACGCGATAGCCGAGGTCGTCAAGCAGAAAAGCCGGTAGTGCGCCGTGGTCGCGCGCCAGCCATTCCACCTGCAGCAGCGGGCGATCGCGTTCGATGGTGGCGCATGCGCCGGCGAGCACGTCCTGTTCCATGCCCTCGACATCGATCTTGATCAAATCGACGCGCGGCAAGGCCAGGCTGTCAAGCGTGACGACCTCGATGCTCTCCCCGCGGTCAGCGCGTGCGCGCTCCTCGCTGCCGTGCGCGAATTGTGGATCGGGTCCTTCATCGATCAGGCCCATGCCGCCGAAGTTCCAGTGGCGCGCGTAGTCGACCGGCGGCAAGCGCAAGCGGCCGGGTGCGGCGCCTACCGCCACCTGGCGTGCATGTACGTTCTCGATACTGTTGATGGCCAGATTGCCCATCAGCATCTGGTAGACGATGCGCTGCGCCTCGAATGCGTGGACCATGCCCGCGCCGACCAGGCCCGAAAACCACAGGCTGTGGACGCCGATGTTGGCCCCGATATCAAGCACCACCGGATCGGCGCGACAAGAGCGGAGCAGAGTCGCCAGATTGTCGAGCTCGGGCTGCACGTATTGGCCACTTTGCAGCAGGTCCCAGCCGACACCGAAACGTTCGCCCTCAAACTCCATCCAGTCGTTGCGGTTGACGATCATGGTGCCGTATGCGGTAGGCACGATGACGTTGTAGCGGGCCGCTCGCATTGAATTTTCCTAGCGCGCCTGCCGCTGCAGGATGTTGGAGAACTCCTCGATGAAGCTCTCGAAGCGGATCGCCAGCCGGTCGATGTCGTGCGCATAGCGGTTGTAGGCGACCACTGCGGGAATCGCCGCGAAAAGGCCGATCGCGGTGGCCACCAGCGCTTCGGCAATGCCGGGCGCAACGTTCGCCAGGGTCGCCTGCTGCACATTGGCCAGGCCGCGAAACGAATTCATGATGCCCCACACCGTGCCGAACAGCCCGACGTAAGGGGAGACCGAGCCGACCGAGGCGAGGAACGCCAGGTGTGCCTCGAGGTCATCCATCTCACGCTGGTAAGTGGCACGCATGGCGCGCCGCGCGCCCTCCAGCTGGACCGCCGCATCGGCGCGCTGCGACGCCTTGAGCTTGATGTATTCGCGCATGCCGGCCTCGAAGATGCGCTCCAGGCTGCCCGCACCGTGACGATCGTTGGCTGCCGACTGGTACAGCGCATTCAAGTCGGCGCCGGACCAGAAATCACGCTCGAATTTCTCGGTTTGTGCCTTGGCGCGGCGCAGCGTGAACCACTTGCGAAAAATGTAGGACCAGCTCATCAGCGAAACCACGAGCAACAAGGCCATCACCGCCTGCACCAGCAGACTGGCGTTGGCGATGAGGCTCAATATCGAAAGGTCCTGGGTTACGGTCATGCGGATAATTTCAGTCTGAGATCGGGAATCACGCGTGGCTTGAGAGTGTCGGCTTCGAGGCAGGCCAGTTTGACCCTGGCGCGTGCGATGAGTTCGCCCGCCACGCGTGCTTCCTGCTCGATCAGGTGATACACGTGGTGCTTGGAAGGGGTCAAGCCGACGCTGATGTCGATCAGGTCGTCCAGTCGCGCAGCCTTGAGATAGTCGATTTCGAGCCGGCGGATCACGAAAACCAGATTATCGCGCGCTTTGAGTTCGGTCTGCTGGTGTCCGAGCCAGCGCAGCCATTCGGTACGTGCCCGTTCGAAGAACTTCAGATAATTGGCGTGATACACCAGGCCCGAGAGATCGGTGTCCTCGTAATAGACCCGGACTTGCCAGCCGAAGTGGTTATGCGGATTGTCAGGCGCGCTCAAAAAAGGTCCTGGTTTTGCTGCGCGGCTGGAGCGAGCAGGCCGAAATGGCGATATGCGCCCGGTGTGGCGACGCGCCCGCGCGGTGTACGCTGCAGGTAGCCCTGCTGGATCAGGTAAGGCTCGAGCACGTCCTCGATGGTTTCGGACTCCTCGCCGATGGCCGCGGCCACATTGTCGAGCCCGACCGGGCCGCCCGAGAACTTTTCGATAATCGCCAGGAGCAGCTTGCGATCCATCAGGTCGAGCCCGATGGCGTCGACATCGAGCATTTTCAGCGCGCTGTCGGCCACGGCTTGCGAAACCCGGCCCTGTGCCCTGACTTCGGCATAGTCGCGCACCCGGCGCAGCAGTCGATTGGCGATGCGCGGCGTGCCGCGCGAGCGGCGCGCAATTTCGAGCGCGCCATCATCGCTGGTTTCCACCTTGAGCAGATTGGCCGAGCGCTGCACGATGCGTTGCAGTTCGGCCGGTGAATAGAACTCAAGGCGCTCGACAATGCCGAAGCGGTCGCGCAGGGGATTGGTGAGCATGCCGGCGCGGGTGGTGGCGCCGATCAGGGTGAACGGCTGCAGGTCGAGCCTGACCGAGCGCGCGGCCGGCCCCTCGCCGATCATGATGTCGATCTGGAAATCCTCGAGCGCGGGGTAGAGAATCTCTTCAACCACCGGCGACAGGCGGTGAATTTCATCGATGAACAGCACATCGTTGGCTTCGAGGTTGGTCAAAAGCGCAGCCAGGTCGCCCGGGCGCTCCAGTACCGGGCCCGAGGTGTGGCGCAGGTTGACGCCCATTTCACGCGCGATGATGTGGGCCAGGGTGGTCTTGCCCAGCCCGGGCGGGCCGAACAGGAGCACATGATCGAGCGATTCGCTGCGCATCCGTGCGGCGGATATGAAAATGGAGAGCTTCTCGCGAACCCGTTCCTGCCCTATGTATTCGTCGAGTGCCTTGGGTCGCAGGGCGCGTTCGAAGGCTTCCTCCTGTTTCGATGCGGGCGCCGCGGAAATCATGCGGTCGACGGCGGGCGCGGCGGTGAGGCGGTCGGGTTCGAGCGCCATGTCAGGACCGATTCAAGGGCTTGCGCATGTGTGGCGGCGCGCCCCTACGCCTTCGACAGGGCGCGCAGCGCATGGCGGATGCCTTCGGAGACGCTCAGGCCTGGCGCCAGTTGCCGGATCGCCGCCAGTGCTTCGCGGTCGCTGTAGCCCAGCGTGAGCAGTGCGTTCAGCACATCGTTGCCGGCCGGCGCGGGGCGATTGACATCGATCGCGAGTGACAGGTCGGCGCCGAGTTTGCCCTTGAGTTCCAGCAGCAGGCGTTCGGCGGTTTTCTTGCCGATGCCCGGAATCTTGGTCAGGCGCCCGCTCTCCTGCAGCGTCACCGCCTGCGCGAGTTCGGCCACCGACAGGCCCGACAGCACTGCCAGTGCGATGCGCGGGCCGACCCCGGAAATCCGGGTCAATTGGCGAAAAGCTTCGCGCTCGGCGGCGGAGCCGAACCCATACAGCAGGTGCGCATCTTCGCGTACTACCTGCTGGGTCAACAGAACCACCGGCTGACCGGCATCGGGCAGGTTGTAGAGCGTGCTCATGGGCACATCGATCTCGTAGCCGACGCCGCCGCAATCGACCAGGATATGGGGCGGGTTTTTCTCGAGCAGGGTACCGGCGATCCGACCAATCATCGTGCGAGTTTAACGGATGGCGCCGCAGGCGGGGTAGCGGCCGTGGTCAACCAACCAGGCGTCCGCGCTTCATCTTGAGCCTCATCTGCAGCGGCAAAGCGTTGCCCGCTGTGCGCCCGGCCAGCGCGGCTTGCGCACCGAGATGGTTGGTATGGCAGATCGCCGCGGCGAGCGCGTCGGCGGAATCGCTGCCCGGAGTGCCGGACAGCTTGAGCAGGCGGCGCACCATCTCCTGCACCGCGCTCTTTTGCGCCTTGCCGTGGCCGGCCACGGCCTGCTTGATCTGCAGGGCGGTGTACTCGGCCACCGGGAGCCTGGCCAGCACCAGGGCGCAGATCGCCGCGCCGCGCGCCTGCCCGAGCAGCAGTGTCGATTGCGGGTTGGTGTTGACAAACACTTTCTCGATCACCGCACTGCCGGGTTGGTAGGTGGCGATGACTTCGGCCAACCCGTCGAGAATGGTTTTCAGGCGTTCCGGCAATGCGCCGCCGGCGGGTATGCGAATGGTGCCGCTGGCGACATAGGTGAGGCCGGGCCCGAAGCGTTCGATCACGCCGTAGCCGGTAACGCGCAGGCCCGGGTCGATGCCAAGGATACGCATGCGGGTGCCGCTTGAGTCAGTGGCGGAAATGCCGGATCCCGGTAAACAGCATTGCGATGCCGTGCTCATTGGCGGCGCCGATCACTTCTTCGTCGCGCATGCTGCCGCCCGGCTGGATCACCGCTCGCGCGCCGGCCTGGGCTACGACATCGAGCCCGTCGCGAAACGGGAAGAAGGCGTCGGACGCAACCACCGAGCCTGCCAGCGACAGTCCGGCGCCTTGTGCCTTCTGTGCCGCGATGCGCGTCGAATCGACTCGGCTCATCTGGCCGGCGCCCACGCCCAGGGTTGCCCCGCCGGCGCAGAACACGATCGCGTTGGACTTCACGAATTTGGCCACGCGCCACGC
>CAYYFR010000070.1:10548-26067 GCA_964470865.1 uncultured Burkholderiales bacterium | reverse complement strand
GTGCTTTCAGGCCTGCGCTTTCTGTGCAACCGGGCATTGCCGATCGCGATCTAGAAGCCGCGCGGTTCACCGGGTAGATGCGCTGTGCTTGCGGCCAAAGGCATCAATGCCGTGGCCACCTTGCGCCGCATTACTTGAGGAAACACTGAACAAGCCCGCAGGTTGAGAAAACTGTTTTTTCGTCCGGATGAATTGAAACGAGCTACCGTTCGATAGCCCGCATTCCAGGGACTTATTCAGCGTTTTCTCAATCAGCCAAGCGCAAATACGCAGTCGCCAACTCAAAATCGGCTGGATAGGTCACTTTCAAATTGCGCGCGCTGCCCAGGCACAGCCGTGGCGCGTGCCCGAGTGCTTCAACCGCCCCCGCTTCGTCAGTGACACCTGGGGCCGCCGCGTAAGCCGCGCGCAAAAGTCCGATCCTGAACATTTGCGGGGTCTGTGCCAGCCACAATCCCTCGCGCGCAATGGTGGCCTCGACTCGACCGGATGCGTCCGCCCGCTTCAGGGTGTCGGGCACCGGCCAGGCCAGCAGGCCGCCGACCGGGTCGTCTGCGAGTGTGTCGATCAAGCCGCCGATCATGGCCGGCGTGATGCACGGGCGCGCAGCGTCATGCACCAGCACCCAGTCGTCGGCGGCAGCCTCGGCCGCCAGTGCCTCAAGGCCATTGGCGACGCTGCGCGCACGCGACGCGCCACCGGCCTGAACAAAGCCCAGGCGCGTGCCAGCCTCGGCGCGGATGGATGCGGCATCCGCGCTGCTGCCCCAGGTGTCATCGGCAGAAAGCACCACCCGCACAGCGGCAATCGCCGGGCTGCGTATAAAGGCACGAATGGTGTGAACCAGCATGGCCTCGCCGTTGAGTGGCACATATTGCTTGGGTGACGGCGCGCCGGCGCGCGCGCCGGCGCCGGCAGCGGGAATCAATGCGAAACAGCGTTGTGCCATAACGGCCTTGTAGGCGAAAAGCTGTCAACCCGGTGACAGGCTGATTTACGTGGCTCGGGCCGCAGTTGCGGTAGTTCGTCGCGAATCAGCGCCCCGTATAATAGCGTCTGGTTTTGCCAGCGCACTGCGCAACTCAGGTGCGCATTGCCATGTGTCACGCGCCGCAACCAGTTTGCGGCGCGTTTTGCTTTTCCAGTCTTTGAAATGAAGCGCGACCTCGTAACTTCACTGCCGGCATTTCCGCTGCACACCAGGGCCGGCCAGCGACCGCTGGTGTCCCTGCCGCATGGCTCCTGCGATGCACTGATGCTGGCATCGCTGGCGCGCGAACGCAAGCGCAGCGGCGCCGGCATGCTGGCTCTGGTATGCGCCGAGGCGCACGACACCGAGCGACTGCGCGACGAGATTCGATACTTCGCGCCCGATCTGGCGGCGGCGGTCCTGCCCGACTGGGAAACGCTGCCCTACGACAGCCTGTCGCCCCATCATGACCTGGTTTCGGAACGTCTGGAAACCCTGCACCTGATCAGCCGCGGCGCGCTCGACGTGATGCTGGTGCCTGCCAGCAGCGCGCTCACGCGCCTGGGTCCGCCGGCGTTCATCGCCGCCCACACGTTTTTCCTGAAAACCGGCGAACGCCTCGATCTGGGCAAATTGCGCGAGCAATTGCATTTGGCCGGCTACTCGCCGGTGCAGCAGGTGGTGAGCCCGGGCGAGTGGGCGGCGCGTGGCGGCCTGATCGACCTGTTTCCGATGGGCAGCAGCGTGCCCTACCGCATCGACCTGTTTGGCGAAGATATCGAATCGATCAAGACCTTCGACGTCGATACCCAGCGTTCGATATACCCGGTGCCGGAAATCCGCCTGCTGCCGGGGCGCGAGTTCCCGATGGACGAGGCGGCACGCAGCGCATTCCGTGGGCGTTTTCGCGAAGTCTTTGAAGGCGATCCCTCACGCTACGCCATGTACAAGGACATGGGCAACGGCGTCGCGACGGCCGGCATCGAGTATTACCTGCCACTGTTTTTCGACAAGACCGCGACCCTGTTCGACTACCTGCCGAGCGGTGCCCTGCTGCTGCTGCACGGCGCTGTGGATGTGGCGTTCCGCGACTTCTGGCGCGATACCGAGGAACGCTATCGCTTTCTCAAGGGCGATGTCGAGCGCCCACTGCTGCCGCCGACCGAAATCTTCCTCACCGGGGAAGGCTTCTTCACCGCATTGGCCGCGTATCCGGCGGCGACACTCAAGGCGGCGGGCGAGCAGATGATCTCGGCGCCGCTGCCTTACCTCGCAGTCAATCGCCGCGCGCCGCACCCCCTGGAGGCGTTCAGCGGCTTTCTGGCCGAATTCAATGGTCGTGTATTGATCGCTGCAGAGTCGGCCGGGCGCCGCGAGACCATGCTGGAATTTTTCGCCGAATCGGCCTTGCGGCCGGCGCCCTGCGAATCGTTCGCAAGCTTCCTTGAAGGCGATGCGCCGCTGGCGATCACCGTTGCGCCACTGGCCGCTGGGTTCATCCTGCGCGCAGCCGGGCTGGCGCTGGTGACCGAGACCGAACTGTATGCCGAAACCGCCAAGGCACGCTCCAAACGCGACCGCAAGCGTGAAACCAACGTCGACGGCATGCTGCGCGATCTGTCCGAACTCAAGGTCGGCGATCCGGTGGTGCACTCGCAGCACGGCATTGGCCGCTATCTGGGGCTGGAGAACATCGACCTGGGCGATGGCGAGGGCGAATTCCTGCAACTGGAGTATGCCGACGGCGCAAAACTCTACGTGCCGGTGGCGCAACTCTCGGTCATCAGCCGTTACTCAGGCGCGGCGCCGGAAGACGCGCCGCTGCACCGGCTGGGCTCCGGGCAATGGGAAAAGGCCAAGCGGCGCGCGGCGCTGCAAGTGCGCGACAGCGCCGCCGAACTGCTCAACCTCTACGCGCGGCGGGCAGCACGTCAGGGCCATGCGTTCGAATTCAAGACGCACGACTACGACGCCTTCGCCGATGGTTTCGGTTTTGAAGAAACCGCCGATCAGGCAGCAGCCATTGCCAACGTGATCGACGACATGAAGTCAGGGCGACCGATGGACCGCCTGATCTGCGGCGATGTCGGCTTCGGCAAGACCGAGGTCGCGCTGCGGGCCGCCTTCATCGCCGTGACCGGCGGCAAGCAGGTAGCGATCCTGTGCCCGACCACGCTCCTGACCGAGCAGCATCACCAGACCTTTGTCGACCGCTTCGTCGACTGGCCGGTGAAAATCGCCGAACTGTCGCGCTTTCGCAGCGCCAGGGAAAGCGCGCTGGCACTCAAAGGCCTGGCCGACGGCACTGTCGACATCGTGATCGGCACCCACAAGCTGTTGTCGAAAGAAACGCGTTTCGATCGCCTGGGGCTGGTGATCATCGATGAGGAACATCGCTTCGGCGTGCGCCAGAAAGAAGCGCTCAAGGCGATGCGCGCCGAGGTCGACGTGCTGACACTGACGGCCACGCCGATTCCGCGCACCCTGGCCATGAGTCTGGAAGGCCTGCGCGATTTTTCGATCATTGCCACCGCACCGCAAAAGCGCCTGGCGATCAAGACCTTCGTGCGCCGCGAGGGCGACTCCATCGTGCGCGAGGCGGTATTGCGCGAACTCAAGCGCGGTGGCCAGGTGTACTTCCTGTACAACGAAGTCGAGACCATCCAGAACCAGTACGAGCGGCTCGCACGTCTGTTGCCCGAAGCGCGCATCGCGGTCGCGCATGGCCAGATGCCGGAGCGCGATCTGGAACGGGTGATGCGCGGCTTCTATCAGCAGCGTTTCAACCTGCTTCTGTGCACCACCATCATCGAGACCGGCATCGACGTGCCGACCTCGAACACCATTCTGATTCATCGCGCCGACAAATTCGGCCTGGCGCAATTGCATCAATTGCGCGGTCGTGTCGGCCGCTCGCACCACCAGGCCTACGCCTACCTGCTGGTGGGCAGCATCGAGGCCTTGACCGCTGCTGCGAAAAAGCGCCTGGAAGCGATTCAGGCGATGGAGGAACTGGGTTCCGGCTTCTATCTGGCCATGCATGATCTGGAAATCCGCGGCGCCGGCGAAGTGCTGGGCGAGTCGCAGTCCGGCGAAATGCAGGAAATCGGCTTCGCCCTGTATACAGAGATGCTGGTGCATGCGGTCGCCTGCCTGAAAGTGGGCAAGGAGCCGGACCTGTCCGAGCCCTTGGGCGTGACGACCGAAATCAACCTGCACGCGCCGGCCCTGCTGCCGGACTCGTATTGCGGCGACATCCATGAACGCCTGGTGCTCTACAAGCGCCTGGCAAACTGCGCCGGCTCAGACCAGCTGAACCAGTTGTTCGAAGAGCTGATCGACCGTTTCGGCCGCCTGCCGGAGCCTGCGCAGACGCTCATCGAGAGCCATCGCCTGCGCATCGCCGCGCACGACGCGGGCGTGCAGAAGATCGACGCCGGCCCCGAATCTGTAACCATTCAGTTCCGCAAGGACGCACCGATTGACCCGGCCAAGGTGATCAAGCTGATCCAGAAGGACCGCAACGTGCAACTGGCCGGCCAGGACCGCTTGAAGATCATTGTCAAGACCGCGACTCCCGGCGAGCGCGCGCAGGCCGCCAGAACCGCGATGCAATCGGTGCGAGCCGCGTGACACCCGCGCTGCCAGTGCGCGCGTCGTACCTGCTTCGGAGCGCAGCACTACACCTGTGCATGGCCATTGTTTCCTCGCTGGCGGTCGCACCGGCCGCGGCTGCGGTTACAGGCCCTGGCGCCGAGGCGTTCGCCGCAGGTGACTACAAGCGCGCCATGAGCATTCTTGAACCCCAGGCCAGGCGCGGCCAGGCAGAAGCACAGTTTTTGCTCGGACGCATGCGTGCCGAAGGGCTGGGCCTGGAGGCGGACCGTGTGCGCGCCCGTTTCTGGTTCAACCAGGCGGCGGCACAGGGCCATCGCGGCGCGCGTGCGGCGCTGGCCGCATTGGATGCGCAAGAGGTAGCGCCGTCGCAGCCGGCAACCCGAGCCACGGCTGCCACCTCGCCATCCATCGCTGCCACCACTCACTCTGCGGCGATTGCATCGCCGCCTGCCACGGCTGAAAAGCCGGCCCCGCGATCCGACCCGCAGCGCCTGCAGGCGATGCTCGCCGGCATCCAACCGGCCGATCGTGCACGCGCGGCGCAGTTGGCTGAATCGATGGCGGCAAGCGCCGCCAGCGGCGACACCGTACTGGCAGTATTGCTTGGCGAATACTTCGAATCGACGCTGGGCGGCAGCCCCGACTTCGCGTCCGCCGCATTGTGGTACGGCAAAGCCGCGCAAAGCGACCACCCGGTCGCACTCAACAATCTGGGGGCCATGTTCTACGATGGCCGCGGTGTGCTGCAAAGCTACGCCGAGGCGCAACGGCTGTATCAGCGCGCAGCGGTTGGTGGCGACCGCGTCGCGCAGTTCAACCTCGCGCTGATGCTGGGCCAGGGACATGCGGGCACGGTGGACCTGATTGCAATGAACGATTGGCTGCGCAAATCGGCCGCGCAAAACTATGCTCGTGCCCAGGCCCAGCTTGCACGCTTCTATCGCGAAGGTATCGGCGTGCCGGCGGATCCGCGTGAAGCAATCCGATACTTTCGCCTGGCGGCCGAACAAGGGCTGCCCAGTGCCCAATACTGGTTGGGGCGCATGACAGCGCGCGGCGAAGGCGCGGGGCGCAGCCTGGAAGCCGGCGCCGAATGGATCATCAAGGCCGCCGCGGCCGGCATTGCGCCGGCCATGTTCGAAGCTGCCAGGATCTACGAGATGGGACTCGGACAAGTGTCCGACAATCAGCGTGCAGTCGCCATGTATCGCCAGGCCGGCGACGCCGGCATCAGCGCCGCTGCCGAGCGGCTGGCCACAGCCTACGCCAAGGGCGAACTCGATCTCAAGCCCGACGCCGGCGAAGCCGCGCGCTGGGCCGCCAGGGCCGGCAAATGAACCACGCGGCAAGAATCGTGATGCAGGGTGGCTGGCTTGCACAACCTCTGATCGACGACGTCGCCGCCTTGGCCGGGGCAGCCGACATCGAGCGTTGCGGGCAACGCACGGTGCGTCTCGGCGGTTTTGCGGCATGGCCCGATGCGGCCCGCGCCGCGCGCATCACCGCGCGATGCGCCGCGGCCCGCGCCGATGTCGCTTTCATCCCCAGGCCACGTCCACTCGATGCCTACAGGCTGGCGGTGATGGACATGGATTCCACCCTCATCACCATCGAGTGCATTGACGAGATCGCCGACCTTAAGGGCCTGAAGCCTGCGGTGAGCGCCATCACTGCGGCGGCAATGCGTGGCGAGCTCGACTATCCCGAATCGCTGCGGCGCCGCGTCGCGCTGCTGCGCGGCCTGGGCGTCGAGGCGCTTGAGCAGGTGTACAGCGAGCGCCTGCGTCTGTCACCAGGCGCGGAACTGATGCTGGGAGCGTTCGCCAGCGCCGGCCTGCGGACCCTGCTGGTCTCCGGCGGCTTCACCTTCTTTACCGAGCGCTTGAAGCACAGGCTGGGCATCGATGATGCCCGCTCCAACACCCTTGGCATCGAGAACGGCAAGCTCACCGGCGAAGTGATCGGCGAAATCGTCGACGCCGACGCCAAGCGACGCGAACTGCTGGCTGCATGCGCACGCCTGGGCGCCGACCCGGCCGACGCCATCGCCATCGGTGACGGCGCCAATGATCTTGCCATGATGGGTGCGGCCGGCGTCTCCATCGCTTATCGCGCCAAGGCGGTGGTGCGTGCGCAGGCCAGCCATGCCATCAACCACAACGGGCTGGAAGCGGTGCTGCCCTTGTTCGGCACCTGAAGGCCCGCGGATCCGGATTCATGTACATCATCGCCATCGGCTGGATCTGGGTCGTCTTCATGATGTCGATTACCGAAACGAGCATCGTGACCGGGCTCATGACGTTGGTGTTCTACGGAATCCTGCCCTGCGCGCTACTGCTGTACCTGATGGGCACCCCGGCCCGCCGACGCCGCCGGGCGCGCTTGCGGGCGCTCGAGGAAAAGGCCGCCGACCCGCCCGCGCCTGAAGCATCGACAGACCGCGAGCCGCGCTGAAACAGGCGGGCGGCAGGTGCCTGGTTCTCTCAGTCAATCCTGATTTGTGCCTCGCGCACTGCCCGAAGTCAGGTCGATCAACCGCGCCGGAACCTGCGCACCCCATCAAGTCGGTGGCCAGCGGCGCACCGCCCTTGTAGGGGATATGCGTCTTCTTCAAACCGGTCTGCAAATTGAACGACTCGCCACGCATGTGCGCGGTGGTGCCGGTGCCAAACGAGCCGTAGCTGAAGCGCTGCGGTTCAGCGCGCGCCAGGCTGATGAATTTGCGCAGCGGGTTGGCCGGCGGGTTGGCCGGCACCGAACAGGTTCGACGAAAGTGCCAATTGCGCCACAGGCGTGAAGTCCTTGAACACATCGTAAGGCAGCTTCGGGCTCAGGTGCGGCATCTGTACCAGAGTGGTGCTGCCGATCAGTACCGTATAGCCGTCGGCGGCTGACTTGGCCACCAGATCGTTGCCGAGGATGCCGCCGCCGGCCGGATCCGGCACGATGAAGCCGATGGCCTTGTCGGGATAGGTCTGGGCCTGCACCGCAACCGCGGTTGGCAGGATCAAGGCCAGCGCAAGCAACAGCGGCGCCGTGAATTTCGTGGAGGCAGGCATCAATGTCTCCAAAAGGTTCGGGGTTTGCCGCACATGGACCGGGCCCGACCGCTGGCAGCCCGCGCCACACGAACCGGGAAATGCAGGACTTTTCCCGCGCTTTTCGAGCTCTGTGCGGCAGCCGAAAAACCAATAATGGACTCAAGTAAATCGCCACACTGCCGTTAACGCGGCGCCGGCGCCACCGCATTGCTGCGACAGGAGTCCGATATGGAAACCAATCTTGCATTGAAAAATCGCGCCAACGACAACGAAAACGCCGCGCGCGACCCCTCCACGGACGAATCAGGCTCAAGCGGACAGCCAGTCGACGGAACGGTGAATTCCCGCGCGGAATTGCGCGCCATTCGCGAAGCCTTCGCGCGCGTCGAAGCCGAAGCCAAGGCCACCAGCGCCGCGCAGAATCGAGCCCATGCAGAAGCCCGTGCTCGCGACCTGGCCGAAACCCGCGCTGCGGTCGAGCGCGAGGCCACCGCCGCGGCCAACGAGCGCGCACGCACCGAGGAAGCCGCGATACTCGGCCAACGCCAGCGCCTGGAAGCCGAACGCGCCGCGCGCGCAGCCAGCGAGCATCACACCGAAGCAGTCGAAAGCGAGATCGCCGAATTGAAACGGCGTGCAGAAGCCGACGCCCAGGCCGCGCAGGCCGCCGCCGAACGGGCGCAGGCGCAAATTGAAGCACGCGCGCAAATCGCCGAGCAGATCGAAGCCGAAGCCACCCTCACCATCCACGCGCGCGGCGCCGCGGAAGCCGCGCGTAGCCGCGCTGAAACTGCACGCGGCTCGGTCGAGGCAGCGGTACGCGAGACTGAAGCCGCACGCACCGCTGCGATAGAACGCCAGGCCGCCGAGCACGCCGCCCTGCAGGAAGCCAGACAGCGGGCACTTTCCGAAACCGCACTCACCGCCGCGGCGCGCCAGCGCACGCTGGCCGACCACGCCGCGCGCGAAAGTGCCGGGCATCGCCTGCGAGTGCAGCGCGAGGCCGATGAACGTGCCGCCGGACGCGAAGCGGGCGAACGCGCACTGCAGAAGGCGCTGATCGCTCGTGCGAGCGCCGAAGCGCGCGCCAGCGAGGGAGCGCGTGCCCTGGCCGCAGAGGAACAAACAGCTCTCAGCGTGGCTCAGGCACGCAGTCAGGCCGACCAGGCCGCCGCCGCCGCGGTACGCCTGCGACTTGTGGCCGAGAACCAACTACGAATTGCCGCCGAGGCGCGCGCGCAAAATGACGCGCTGGCCGCCGCAGCCGCTACCGCCCGCGCAGCCGCCGAGGTGCGCATGCGTGCGGCCACCGTCGGCCGCATTGAAAGCGAGCGCCGTCTGCAAACCGCGATCCTGTCCAACGCCGAGGCCAGTACGCGCGCAGATATCGAGGCAGGCCGGCGGGCGCAAGCCGAGAGCCAGGCCGCCACCGCCGCCCGGGCGCGCGCCGTCGCTGATGAAAAAGCCGCCGCCGCGGCCCTGGCACGGGGCATTGAGGAACAACGTGCCACCGAACTGGCGCGCGCGCGCGAACAAGTCGAAGCCAGTGCAGCCGCGATGGCGGCTGCGCGCAGTGCTGCCGAACAGGAATCCCTGGCCCAGGCCGGAACACGCCTGGCCACCGAAGCGGCCGCCAGGCAGGCGGCGCTGGCGCGCTGGCGCGCGGAAAAGGAGCTGGATGCTGCGGCCGCCAAACACGCTGCCACCGCAGAAGCAGCCGCCGCGCAGGCCCTGGAAACACTGCGCATCGAACAAAAGGCAGTCGCCGCTGCCGCCAGGCGGCTGGCGGCCGAACAGGCGGCACATCAGGCTTTGGCGCGCCGACGTGAGCAGGACGTCAAGGCGACACGCGCGCGTCAGCGCCGCGCGCGCCAGGAGGAAGAAGCCGCGCAGCAGGCGGCGCAGGCGGCGGCGATTGCCAGCGAGGCGGCGGACGCGGCGCTCCAGCGCAGCCAGGCCGATGCCGCCGCCGCCCTGGCAGCCAGCGAGCGCCTAGCCGCGGAACGCCGTGCCGCGGCGATCGCCATGGCCAGTGCCGCGCAGGAGTCAGCGGCCAGCGAGGCCGCGCAGTTGCGCTCTGAAGCCGATGCCGAGGCACTGCGCCAAGCCCGCGAACGAACCAACGCAGATTCCGCGGCAGCCCGTATCGCAGCCGCCCGTTGCGCCGCTGAAGCCGCCATCGCGAACGCGCTTGCCCAGGCCGCGCGCCACGATGAAGAGGCACTCTCGAACCTTGATCAAACACAAGAAACCGCTCGCAAGGCCCTTGACGAAGCCGCTGCGTGCGCCGCTATTGAATTGCGACAACTCGAAAGCGCACGCCTGCGCCTGCAGGCCGAGGTGCGTGCGCGCGAGGCCGCGCAGGAACGTGCCGACGCCGAGCGAGGTGCGCGAATCGCAGCCCTGATGAAGGCACGCAATGATGCTCGCGCGGCACGCGAAGCCGCAGCGCGCGCCGCAGCCGACCAGGCCCAGGCCAGGCTGGCGCAAGAACGCGCCGAGGCCGACCGCAGCGTACGTGGAGAGCAGGAAGCCGCCAACCGGATCGAACGGCAGCAGATCGACCAAACCCAAGCGACAATCGAGGCGAGCCGTTCGGCCAACGCCAGCGCAATCGAGAAATCGCGCGCCGCGCTGGCGCTGTCGCAAGCCACGAGCGAGCGGGCCGCCGCCGATCAAGCCGCTGCGGCGGCCGCACGCGAACGAGCCCGCGCCGAGGAAAAAGCGCGTGTCGTGGCCGTTGAACGCATGCAAAGCGAAGCTGCCGCCACCACACTGGCCGCTGAACGCGCCGCTGCAGAAAGAGCCTCCGCCCTGACAGCTGAGCGCGCCGCTGCCGCCGAACACGAGGCGATTGAGCAGGCACGAAGCGCGGCGGCGGCCCACGCCGAGCGCCTGCGCCTAGCCCAGGAAGCGGCGCAGGCCGGGGCAGTGGCCACGCAGCAGCAGGCAGCGCTGGCGAAGATTGACAGCGATCATCGCGCCGCAGCAGAGCTGACGACAAATAAAGCCCGCGCGCGCACCGCAGCTGTTGCGGCGCTGATCGCCACGATGCAGGCCCGCAGCGAGGCGGAGCAGCAAGCAGCGCTGGAAGTCCGTGCCCGCGCCGGCGCAGAAGCGCAGGCGCGCGACAGCGCGACGGCGCGCGCGCGGGCGGAACGGGAAGCTGCGACTGCCGCGCGTCGTGCGGCACGCATGCACCAGCACGCAGCCAGCGCCGCGCGTGCGGCCGCAGGCGAAGCCCGACGCAGAATCCGCATCGACTTGTTGCAGGCTCGCACCGAAAAAGAGCGCGCTGCGGCGGAAGCGGCAGCGGCCAGCGCCACTCAACAGCGTGCGCAGGCGCAAGCACGCGCCAGCGCCAGCGCCGCCGCACGCGCTGCCGCGGAACGTGATGCTTGCGCCGCCAGCCTGCAACGTGCCCGCGCGGAAGAAGAAGCGCGGCAGCTGGCCGATGAGCGCCAGGCTGCCGATATGCAAGCACTGTCAGCCGCACAGCGGATCGCGGCAATGCAGCGCGCACACTTAGAGAAGAAGCGCACTGCGATCAGTGCCGCGCTGCAGAAGGCGGCCGCCGAAGCGGCGTTGGCGCGTGCCGAACAGGAACGGGCGCATGCCGAACAATTGGCGGCACAAGCTGCCCATGCGCGGGTGGAGGCGGAGCAGGCGCTGCAGGCCGCAGCCAGCGCCAAGGCCGCCGCCGAATCCGCAAACATGCGATTGATCAAAACCCGGATGGCAAGCGAGGACGCCGCGCGCAACGCGGCAGCCGAGGCTGGCGCGGCACAAGCGCGCGCCATCGCTCTGGCGCGACAGGCGCGCGATGTCTGCGCAACCCGCCAAGCGCGCGCCGCTGCCGCAGCCGGCGAAGCAAGCCGCCGGATCGATTGTGAAACACAACTGGCGGTTGCGCTGCAGGAACGAGCCAGCGCCGACAGCGCGGCCGCCGACGCTGCGCTTGCGGCCATTGCTGCCCAAGAAGCACTGACGAACTGCGGCCTGGAACGGGAAAGCGCGGAGCGTCAGGCGGCACAACAACTTGCGGCTCGGCTGGAAATCGAACGCACGGCTCATGCCGCAGCGCATGAGGCTGCGACTGCCGAGCAAGCTGCGCTGACTCTGGCGCAAAGCGCGGCGCAGGCCTGTGCGCAACGTCACCGCGCGGCCGAGCAAGCATCGCTGGAGCACCGGCGCCGCATCGCAGGCGAAGGCGCTCTGGCAAGCGCCGCCGCGGAGCAGGCTGCTGCAGATGCCGCCTGTGCCGCCGAGTTGCAGGCGCGCCAGGCGGCGCTGCAGGAAGCACAGGCGCAGGCCGGGACAAGGCGCGCGGCGGCCCGGCGCGCCAATGAGTTGCTGACAGCCAGGATCGCCACCGAGAAGCAGGCAATCGAGACTGCGCAAGAGGCGGCGCGAGCCGAAGAGAAGGCGCATGCAGCAGCACTGGAGGCCAAGGCACGGCATGAACAGCGCTGCTATCTGGCGCGCGCCAGCACACAGGCGGCGATCGAGCGCGCCGCTGCCGAAGAAAAACTCGCAGGTGTTGAACGCGAGCGCACCGAAGCCGAAGAACAGGCGAGCGCCGGTGCGGCAGAGCGCATCGAGATTGCGCGACAGGCGCAGGCGGCCGCGCTGAAGCAAGCGCAGGCGGAACAGGCGCTACTCGCAAGTACGCGAGCCGCCGAGCGAGACGCACAGGACGCCCACGCGCAGCGCGTCGCTGCGGCGGCCGCAGCGCAACAGGCGGCGCAGCGAACGCTCGAACTCGAGGCACGCGCCGCAACCGTCGCCAGACAAGTACAAGCGCTAGAGCAGGAAAAGGAGGCGCAAACCCGTGCGGCAATCGACCAACAGGCCGCCGCTGCGCGCGAAACAGCGGCCCTTGTGCAAACCGCACGCGAACTGGCGCAGGCGCAGCTCGCCGACGCCGCCGCGGCGCGCGCCAGGCAGGCGACGCAATCGGAACTGCTGCGTGCCGCTCGACAGAATGCGCGGTCGCTGACACAAGCAAGCGAACTCGAACGCGAGCGCATCGCCTTTGAAAGTCAGACGGCACACGCGGTGCGCATGCGCGCCCAGGCAGAGCGGCATGCCATCCTGGCCCTGCGCGCCAAACAGGCCGCCACGCGGCGCGCGACCGACGCGGCAGCCCGCCTGAGCACGGCTCTCGCGATCGACATCAGGTCAGCCGAGGAGGCAGCCGCACTGGCCGAGGAAAAGGCGCGCCGGCAAGCGGCTTTGGCGGACGTCGTTGCAGCCCGATTGGCCAGCGAACGCGATTGCGTAGCCGCCCTGGCCCGGCGGCAAGCTGCCGAAGAGGCCGATGCGCAGGCGCAGGCCGCGCGCGCACGCGGCACCATTGAGCATGCGGTTGCCAGTGCGCCGCGCAAGCGCAATCCGGCCGGTGCCGGCCGTGCACGCAATGCGAGCATGCGGCGCCCCGCGCTGATCGCCATGCTGATCGGCGCGGCCGCCGTGACAGGCGCCGGTACCGGCATCGACTGGAACGGTGTCGGGGCGCGCGTCTCGGCAGGTACCGTCGCGGTTCCGGCGACGCCGCAAACCCTGCAAGCCGCGCCATTGCGCATGAGCCTGGATTTGGCCAAACCACCTGCGGCCTTGCCCTGATGCCGCTGCAACGCTCGCTTGTCGCCGCGTCGCACAACAAAACCGGCGGCGCGGGCATTAGAATCGAGCACACGTCAACTGAACCGGTATCCGATGCACTTTTCCAAGCAAAGCCTGCTAGCACTGATCCTCTGGTTGGTCTCGGCTGCAGGCATGGCCCAGGGCGACTCCATCCTGATCGGCCAATCGGTGCCGCTCAGCGGCTCGAATCGCGAACTCGGGCAGGAGATCCGCGATGGCGCGATGGCGTACTTTACGAAACTCAATGACGCGGGCGGCCTCGGCGGGCGCCGCATCGAGTTGCTGACACTCGACGATGGCAACGATACCAAGGTCGCCGCCGAGAATGCGCGCAAGCTGATAGAGGAACGCGGGGTGCTGGCGCTGTTCGGCTATGCCAGTGCCACCCTGAGTCGGCCTGCCATGCCTTTTGCCGAGAAGAGCCGCACGCCGTTCCTGTTTCCGTTCACCGGTGCCGATCCGATGCGCATTTTCAACCGCGTCCTTTTCAATCATCGCGCCAGCTACGCCGACGAACTCGAAAAAATCGTCAATCACTATGCGACCGTAGGCGTGAAGTCGTTCGGCATCCTGTTCCACGACGACGTGGTGGGGCGTGAAAATCTTTCGGCGGTGGAGCGCGCGCTGCAGAAACGCAACTTCAAGGCCACTGCAACGCTCGGCATCAAGCGCAGCGAGCCCGATATCGCGGGCGCGGTCGCCATGGTGACCAGGACCAAGCCGGACGTGATGATCACCACCACGCTTTTCAAACCTTCGGCCGACTTCATCAAGGGTGCCCGTGCCGCCAACCCGGGCATGCAGTTTGTCAGCACCTCGTTCGCCGGCCCCAACGTGCTGATGCGTGCGCTGGGGCGCGACGGTATCGGCGTGACCGTCGCCCAGGTGGTGCCGCCGGTTACCAATCGCAACATTCCAATCGTAGCCGAGTACATGGTCGCGTTCGAGAAACTCACCGGCAAGAAGGAATTCGGCGCCACCTCGCTGGAAGCCTATATCGCCGCCAAGATCACCGCCGAAGGCATTCGCCGTGCCGGCGGCGCGCGCGCGACGCGCGAAACCTTGATCACCGCACTCGAAGGCATGCGCAGCTACGATACCGGCGGCTACAGCGTGGGTTTTTCCAGCGAAAACCACAACGGCAGCAGCTTCACCGAGATTACAGTGATCAACAAGAACCTGCAGTTCGGTTACTGAGCACGGACGTTGCCGGCCAGGGCTGCGGTGACAGGCTCAGCGGCACCAGCAATCGCGATGGGACTGCGGCGGTAGCGGCGCCGTACGGGCAGCCAGGGCCTGGCACACCTGGCACACCTGGCACACCTGGCACAAGCGCCCGGCATTCAGCCGTTGGCGATGTTTTTCGGGCGCGCGCCGAAGGCATGCGCGACCACCTTGTCTTCACCACGGGCGAGCGCTTCGCCGGCAGCCAGGCGCGACTCCAACTCCGCGATGCGCGACAACAAACCGTCGACCCGCTGATCGACCTCGGCACCATGGTCAAGCAGGCCGTTGAGCGCCTTGGACAAGGGATCTTCATCGCTGCCGGCTATGGCGTAGGCCGAGAAACCCATCTTGGCAGCATGCTCTTCGCGCTTTTGCGCGGCCGACTCTTCGATGATGCGCGCCGGTATGCCCACCGCCGTGGCGCCGGCCGGTACATCCTTGACCACCACCGCGTTCGAGCCCACCTTGGCGCCTGCATGCATGGTGATGGGCCCGAGAATCTTGGCACCGGCGCCGATGACCACACCGTTTTCCAGTGTCGGATGGCGCTTGCCGGCGTTCCACGAGGTGCCGCCCAGCGTCACCCCGTGATAGAGGGTGACATCGTCACCGATCTCGGCGGTCTCGCCGATCACCACGCCCATGCCGTGGTCGATGAAAAAGCGCCGTCCGATGGTGGCACCCGGGTGGATCTCGATTCCTGTCAGCCAGCGTGCCAGGTGCGAGGTGAAGCGCCCCAGCCATTTGAAACCGTGGCGCCACCACCAGTGGGCGACGCGATGCATCAGCAACGCATGGAAGCCCGGGTAACAGGTGAGCACCTCCCACACTGATCGGGCGGCAGGGTCGCGATCAAACACGCTGCGGATGTCTTCGCGGATATGCGCAAACATGGGTAATACCTTAATGATTTAGTCGGATTCTACGCCCGACCCTGCAAGTATCGCAATCCTTGTTTGACTCCGACCCTGCAAGTATCGCAATCCTTGTCTGACTCCGGCCTTCAGGATGCTGCGA
>CAYYFR010000070.1:0-10448 GCA_964470865.1 uncultured Burkholderiales bacterium | reverse complement strand
CTGACTCCGGCCTTCAGGATGCTGCGACCGCCGCGATCTCTTCGGCCAGTTTCCTCACCAATGCGCCATCCTCGCCCTCGACCATCACCCGCAACAGCGCCTCGGTACCCGAGGCACGCAGCAGCACCCGACCGCGCCCCGCCAATCGCGCCTCGGCAGACCTGGTTGCCGCCGCCAGGGCGGCGTTGGTTTGCCAGCCATCGCGATCCGCCAGACGCACATTGCACAAGGTCTGCGGATACAGATTCAATTCGCGCCCCGCTTCGGCCAGTGTCTGGTCCGAGGCGCGCAAGGCCTTGAGCACCTGCAGGGCCGAGACGATGCCGTCGCCGGTGGTGTGGCAATCCAGGCACAGGATGTGACCCGAATTTTCGCCGCCGTGAAACCAGCGTTTCTCGTGCAGCATTTCCAGCACGTAGCGATCGCCCACCTTGGCGCGCGCGAACGGCACACCAAGGCGCTGCATCGCCTGCTCAAACGCCAGGTTGGTCATCAGGGTACCGACCACGCCTGGCACCTTGCTGCTGATCAGGCGCTCCTTGACAATCAGATAAAGCAGCTCGTCGCCGTCGTAAGTGCGCCCGCTGGCGTCTGCCATGACCACCCGATCGGCGTCGCCGTCGAGCGCGATGCCGATGTCGGCGCGATGCGCGCGTACCGCCTCGGCCAGCGCCTTCGGGTAGGTGGCACCCACGCCTTCGTTGATGTTGCGTCCGTTGGGCTGGTTGCCGATGGTCACGACCTCCGCACCCAACTCATGAAACACATGCGGGGCGATGTGATATGCCGCGCCGTGCGCGCAATCGACCACGATACGCATGCCGTGCAGGTCAAGGTCGTAAGGCACGCTGGCCTTGCAGAATTCGATGTAGCGGCCGGCGGCGTCATCCAGGCGCCTGGCCTTGCCCAGCGAAGCCGAATCGGCGCAACCCATCGGTCGCTCGAGTTCCGCCTCGATCGCCAGCTCCACCGCATCGGGCAACTTGACTCCGCCCTCGGAAAAGAACTTGATGCCGTTGTCCTGATACGGATTGTGCGAGGCACTGATCACCACGCCAGCCTGGGCCCGCACCGCGCGCGTAAGGTATGCCACCGCCGGGGTCGGCATCGGCCCGACCAGCATGACGTCGACGCCGGCGGCGGCGAATCCGGCTTCAAGCGCGGCCTCCAGCATATAGCCCGACACACGCGTGTCCTTGCCGATCAGGACCACCGGATGCTCGGCCCCGCCGATGCCCTGCTGCACCAGCACGCGACCGGCCGCGTAGCCGAGTCGCAGCACGAAGTCCGGGGTGATGGGCACCTGCCCGACACGGCCGCGTACGCCATCGGTACCGAAGAATTTTCTGCTCATGGAGTGTGCCGTGATCTTGTCAGGAATCGTCCGCAGGCTGCGAGCCACTGACCGCCGCCCAGACGCGAAGGGCATCGCGCGTGGCCGCAACGTCATGTACGCGCAGGATTGTCGCACCGTTTTGCACGGCGATCAGTGCGGCGGCAACGCTGCCATGCACCCGTTGGTCCGGCACCTCGCGGCCGGTGATCGCACCAATGGTCGATTTGCGCGACAAACCTGCGAGAACCGGCACACCGAGCGAGCAAAGCACGCGCAAATCACGCAGCAGCGAAAGATTGTGCGCCACAGTCTTGCCGAAGCCGAAGCCGGGATCGACGACCATTTGGTCGCGCGCAACGCCCAGCGCCTGCAGTTCGGACACGCGCCCGGCAAGAAAGTCGCGCACCTCGGCCACCACGTCGCCATACCCGGGTTGGTCCTGCATGCTGGCAGGGTCGCGCTGCATGTGCACGATCGCCAGAACCGTGCCGGCGCGCGCAGCGTCGATGGCCGCTGCCTGCGCGCCTGGGCGTCGATATCCCCAAATGTCGTTGAGCATGGCGGCGCCGTGCTGCACCGCCAAGCGCATGATTTCCGGTTTGTAGGTATCGACCGAAAGCGGTACACCCAGGCCGCCACATGAGCGCAAGACCGGCAGCAGGCGCCGCATCTCTTCTTCCAGCGGCAGCGCTTGCGCCCCCGGACGCGATGACTCGGCACCAATGTCCAGCAGGTCCGCGCCTTCTTCCACGAGAAGCGCCGCATGCCTGATCGCTGCGTCGGCGCCCAGATAGCGCCCACCATCGGAAAACGAATCCGGCGTCACGTTGACAACCCCCATCAGCAGCGGTCGGGCCAGCAAGACACGCTTGCCGCGCAGCATCAGGCATTGCGTCACGGACTGCTCGGACAATTGAAAACGCCAGGCTTTCGGGCCTGGCGTTTCATTTCGGCCTTGCAGCCAATCCGCAAAGCGCGAGCCGCCGGGTCAAACTCAGGCAGCCGAGGCCGTGGCTGCAGGCGCCACGCCGCCCGAAGCGCTGTCCTTGGGCGGTTGCGGTTGCGATTGCGGCGGCTTCGGCGGGCGCGGGGCGCGCCCGGCCATGATGTCGTCGATCTGGTCCGCATCGATGGTTTCCCATTCCAGCAGAGCCTTGGCCAAGGCGTGCATCTTGTCGCTGTTTTCCTCGATCAGCTTGCGTGCCAGGTTGTACTGCTCGTCGATGATCTTGCGGATTTCGACATCCACTTTCTGCATCGTGGCTTCCGACATCTGCGTGGTGCGTGTGACCGAGCGGCCGAGAAAAACTTCGCCTTCGTTCTCCGCATACACCATCGGCCCCAGCGCATCGCTCATGCCGTAGCGGGTCACCATGTCGCGCGCCATGTGGGTCGCGCGCTCGAAATCGTTCGAAGCGCCGGTGGTCATCTGGTTCATGAACACTTCCTCGGCAATGCGCCCGCCGAACAGCATGGCGATCTTGCTCGACATGTATTCGCGATCATAGGAATACTTGTCACGCTCGGGCAGGCTCATGGTCACACCAAGTGCGCGGCCGCGCGGGATGATGGTGACCTTGTGTACCGGATCGCACTTGGGCAACAACTTGCCGATCAGCGCGTGACCCGACTCGTGGTACGCGGTATTGCGCTTTTCGTCGTCGTCCATGACCATGCTGCGGCGCTCGCTGCCCATCATGATCTTGTCCTTGGCCATCTCGAAATCGTCCATGTCGACCAGACGCTTGTTGCGTCGAGCGGCAAACAGGGCGGCTTCGTTGACCAGATTGGCGAGATCGGCACCGGAAAATCCCGGCGTGCCGCGGGCGATGACTTCGCCCTTCACGTCGGGCGCCAGCGGCACCTTGCGCATGTGCACGGCAAGAATCTGCTCGCGACCGCGAATGTCCGGAAGCGACACCACGATCTGCCGGTCGAAACGCCCCGGACGGGTCAAGGCCGGATCAAGCACGTCAGGGCGGTTGGTGGCGGCGATCACGATCACGCCCACCCCGGTTTCGAAACCGTCCATCTCCACTAGCATCTGATTCAAGGTCTGCTCGCGCTCGTCGTTGCCACCGCCCAGACCGGCGCCGCGCTGTCGACCAACCGCGTCGATCTCGTCTATGAAGATGATGCACGGCGCATGTTTCTTGGCATTCTCGAACATGTCGCGCACGCGTGCCGCGCCGACGCCGACAAACATTTCGACGAAGTCGGAGCCGGAAATGGAAAAGAACGGCACCTTGGCCTCACCCGCGATGGCCTTGGCCAGCAGGGTCTTGCCGGTGCCCGGCGAACCCACCAGCAGAGCACCGCGCGGAATGCGCCCGCCAAGCTTCTGGAATTTCGACGGGTCCTTGAGGAACTCGACGAATTCGGCAACTTCCTCCTTGGCCTCGTCGCAGCCAGCGACGTCAGCGAAGGTGATCTGGTTGTTGGACTCGTCTAGCAGGCGCGCCTTGCTCTTGCCGAATGAAAACGCGCCACCCCGGCCACCGCCCTGCATCTGGCGCATGAAAAATATCCATACGCCGATCAACAGCAGCATCGGGAACCAGGATATGAAGATCGACAGCAGCAAGGGCTTCTCTTCCTCGACCCGCACATCGAACTTGACGCCGTACTTGACCAGATCGCCGATCAATCCACGATCCAGGTAAGTCACATTGGTGCGTACTTTCTTGTCGTCGACCGTGGTGGCAGTGATGCTGCGGTCATCGATCACCGCGCTCTTGATCTGTCCGGCCTTGACCTGATCAAGGAAATCCGAATAGCTGACAGCCCCCGAAGTGGCGCCGCCGCCGCCACCAAACTGCTTGAAAACGGTGAAAAGCACCAGCGCGATCACCAGCCAGACTGCTATCTTGGAAAACGTATTGTTCAACGAAACTCCTTGGCCACCACTGCCCGCCGATTGCTCTCGCAAACCGGCACATTAAAGCTCAAAACACCCAGGTATTGTATACGCATTACCCCGGTGTCGCAGATGCACTCCGCAGGCCGCGCCCGACCAGATAAACCTCGGCGCTGCGGTCACGCGAGGACTTCGGCTTGAGCGATTTGACATCCGCAAAAACCGCCTTCATTTCGCGCAAGAATTCGGTAAACCCGATTCCCTGGAAGGTTTTTACGACAAACGCACCATCAGGTCGCAGGAATCGGCCCGCAAAATCCAGTGCCAACTCGCACAATCCCATGGTCTTGGCCTGATCCGAGATGCCAATGCCAGACATATTGGGCGCCATATCCGACAAAACAAGGTCCGCCTTGCCTTCGATTCCCAATATGGCGACCACCGCGCCTAAGCCTTCATCGGTGCTGAAATCAACCTGCAGAAACTCCACCCCAGGCAGGCCGTGCATCTCGATCATGTCGATGGCGATCACGCGTCCAGCCCCCTTCGCCGCTCCGACCCCGACCCGCGGGCCGGCTATCTGCGACCAGCCGCCGGGGCTGGCACCGAGATCGACCACGGTCATGCCGCGCTTGAGGACGTGAAACTTATCGTCGATCTCAAGGATCTTGAAGGCGGCACGTGAGCGATAGCCAAGCTTTTTCGCCTGTTGCACAAACGGGTCGGTGACGTGCTCATGCATCCAGCGATTGCTCGACACCGAGCGCGTCGGCTTGACATGCCCCTTTACCTTGCGTTCCATCGATTCCCGATCTCCCATCCCGCAGCCGTTATACTCGCGCTCCCGCAGCGATTGACATCGGCTTTTGCATGAATCCGCTTTCCCCCACCGAACGCAAGGCCCTCAAGGCACGCGCTCATCATCTGGATCCGGTTGTGATGATCGGCGATGCCGGCCTGACGGCGGCGGTCATCCACGAGATCGAGGTGGCGCTGAAGAGCCACGAACTGATCAAAGTGCGCGTGGCCGGCGATGATCGTGAGCTAAGGAAAGCCCTGGTTGACGATATTTGCCGACAAGCCGACGCTGCGGCCGTCCAGCATATCGGCAAACTTCTGGTTTTTTTCAGGCCTCGCCCCGCGGAAACCGCGCGAACGGTAAAGCCGCGCAGGCCGTCGGGCCCGCGACGCACCAAAAAACAGCTTGGCTCGCGGATCACGCAAACGGCACGGCGTTAAACCCGGCGGGCTGCATTTCCGCACTGAAATGCCGCCGTTGCCAGACGGCAGAATTCTGCTTTTATCGGAAACCCGACCAGTAAACTCAGTGTCCGCATTGTCCGCCTGCCCGGTGAAAATCAGACAAAACGAATCTCGACAATCTCGTATTCGCGCGAACCGCCCGGGGCCAGAACCTCGACGGCGTCACCCTCGCTCTTGCCGATCAGCGCACGGGCAATCGGCGAGCTGATGGAAATCTTGCTTTGCTTGATATCGGCTTCATCGTCACCCACCACTTGGTAGGTCACCTTCGCGCCTGAGGCCATGTCAAGCAGGTCGACCGTCGCGCTGAATACCACGCGATCCTCTGAGGAAAGCAACTTCGGGTCGATGACCTGGGAAAACGAAAGCTTGCCCTCGATCTCGGCGATGCGCCCTTCAATGAAACCCTGCTTTTCCTTGGCGGCGTCGTAGTCGGCGTTTTCGGACAAATCGCCCTGGGCGCGCGCTTCGGAAATCGCGTTGATCACTGCCGGCCTTTCGACCGACTTCAGATGTTGCAACTCGGCGCGCAACATGCCTGCGCCGACCACTGTCATGGGTACTGATTGCATAGGCGTGAAGCTCGATTCCGGTTGGCACGAACCGCGAGGTTCGCACCGCAAAGGGGCGAATGATACACGGCGCGCCCGGATTACTCCGGGCGCAAGCAGTCAGCGGTCAGTTGCGCATGCAGGCCACGCAGATCGTAGGGCATCAATTCCCGCGGTGCCCGCAAACCCGATACCGCCGCGCGGGCACCGGAAATCGTGGTGTAGTACGGCACCCTGGCTTGCAGCGCCGATACCCGAATCAGGCGCGAATCGGCAATCACCCCTTTGCGCGCTTCGGTGGTGTTGATCACCAGCACGACTTCGCGGTTCTTGATCATGTCGACGATGTGCGGCCGCCCCTCCTTGACCTTGTAGACCATGCGCACAGGTATGCCGTGTGCTTCGAGAAGCGCTGCCGTGCCGCGTGTGGCCAAAAGGCCAAAGCCGAGTTCGGAGAGGGCCCGCGCCACCTCGGTCACCTTGGGCTTGTCGGCATCGCGCACCGAAATGAACACGCTGCCGGCCTGGGGCAGCACAACGCCGGCCGCCAACTGGCTCTTGATAAAGGCCTCGCCAAAGGTCGCACCAACGCCCATCACCTCGCCGGTGGATTTCATTTCAGGCCCGAGCAAAGGATCGACGCCGGGGAATTTGGTGAACGGAAAGACCGCTTCCTTGACGCAGAAGTAAGGTGGCCGCACTTCGTTGCCGATGTGCTGCTGGTCAAGGCTGATACCGGCCATGACCCGCGCGGCGATCTTGGCCAGCGGCAGGCCGGTCGCCTTGGACACGAATGGCACCGTGCGCGAGGCGCGCGGGTTTACTTCCAGCACATAGACCACATCCCGTCCACCTTCCTCCTTGATGGCGAACTGCACATTCATCAGGCCGATCACACCCAGCGCCTGGGCCATGGTTGCGGTCTGCAGCCGCAGTTCGTCCTGCAATTGGTCCGACAGCGTGTAGGGCGGTAGTGAACAGGCGGAGTCGCCGGAGTGGACACCGGCCTCCTCGATGTGCTCCATGATGCCGCCGATGAATACCCGATGGCCATCGGCGATGCAGTCGACGTCGACCTCGATGGCGTCATTCAAGAAGCGGTCGAGCAGCACCGGCGAATCGTTGGATACCTTGACCGCTTCACGCATGTAGCGTTCGAGGTCGCCCTGCTCATGCACGATCTCCATCGCCCGCCCGCCGAGCACATAACTGGGTCGAACCACCAGCGGGTAACCGATTTCGCGCGCCTGTTCCAGCGCCGCCGCTTCGGTACGCGCGGTGCGGTTGGGCGGTTGCCTGAGCTTGAGATCCTGCAACAGCTTCTGGAATCGCTCGCGATCCTCGGCGATATCGATCGATTCAGGCGTGGTGCCGATGATCGGCACACCGTTGGCTTCCAGCGCACGCGCCAGCTTCAAGGGCGTCTGCCCGCCGAACTGCACGATCACCCCTTCGGGTCGCTCAAGAGCGACGATTTCAAGAACATCCTCGAGTGTCAGCGGCTCGAAGTAGAGCCGGTCCGAGGTATCGTAGTCGGTGGACACGGTCTCCGGATTGCAGTTGACCATGATGGTCTCGAAACCGTCTTCGCGCAGCGCCAATGAGGCATGCACGCAGCAGTAGTCGAATTCGATACCCTGGCCGATACGGTTGGGCCCGCCGCCCAGCACCATGATCTTGCGCCGCCCGCTCGGTTGCGACTCGCATTCCTCCTCATAGGTCGAATACATGTAGGCGGTGCGCGTGGCGAACTCGCCGGCACAGGTATCGACCCGCTTGTAGGTCGGTCGCACGCCCTGCACATGACGCCGCGTGCGCACCTGGTCCTCGGTCGCCTTGAGCAGCTTCGCCAAGCGGCGGTCGGCAAAACCCTTGCGCTTCAGGCGCCGCATCTCGTCGGCGTCGATGTCTTCGAGGGTCAACTCGTCAAGCCGCATCTCCTCGTCGACGATATCCTTGATCTGCACCAGAAACCAGGGGTCGATATTGGTCAGCCGTTGTACTTCCTCCAGCGAAAAACCGTTCTCGAAGGCGTCGCCGACATACCAGATGCGATCCGGCCCGGGCTCACCCAGTTCCTCCTCGATCTCGCGGCGATCGGTGGTCTTCTGGTTGAGGCCGTCCACCCCGACCTCGAGTCCGCGCAGAGCCTTCTGGAAGCTTTCCTGGAAGGTGCGTCCAATGGCCATGACCTCGCCGACCGATTTCATCTGGGTGGTCAAGTGGCAATCGGCTTCCTTGAATTTCTCGAAAGCGAAACGCGGCACCTTGGTCACCACGTAATCGAGCGCCGGCTCGAAAGAAGCCGGCGTGGCGCCGCCGGTGATGTCGTTTTTCAGTTCCGACAGCAGGAAGCCGACTGCCAGCTTGGCGGCGATCTTGGCGATCGGAAAACCGGTCGCCTTGGAAGCCAGGGCGGACGAGCGCGACACCCGCGGATTCATCTCGATGACGATCATGCGCCCGTTCGCAGGATTGATCGCGTACTGCACGTTGGAGCCGCCGGTATCGACGCCGATTTCGCGCAGTACCGCGAAGGAGGCGTTGCGCATGATCTGATATTCGCGATCGGTCAGGGTCTGGGCCGGCGCGATCGTGATCGAGTCACCGGTATGCACGCCCATCGGATCGAGGTTTTCGATCGAGCAGACGATGATGCAGTTGTCGGCACTGTCGCGCACCACCTCCATCTCGAATTCCTTCCAGCCCAGGAGTGATTCCTCGATCAGCACTTCACGCGTCGGGCTGGCTTCCAGGCCGCGCCGGCAGATCGTCTCGAACTCTTCCGGGTTGTAGGCAATGCCCCCGCCGGTGCCGCCCAGGGTGAACGATGGTCGAATCACCACCGGAAACCCGATGCCGCCAACGGCTGCTGCGATGTCCTTTTGCACACGCCATGCTTGGTCTTGCGTATGTGCGACGCCGGAACGCGCGGATTCGAGGCCGATGCGGGACATCGCCTGCTTGAACTTCTGGCGGTCTTCCGCCATGTCGATCGCCACTTCCCTGGCACCGATCAATTCGACCCCGAAACGCGCCAGTACGCCGTTGTGGGCGAGATCGAGTGCGCAATTGAGCGCGGTTTGCCCGCCCATGGTCGGCAGAAGGGCGTCGGGCCTTTCCTTCTCGATGATGCGCGCGAGCATCTGCCAGGTGATCGGCTCGATATAAACCACGTCGGCTGTGTTGGGGTCGGTCATGATGGTGGCCGGATTGCTGTTGACCAGGATGACCTTGAAACCCTCTTCGCGCAGCGCCTTGCAGGCCTGCGCGCCGGAATAATCGAATTCACAGGCCTGGCCGATCACGATCGGCCCGGCGCCGATGATCAGGATGCTGCGCAAGTCGGTGCGCTTAGGCATGCTTCACCCCGCTTGCGGTTTGCATGGATGCCGTAAAGCGGTCAAACAGGTAGCCGATGTCGTGCGGACCGGGGCTGGCTTCCGGATGCCCCTGGAAGCAGAAAGCCGGCCGATCGGTGCGTCTGAGCCCCTGGATCGAGCCGTCGAACAACGAGACATGCGTGACAGCCAGATTTTTGGGCAGGGTCGCCGGATCGACCGCGAAACCATGGTTCTGGCTGGTGATGGCGACCTGCCCGGACTCCAGGTCCCTGACCGGGTGATTGGCACCGTGATGCCCGAACTTCATCTTGTGCGTGGCAGCGCCGGACGCCAGGCCCAGCAACTGGTGCCCCAGGCAGATGCCGAAGGTGGGAACCCCGGCCTCGACGATTGTGCGGATCGCCGCGATCGCATAGTCACAGGGTTCAGGGTCGCCCGGCCCGTTGGACAGGAACACGCCGTCCGGCCGCATGGCCAGCACTGCGGCCGCCGGGGTGCGCGCAGGTACCACCGTCAATGCGCAACCGCGTGCGGCCAGCATGCGCAGAATGTTGCGCTTGATGCCGAAATCGTAGGCAACCACCTTGAAACGCGGCGTAGCCTGAACGCCGAAGCCCACGCCGAGGCGCCACTCGGTCTCGGTCCAGGCGTACGGATTGGCCGTGCTGACCACCTGGGCCAAGTCCATGCCGCCCAGGCCGGGGAAGCCACGCGCAGCCGCCAGCGCATCTTCATCGGCAAATTTGCCCGCCATGACGCAGCCCGCCTGTGCGCCCTTTTCACGCAGGATGCGTGTCAGGCGGCGGGTGTCGAGGCCGGCAATGCCGACGACATTGGCGTCGCGCAGATAGGCGTCCAGAGGCTGCCGGCTGCGAAAATTCGACACCGCGATCGGCAGATCGCGGATCACCAGGCCGGCGGCATGAACGCGCCCGTCGCCGGACTCGATATCCTCGGCGTTGGTGCCGGTGTTGCCGATATGCGGGTAGGTCAGCGTGACGATTTGCCGGCAGTAAGACGGGTCGGTGAGGATTTCCTGATACCCGGTCATGGCGGTGTTGAACACCACCTCGCCAACTGAAATTCCGTCTGCCCCG
>CAYYFR010000069.1:16668-26294 GCA_964470865.1 uncultured Burkholderiales bacterium | reverse complement strand
CCGGAAACCCATCACCGACTTGATCATGCTCAAGATGCCGAAGGACATTGGTGCCCATGGCGATGTGCTTTTTTCGGGCATGAAAAATGCCGCTTCAAGTCGCGCCACAGATGGGCGCGCCGATAGCCCGGCTCCACCCCCAAAGCGCGCGCCAGACTGCGGTAGATATCGACACGGCCGAAATCGGTCTCGGCCTGATAGATGACCTGGTACTGGTGCGGGCTGAGGGCCTTGGTCTGGTTGCGCAGCGCGGCGGTCTTGCCCACCCCGGGCTCGCCGGTGATAAGCCCGAGGCCGGGCGATTGCAGCAACCACTTGAAACGCTCGGTCAAAGGATCAAGGGCGCCATCATCCCAGTGCTCGGTGACTTCCTTGCGCGCGAATCGTTCCCAACGAATCTATCGCGGGTTGACCACGGTTGTCCCGAACGAAGAAAGCGCACGATCCATCGTCATCAAGCGGTAGCGGTGATGCTTGGCCTGCGCGTAGAGCAGGCGATCGAACGGGTCGCCGTGCTCCTGACGCAGTTCACAGGAAAGCAGAATCGACTCCAGATCAAGCGCCAGCGCGCGATACCCGTCGCGCAAGGCCTGATCGAGAATGCGTCGCGGCTTCAGGTTGATCTTGCCCTTGCGCCACTTGAGACCGATCTCCCAGATCGAGGCTTCCGAGAACCAGACTCCTTCAGCCGCCAGGATCACGGCTCGTCCCGAGTCTCCCAACTCCGGCGCATCGGTCAGTGCCCAGATCAGGCAGTGGGTGTCGAGCAGGACCTTCAAGGTCATGCGCCAAGCAGGTCGTCGTCAGTCATCGGTGCGTGGAAATCGGGCGCAAGCTTCAGGCGCGCGCGACGCAGGCCGCCGAGACGGACGCCGCTCGGCGCGCTCGCGCCTGTGACGGGCATCAGGCGCGCCACCGGCTTGCCCGCGCGGGCGATCACCACTTCCTCACCGGATGCGGCGCGGTCGAGCAGCGCTGAAAGCTTTGCCTTGGCTTCGTAGATATTGATTTGCATGGCCATCGCCCGTCTATTGGTTGGTCAAATTATAGCCAGGTTGACCAACCGGGGCGCGAGAGCACGACCGATTTCCGGGCCGCAATGTCGATGCCGGGCGCGCGGGCAATGATGAGGCTGAAGTCATATGCACCGCTTGGCGTGGTGCCGCGACGAACAAGGCAAGACAGTCGATTGGATAGTTGAAGCCCTGCAGGACCGCACTGCCGTTTGGAATTGCATTCAGGCCGGCCAAGTGTCGCATGCGACCCCGCGACACTTGGCCGGGATTATTCAACACAGCCGCTTGGAAGGGCACAACTTGCGCCTTGTATCTCTGTTTTGAAGGCCAGGGTCTTACGCCGCGACGCAGAAAAGTTATAGCTCCTGAAAAAACCGATATAGGATTTAAAGAATTACATGAGAACCATTATATTAAAGCAGTTGCGCCGAATCGGAGGCATTTCTTTTATACAATAGCCTTGATGGAACCTGTTAAAAATCTTAAAAGTTCACAAGAGAGCGGTAAAACAAAATCGCTGCCGGTGCCGAATCCAGTGGAGCGCGCCATCCTGAAACTGGGCCGCGACCTTGCCTTGGCCAGACGAAGAAGGCGCATTTCGCAGGAGTCGCTTGCGCTGCGCATTGGCGCGTCAATTTCCACCGTAAAGCGGATGGAGAAAGGCGACGTGCGTATTCCGCTGCATTTTGTCGGCCGCACCTTGTATGTATTCGGGGAGCTCGAGAAACTCAACGCCTTACTGGACAGTTCCCGGGACGAAATTGGGCTTACCCTGGCAGACGAACAGTTGCCTCAGCGGATTCGTCGCAAAACCAAACAAGTACCCACGGGCACCTTGTGAAGAAACACCCTGGCGCCAAATCCGGCACAGCCAATATTCAGCAGACGGTGTCTGTGTGCATCGGCAAGGCGGGTGCCTTGGTCGGGGAACTGACTTTCGTCAAGCAAGGTGCGCGGGAAAACACGGCCTTTGCCTATGGCCCGGAGTGGCTTGCAAGGCCGGACCGTTTCAAGGTATCTCCGGATCTGGACCTGACCACTGGTTACCAGCGCCGGCGGGCACCCTCCCCCCAGGACTCCGTTTTTCACTTTGCGCTAGCCGATACGGTGCCAGACACTTGGGGCCGTCGAGTCATCGCACGCGACCACGCCAAAAGGCGCAGTGCGGAAAACCTGCCGCCTTTAACCGAGCTGGATTACCTGCTGGCGGTGGACGACTTCAGTCGTGTCGGGGCCTTGCGTCTGAGGGACTGCAGCGGGGCAAATCTGAAAACCTCGGAACAAGGCCGCCGATCGACACCCCCGCTGGTGGACCTGCAAAAAATATTCGACGCCAGCCGGGCGCTGGAACAGAACAATGAGTCAGCGGCAGACCTGCGGTACCTGCTTGGAAAAGGGACATCGCTGGGAGGCCTGAGACCGAAATGCACGCTGATCGACCGCAATGGCCGGCTGTCTCTTGGAAAGTTCCCCAGCGTGAACGACGAACGCGACGTTACCCGCGGGGAGGTGCTGGCGCTGCATTTGGCCAAGTCCGCCGGCATAGACGCGGCGCAATCCCGCATCGAGGCGCTGCAGAAAGTTCCGGTAGCCATCATCGAGAGATTCGACCGAACAGTCGATGATTTGCGAATCCCCTATTTGTCGGCAGCTTCCGTGCTTCAGGCAACGCGTAACGAGGAACGCACCTACTTCGAAATCGCCGATGCTATCCGCGCCATCGGCTTTGACCCGGAAAATGACGCCAAACAAGTGTGGCGCAGGCTGGTGTTCAACCTGCTCATCGCCAACATCGACGACCATCTGCACAACCTGGGGTTTCTCCACGTTGAAGGTGACTTTTGGCGCCTCGCTCCCGCCTTCGACCTCAACCCGTTTCCCGACAAGACCAACGAATCCACAACGTGGCTTTCGGAAGACGATGGGCCGATAACGGATGTGGCAACCCTGATGGCGCGCGCCGACTACTTTTCGCTTGACGCGACAGAAGCTAAAGCCGTGCTCGCCGACGTGGTCAAGGCAGTCTCGAACTGGAAGGCGGTGGCCCTAAGCCCCGCAGTCGGGCTGACCGCCAAGCAGTTCGAGGGTTTTGTCCCTGCTTTCGAACACGACCAACTGAACGCAGCCAAGGTATTGCTCGAGGAGTAGCGGGCCTGTTGCGGCTGCCTCTGTGCCTGGCTGTGCCTGCCTGTACCTGCCTGTACCTGCTTGTACCTACCTGCCCCTACTTGCGCCGCTTCGCCTCGGTGGCGATCAGCGCGTCGAGCGCGCCGACGCGGTTGGCGCCCAAGTGGGCGCGTGCGCGCTTGTAGTTCTCAAGCTGCGCCTGGCTCAGTTGCGCCAAGCGCTCCTGGTATTGGCTCGAAGCGGCATGGGACATCAGCTTGTCGACAATGCCGGGGGTCGGCGTGTAGGGCGGCGCGGCATCGCGGTTGTATTGCTCCAGCAGCAAATGCAAGGCGGTGTCGGCGTTGATGCGTCGATCGCAGATGTCAAACGACATGTGCAGCGAGTAGTCGTCGGCGGTCTGCACCTGGTGCGGGGTGTAGTTCTTCACGTACAAGGCGTCGCCCGGCGCCATCAGCAGTTCGGCCTGCAGCGGCCCCATGGCGGCGGCATCGAGCTCGTTCAAGTCGACCCAGCGCGGCGCCTGGCGCTGGTGCACCAACCATTTTTTGTGGCCGGCCAGTTGCACCACCAGCACGTCGGCGGTATCGAGGTGGCCGCGATAGGCCTCTCCGCCCCTGGTTTGCGAGAAAAACACCACCGAATTGGACAATACGCACTCGTTGGCCGCGTCGATGGCGGCGCACATGGCGTTGATCTGCGGGTCGAGAATGTCGATACCTTCGAGCACCAGCGAGGCGCCGTTGGCCAGGTATTCCTGCAGGATGCCCTTGTTGAGGAACGGCGCTTCGGAAGTTTGTATGAGCTTGTGCCCGACTGCGGGCTTGCAGTCGACTTCCTTGCCTTGCCAATACATCTTGAAATAGGTCGGCAGGAGCAGCGGGTTGTTGAGATGCGCCTGCAGGTGCTCGAGGCTGAAAAAAGCCGGCTTGTCGATCAGGCCTTTGGCGTGAACGAAATCCTGGTTCGCGGGCAGTTTGAGCGCGGTCTTATAATAGAAATCGCGCAGCTGCCGTAGTTGTGGCGATAGTTCCATGGTGTGCGTGCGGCCTTGGTGGGAAGTTGCCCGGTGCACGAAAAACGCGCGCCTCCTGCGCGGCGTTCATGGGTTCGACAACGTCGCTTTCAGGCCGGGAAGTTGTGGATACGTCAGGCATGATAACAAGCGCAGCCGCTGGCTGAAATTCTTCCGACCCGCCTTGGATTTCCTCTACACCTTTCCCGCCGTCAGCGCGCCTAACCCACAGGGCGCGCTCACCCTCGACTGGGGCGGGCGCGACCCGTACCACCAGTCGCACCCGATCGCGGCCAACGGCGCCACCGCCTTCCCGCAACTGCTGCCAGGTGCGCTGTCGCAGGCGGAGTGCGCGCAGGTGGTCGCGCTGGGCCAGGCACGCCTGCAGCGGGCGGCGACGGTGGATCAGCGCAGCGACCTGGCCTCGCGCGACTATCGCGTAAGCGATATCGCCTGGATCGCGCCGGACGCCGATGCGCAGTGGCTGTTTCACCGCCTGGCGCTGCTGTTCACGCAGGTCAACGCTTCCTACCGGTTCGAACTGCTCGGTTTTGTCGAGGCGCTGCAATTCACCAGCTACGGACCGGGCCAGTACTTCGGCTGGCATGTGGATATCGGCGGCGACGACACCGCCTCGCGCAAGCTTTCACTCACCGTGCAACTCTCCGACCCGGGCGCTTACGACGGCGGCGACCTGGCGTTTCACGGCGCCGCCGAGATGCCGATCGCGCGCGAGCGCGGCTGCGCCACATTTTTCCCGTCTTACCTGGCGCACCAGGTCACGCCGGTGACCCGCGGCCTGCGCCGCTCGCTGGTGGCCTGGGCTTACGGGCCGGCGTTTCGCTAGTCGCCTTTTGGCTACGCGTCTAAGGCAACCAGGCCGCGCAGGCTGATGACCTCAATGGCCACTTGCGAGCGGAAGTCGCTCAGTCGCCACGATTTTTCGGTATCCTTGAAGCCTCGTTATTTGGAACCTGAAGTAATTTCAATGGAAGACCCATTGCTGCCATTGGTGGACAAGGCGGACAAGGCGGACACGATTCCGCTGGACCACGAAACGCGCGCGCATGGCGACGATCACGAAGCCTTGCGGCTGTGGCTGCGGCTTCTGACCTGCACCAACCTGATCGAAAGTGCGATTCGCGCCGACCTGCGGCGTGACTTCGACGTGACCCTGCCGCGTTTCGACCTGATGGCGCAGTTGTACCGGCATGCGGGGGGCTTGAAGATGGGCGAGCTGTCGCAGCGCCTGATGGTGACCGGCGGCAACGTGACCGGCATCGCCGACCAGTTGGCCAAGGAGGGCCTGGTGGCGCGCGAACCTGACCCCGACGACCGGCGCGCCTGGCGCCTTAGCCTGACGCCGGCCGGGCGCCAGGCTTTTGCGCGCATGGCGGCCTTGCACGAAGGCTGGGTAATCGATCTGATGCGCGGTCTGGCTGAGCCCGAGCGCGCCCAGTTGCATGCCTTGCTGGGGCGTCTGAAGAGCACAGTCTCGGCCAATGCCGGCGCCTGACCCGCGCATTTCCCCCACATCACTCGCACATCGACCCACCCGACCCTGGCCATCCCGAGGACCCGCAATGCGCATGAATCCCGCCCCCGAGCATTCCTTCACCCACCGCCGCAGCTTCGCCGACTATCGCGCGCGCCATTTCGGTTTCGAGGCAGGTGGTGCGGTGGCCACCATCACCCTGAACCGCCCGGAACGAAAGAACCCGCTTACATTCGAATCGTATTCCGAGCTGCGTGACCTGTTTCGCGCCCTGCAATACGCCACCGACATCAAGGTGGTGATCGTCACCGGCGCCGGCGGCAATTTCTGCTCTGGCGGCGATGTGCACGAGATCATCGGGCCCTTGACCAAGATGAAAATGCCGGAACTGATGGATTTCACCCACATGACCGGTGACCTGGTGAAGGCGATGCGCCATTGCCCGCAGCCGGTGATCGCGGCGGTGGACGGCATCTGCGCCGGCGCCGGCGCGATCATCGCGATGGCCGCCGATCTGCGCCTGGGCACGCCGGCGGCGCGTACCGCCTTTCTTTTCACGCGCGTGGGTCTGGCCGGCTGCGACATGGGCGCCTGCGCGATCCTGCCGCGCCTGATCGGCCAGGGGCGCGCAGCCGAGTTGCTTTACACCGGGCGCGCCATGAGCGCTGACGAAGGCGAGCGCTGGGGTTTTTTCAACCGCCTGGTCGATGCCGACAAGCTGGCCGCCGCAGCGCAGCAACTGGCCGACAGCCTGGCTGCCGGCCCGACCTTCGCGCACGGCGTGACCAAGGCGCAATTGCACAAGGAATGGGACATGGGGGTGGACGAGGCGATCGAGTCGGAAGCGCAGGCGCAGGCGATCTGCATGCAGACCGAGGATTTTCATCGTGCGTATCACGCTTTCGTGGCCAGGCAAAAGCCGGTGTTCGAAGGCAATTGAAATTGCCTGTTTCTAAAGCAACCCACCGGACCGTACCGCGCATGGACACAAGCTACCTCGACTGGCCATTTTTCGATCCCGCACATCGCGCATTGGCCGCGCGCATCGACGCCTGGGCCGCTGACGGCTTGGTCGGCATCGAGCACGGGGAATCGGGTGCCGGCGGGCGCGCGGCCACCGACGCGGCCTGCCGCGAACTGGTGCGGCGCCTGGGTGCCTCCGGCCTGACCCGCTATGCCGTGCCGCAGGCACACGGCGGGGCGCTGCCGACGCTGGAATCGCGTTCGCTGTGCGTGATCCGCGAGCATCTGGCCTATCACGACGGGTTGGCGGATTTCGCGTTTGCCATGCAAGGTCTGGGCTCGGGCGCGATCGCGCTGTCCGGCAGCCCGGCGCTGCAACAGCGCTGGCTGCCGCGCGTGGCCGGGGGGGGCGCGATCGCGGCTTTTGCCTTGTCCGAGCCCGACGCCGGCTCGGATGTAGGCGCCATGCGCACCAGTGCCCGGCGCGACGGCGATGCCTGGGTGCTTGACGGCAGCAAGACCTGGATTTCCAATGGCGGCATCGCGGATTTCTATTGCGTATTCGCCCGCAGCGACCCTGCTGCGCGCGGCGCCAAGGGCATCAGCGCCTTCGTGGTGGAAGCCGGCACGCCAGGCCTTGCCATCAGCGAACGTATCGACGTGATCGCGCCGCACCCGCTGGCCACGCTCAGCTTCGAGCACTGTCGTATTCCGGCTGCCAATCTTCTGGGCACAGAAGGCGGCGGCTTCAAGCTGGCGATGCAGAACCTCGACATCTTTCGCAGCTCGGTGGCCGCCGCCGCTTTAGGCTTCGCGCGCCGCGCGTTTGACGAGGCACTGCGCCGCGTCAAGACACGGCAGATGTTCGGCGCGACCCTGGGCGACCTGCAGTTGACCCAGGCGGCGATTGGCGACATGGCGACCATGATCGATGCGGCGGCGCTCCTCACCTACCGCGCTGCCTGGTTGCGCGATGTCAAGGGCGTGCGCACCACGCGCGAAGCGGCGATGGCCAAGATGACCGCGACCGAAAACGCACAAGCAGTGATCGATCGCGCGGTGCAGTTGTTCGGCGGCCTGGGGGTTACCTCCGGCGAAATCGTCGAACGGCTGTACCGTGAAATCCGCGCGTTGCGGATTTACGAAGGCGCCACCGAAGTGCAAAAAATCATCATCGCGCGCGAAGCGATGAAAGCCGAAAACGCTTGAGCACCACATTACTCACAACAAAAACATGCTTCTGGCGAGGCCCTCATGTTTTTGGCAACGATCGCTGATCGAATCGAGAATCCGATGACCCCTTCCGCCCATCGCGATACCTTCGCGCGCGACAAGCTGCCGCCGCGCGAGACCTGGCCCGAACTGTTGTTCGAGCGGCCGGAGCTTCAATACCCGCTGCGCCTGAACGCGGCCGCCGAACTGCTCGACCGGCAAGTCGAGTTCGGCCATGGCGATCGCCCGGCGATCTGGCAACTGGTCGACGGCAAACCGCTGTTTGCGACCTATGCGCAACTGCAACACCGGGTCAACCGCATCGCGCGCGTGCTGGTCGAGGACCTGGGCCTTTTGCCCGGCAATCGGGTACTGCTGCGCGGCCCGAACAACCCGATGATGGCGGCCTGCTGGCTGGCGGTGGTCAAGGCCGGCCTGATTGCGGTCGGCACCATGCCGCTTTTGCGGGCGCGCGAATTGAAGCAGATCATCGATCATGCGACCCCACGTGTGGCGCTGTGCGATGCCGCCCTGTGGCAGGAAATGGCGACCTGCACCAACCCCAATGGCGAACACCACGCTGCGTCGCTTGAGCGCATCTGTTACTTCAACGATGGCGAGAACGGCTCGCTGGAAGACATGCTCAGCGGCAAACCCGGCGATTTTCCGGCGGTCGATACCGCAGCCGACGATGTCGCGCTGATCGCCTTTACCTCCGGCACCACCGGCGTGCCCAAGGGCACCCTGCACTTCCATCGCGATGTGCTGGCCATGTGCGATTGCTTCCCGCAATCGATCCTCAAGGTGCGGCCGAACGATATTTTCTGCGGCACGCCGCCCCTGGCCTTTACTTTCGGGCTGGGCGGCATGCTGGCGTTTCCCTTGCGCTACGGGGCCTCCACGGTGCTGGCCGAAAAGGCCACGCCGGAGACCCTGCTCGAAACCATTGCCGACTTTCGCGCCACCGTCTGCTTCACCGCGCCGACTTTCTACCGCCAAATGGCCGGATTGGCGGCCCGGCACGATCTTTCATCGCTCAAGAAGTGCGTGTCGGCCGGCGAGGCGCTGCCCGATGCCACGCGCCAGTTGTTCAAGGAGGCCACCGGCATCGAGTTGATCGACGGTATCGGCTCGACCGAGATGATCCACATCTTCATTTCGCACACCCCCGAGGCGGTGCGCCGCGGTGCGACCGGAACGGCGATTCCCGGCTATCGGGCCCAGGTGCAGGATGATGCAGGTCGCGTGTGCGCGCCGGGCGAAGTCGGCAAGCTGGCGGTCAAGGGGCCGACCGGCTGCCGCTATCTGGCCGATCCACGCCAGAAGGACTACGTGAAGAACGGCTGGAACATCACCGGCGACGCCTATTCGATGGATGCCGACGGCTACTTCTTCTACCAGTCGCGCACCGACGACATGATCATCACCGCCGGCTACAACGTGGCCGGTCCGGAAGTCGAGTCGTGCCTGCTTGAGCACCCGGCGGTGGCCGAGTGCGGCGTAGTGGGCGCAGCGGACGCCGAGCGTGGGCAGATCGTCAAGGCCTATGTGGTGCTCAAGCACGATCAAAAGGGCGGCAGCGCAATGAAAAAGACCCTACAGGACTACGTAAAGTCGGCGATCGCGCCTTACAAGTACCCGCGCGCGATCGAATTCGTGGCCGCATTGCCGCGCACCGAAACCGGCAAGTTGCAGCGTTTCAAATTGCGGCAGGCGGCAGCGACAGGCGGAAAATAAGCCAGGCAGCAGGCAAGGCTCGCCCAAGATAGTCAGTCAAGCAAAAGGCAAGAAAACAACA
>CAYYFR010000069.1:0-16568 GCA_964470865.1 uncultured Burkholderiales bacterium | reverse complement strand
CAGCAGGCAAGGCTCGCCCAAGATAGTCAGTCAAGCAAAAGGCAAGAAAACAACATCCAATCCAACCAAAGGCGAGCGAAGCAACGCCAGGCAAAGCAAGGGCAGGCAACGCAAGGGCAGGCAAAGCAACGCCAGGCAACGCAAGGGCCAAGCAACGCAAGGGCCAAGCAAAGCAAGGGCCAAGCAAAGGAAGGGCCAAGCAAAGCCGGCCCGAGCGAAAGCGCCGGATGAGGGGCGCTGCGCGCCCTTCGATCCGGCGCACGTATTACGTCATGCAAGGCATGTCGTAATTCGCTTATTTGCCGAGAGCCCCAAACACCTTCTTGACAATATCCGTCCCCTTGCCGATAGGGTCGGCGCGGATCGCCTTCTCTTCGTCAGCCATCATGAGAAACAAGCCGTCCAGCGCCTTCTGGGTGACAAAGCTCTCCACATTGGCCTGATCGCCCTTGATGATCCCGAGCTTGGCGCCCTTGCCGGCGAACTCGTTGTACTTTTGTGCCAACCCCACGCGCTCGGTGGCTTTCTTCACGATCGGCAAGAACTTGGTGCGCAAGGTGTCGGAAGTCTTGCCTTTGAAGAATTGCGTGCCCGAATCCTGCCCGCCGCTGATGATGCCCTTGGCATCCTGCACGCTCATCGACTTGATCGCATTGATGAACACCGGCTTGGCCTCGCCCACTGCGCTTTCGGCGGCACGATTGATCGCCAGGTGCAATTCCTCGGCCTGCTTTTTCATGCCCAGCGCGTTCATTACACCGCGCGCATCCTCAAGATAGCCGGGCAAGGGAATCTTCACTTTCGGGTTGTTCCAGAAGCCGTTGGCGACGGCCAGATTTTCGACGGCCTTCAAGGTCGAGCTGTTGAGCGCCGATTTCAGGCCGGCGGTCGCATCCTGATTCGAAATATCGCTCCATGAAATCGCCCAGGCGTTGTTGGCGGCGATCGATCCCAGCGCCAGTACCGCAGAGAGAGCCAGCCCGGCTAGCGGCGTAAAATTCGTCTTCATGTTCAAGATTCCTCCAATGTTCAAGTCCCTCAGGGCATTTAGCCCCATTGCCATTGCATTTGCAATAGCCGCGCTGATCTTTGGCTTGACCGCGCGCCAGATATTTTCCGGCATCCAGGAGGTGCCGGAAGTGCGCTTTGCCACCCTCAAGGGCGAGCTTGTCAACATGAGCGACTTGCGCGGCCGCGTGGTGCTGGTCAACTTCTGGGCCACCTCCTGCGCACCCTGCATCAAGGAAATGCCGCAGCTGGTGGCCACCTATGGCGCCTACAAGGAGCGTGGCTTCGAAACCGTTGCCGTGGCGATGGACTATGACCCGCCCAATCTTGTGAAGGATTTTGCCGAACGCTTCAAGCTGCCGTTCATTGTGGCCTTCGATCCGCGCGGCGAAATCGCCAGACGCTTCGGCGGCGTGCGCGCGGTGCCCGCCAGTTACCTGATCGACCGCCGCGGCCGCATATTGATGACGCAATCAGGCGAGATCGATTTCGCGAAACTCAAGCGGCTGCTGGAAGCGGCACTCAGGGAGCCAGCCTCATGAAACCCGGGCCTGAAAAAGGCGAAGAGCGAGAACCTGAAGAGGCTGCGGCGCCGCAACGCAAATGGGTGTGGATGGATAAATGGGACCCGGGCACCTGGCAGATGCCGGAGAACCCGACACCATTGACCCGCGTGCTGGCAGGCGTGGCCCTGATCATCGTGCTGGTGATGACCATCTACCTGCCGCTCAAGATCATCGGTTTCCTGTAAAGAGCGTCGCCGCGGTCAACCCGTGCCGCATTGCGCAGCGCGCAAGCTCATACCACCCCGGCCTCATGCGCCTGCACGTCGGCGTGGTAGCTTGAGCGCACCATCGGCCCGCAGGCCGCATGTGAAAAGCCGAGTTTCGCAGCCTCGGCTTCGAACATCCTGAAGACAGCCGGCTCGACGTAGCGTTTGACCGGCAGGTGATGGCCGGAGGGCGCCAGGTATTGCCCCAGGGTGAGCATGTCGATTGCGTGCTCGCGCATGTCGCGCATCACCGCGAGTATTTCCTCATCGCGCTCGCCCAGGCCCAGCATCAGGCCCGACTTGGTCGGCACACCCGGGTGGCCGGTCTTGAAATCCTTGAGCAGCCTGAGCGAATGCGCATAGTCGGAGCCTGGTCGCGCCTCCTTGTACAGGCGCGGCACGGTCTCCAGGTTATGGTTCATCACATCCGGTGGCGCGGCATTCAGGATGGCCAGTGCGCGCTCCACGCGGCCGCGAAAATCAGGTGTGAGAATCTCGATGCGGGTTGCGGGCGCATGGCTGCGCACCGCACGGATGCAATCGACGAAGTGCTGCGCGCCACCGTCCTTGAGATCGTCGCGGTCAACCGAGGTGATCACCACGTACTTGAGCTTGAGCGCGGCGATGGTCCGGGCCAGATTGAGGGGCTCGTCCACATCCAGCGGATTGGGCCTGCCATGACCGACGTCGCAAAATGGACAGCGACGCGTGCACACATCGCCCATGATCATGAAGGTGGCGGTGCCCTTGCCGAAACATTCGCCGATGTTCGGGCAGGAAGCTTCTTCGCAGACGGTATGCAGCTTGTGTTCGCGCAGAATCTGCTTGATCTCGGCGAAGCGGGTCGAGGGCGATCCCGCCTTGACGCGAATCCAGTCCGGTTTTTTGAGCGCAGCCGCGCCGATCACCTTGACCGGAATGCCGCGAATCTTCGATTCGCCCTTGAGTTTTTCGCCTTGCACCAATGCCATTTGCCTTGACTCCGTGTCGTTTCAGCGCGGCGCCGGTTTTGCATCGGGCCACTCGCGCATGCCAACCGCACGCCGCAGGCTGCGCTTGAGCCGGTGCCGCTTGTACTTGGCGAGATTGCGCTGCAAATAAGGATACTCGTGTTGTGCGCGGGCGAACGGAAACAACACGCCCGGCCCCACATACAGGGCGTCGGCCGCGTATTGCGAATACGAAGTGAAGCCGGTCAGCCGGAAGCCGCGCTCGCGCAAGAGTGTGTCGACCGCGGGAAACAGCGCCTGGCCCTTGTAAATCTCGAAAAACTCGACTTCCATGTGGATGAACGAGACCTTCGAGAGCAACTCACCCATGCCTTCGAGCACCAGCAATTCGGCGCCTTGCACATCGATCCACAGGATATCGATGGCTGTCACCTGGGCAATCGCGCAAAAGCGGTCGAGGCGGATCGCTTCGACCTCGATGCGGTTTTGCACATAGGTTTCTTCCGGATAGGCGCCGCTGGCCTCGAACATCGACGAGGCACCGTGGTTGCCGCCCGGCATGCCGCTCACCGACCTTGCAGGGTCGATCGCAAAAAACGACCGCCGGCCTTCCTCTCCGGCCACCGCTTTTTCAGTCAGGCGGATGCGTGGTTCGGCCGCGGCCGCGGCACGGCACTTGGGCAGTGTCGCCGGGTTGCACTCGAAGGCATAGACGGTGGCCGCCGGATAGGCCTGCGCGAAATCGGCGCTTTCGGCGCAGTCGCGCGCGCCGACGTCGAAAACCACCTTGACCGCCGCCGCATCGAGCACGCAGCCGACCAATTCATGGCAGCGTTGCCAGACCTTCTGGCTCATTGATGCCCCGCGCCGCCGGGTACCCAGAAATCACCGATGGCCAGATGATCGATGCGGCGATCGACCAGTGCCTGCAGCGCTTCGTGCGGGCCGCGGACGATCGGCTCTTCATGCACGTTGAAGCTGGTGTTGAGCACCAGCGGTATGCCGGAGAGCTGGCGATAGCGTTCGATCAGGGCCCAGTAACGCGGATTGCGATCGCGCCGCACCAGTTGCGGTCGCGCAGTGCCGTCGACATGCACCACCGCCGGAATGCGTGCGCGCCATTCTTCCCTGACGTCGAAGGTGATGGTCATGAATTCCGCGGCGTGGCGGCCGGGCTCGACATGCTCGAACACCAGGTCGGCGTACTCGGCCAGTGCCGAGGGTGCGAACGGCATGAATTCGCTGCGCTCCAGGCGCGCGTTGAACCAGTCGTTGATCGATTTGTCGACCGGGGCTGCGACCATCGACCGATTGCCCAGCGCACGCGGGCCGAATTCCATCGCGCCCTGGAACCAGCCGACCACCTGACCCGCATGGATGGCCTGCGCGGTGCGTTCGATGACACCGTCGGCGCCAGCATCCTCGTAGGCCAGGCCGCGCCGGATCAGTTCGGCCTCGATCTCGTCGCGGGTCGGTTCGGTGCCCCAGTACACATCGGCAAGCGGGCCGGCGGAGCGCAGGAACCCGGGCGTCTTGCGCTCTTGCAGGAGCAGTGCCGCGCCGACGCTGTTGCCGGTATCCGACATGCCGGGAAACACGAACAGGTGCTCGCATTCGGGCAGGGCGGCGATGCGCTGGTTGAGCTTGACGTTGGCAAACACGCCGCCGTTGAGCGCCAGGCGGCGTTCGCCGCTGGCGCGCAGATGGTTGCGGCAGATGGTGACGATGGCCTCTTCAAACACCGCTTGCGCGGCCGCGGCGACATTCTCGCGGGAATGCCCGACGATGGCGGATTCGAGAAACGCACGGCGTCGCCGAAGCGCATGCGGCGCACCACCGAAGTCGGAGTCGAAGCCGAGGCCGTCGGCCGAGGCGCGCAAGGCCTGGCGAAACAGGGGCGCAAGCGGGGCCGGATCGCCGAAGGCTGCCAGGCCAAGAACTTTGCCCTCATGGCGCAGCGGCATGAAGCCCAGCAGTTCGGTGATGTCCATGTAGAAATAGCCGGGCGAATCACCCAGGCGATCGCCGATTCTGCGGCAGGTCAGTTGCCCGTGGGCATAGGTACCGGCGGTGAAATGAATATCCAGGTCGCCTTCGCCGTCCATGGTGATCACCGCGCAATGATCAAAGCCCGAGTAAAACGCCGCCGCCGCCGCGTGCGAACGGTGATGGTCGACGAAATGCACCTCGGCATCGGGCCTGAAACCTTCGCCGGCGAGAAACCGGTCCTGCATGAAAAATTCTTCCGGCCGCTGCCCGGAGCCGGCGCGCCGCAGGTCATTCTGGATGCGTCGCAGGAACACTTGTTTGTTCGATTCGACGCCGCGCAGACGCTTGATTCCCGCCGACAGGGCGCGCTCGACGCGCTTGAGCGAGGAATCGCCGAATCGCCGGCAGTAGCGCTCGGCCACGTGGTCATAGTTCGCCGCGATGAAATCGACCGCGCCGCGGGTCAGGCCGGCCATGCGCAGGCATTCATCGATCGCCTGCTGCGGCAGGCGGCCGCCGTCGCACTTGATGCGCGACATGCGTTCCTCGGATAGCGCAGCCAGAAGAACGCCGTCGCGCAGCACGCATGCCGAAGCATCGTGCGACGAAGCGATGCCCAGGATGATGCTCATCGGGCCGTAGCTCCATGGTGTTCAAGCGCGTCAAGCAGATGCGCAGCCAGGCGTGGGCCGGCGTCGGCCAGGTTGGCGCAGGCGCCCAGCGACTTGATCGATGCCGAGGGCAGGCCGGCGTAGCCGCAGGGGTTGATGCCTTGATACGGGCCGAGGTCGAGATCGACATTCAGACTGGCGCCGTGATAGCAGCAGCCGCGCCGCACCTTGAGCCCGAGGGCGGCGATCTTGGCGCCGCCGACATACACCCCCGGCATGCCGGCCAGGCGTTGGCCGGCGATGCCGTAGCCGGCCAGGGTGGCAATCAGGGCATCCTCGATCATGCGCACCAGCCCGCGCACCGTGAGGCCGCGCCGATTGAGGTCGATCAGAAGGTAGGCGATGAGCTGGCCGGGGCCGTGATAGGTGACCTGCCCGCCGCGATCGGATTGCAGAACCGGGATGTCGCCGGCGTCAAGCAGGTGCATGGGCTTGCCGGCCAGGCCCAGGGTATAGACCGGCGCGTGTTCGGTCAGCCAGATTTCGTCCGGCGTCGCGGCGTTGCGCGAGTCGGTGAACTCGCGCATGCGCTCCTGCGTGGTGGCGTACAGGGTGCGGCCCAGGGGGCGCACCTGAACTGGCGTTGCCGGTGCCGCCGCCAGCGGCGGATTGGCGACCTCGGGCGCGCTAAGGCCGGTGGCCTGCATCACAGCGCCATTTGCACCATCGGGTGGTCCGACAGGTCCTGGTACAGGGCATCAAGTTGTGCGCGCGATACCGCACGGATTTCGAACGTTAAGCTCAGGAATTTTCCTTCGCGCGAGGAACGCATGCCGATGGTCGACTCATCGAAATCCGGCGCATGCTTCTTCACCAGCGCCAGCATCGCCTGGGCGAAGCCGGGCTGGGTGCGGCCCATCACCTTGATCGGGAAATCAACCGGATACTGAAGCAGCGATTCGGGGACCGTCATCGCGGTGGCGTGGATCAGAGCGCGGCCTTGGCCGCCTGGTAGGCCGCGCGCATTTTCACGAACATCGGGCCCGGCTTGCCCGCGCCGGCACCGTGGCCTACGGGCTTGCCGTCGAGGCGGGTGATGGGCAGCACTTCCTTGGTGGCCGACGACAGCCACAGTTCATCGGCGTCCCATACTTCGGCTTCGGTGATCGGGCGCATTTCCAGCGGCATGCCGTTGGCCCGCGCCAGATCGATGGTCGCATCAAGGGTGATGCCGCCCAACATCAGGTGGTCTTTTTGCGGCGAGCAGATCACCCCGTTGCGCACCACCAGCACGTTGGAGGCGGAAGCCTCGGTCAGGTGGCCGTCGCGAAACATCACCGTCTCGATCGCGTTCTGGTCGGCAGCCATCTGGCGCATCAGCACGTTGCCCAGAAGTGAGGTCGACTTGATGTCGCAGCGCAGCCAGCGGTTGTCCACCGCGGTGATACACGCCACGCCATTGGCATAGCTTTCGTCCGCAGGCGTGGCCAGCGGGTTGGACATCATGAAGACCGTCGGTTTGGCGTCGCTCGGAAAGGCGTGATCGCGCTTGGCCACGCCGCGGGTGATCTGGAAGTACAGCGCCTGATTCTCGAACGGCTGGCGCCCTATCATCTCGGCGATCAGTTCGTTCCAGCGTGCCTCGCTGTAGGGATTGGTGATGCGGATCGCGTCCAGACTGCGCTGCATGCGCGCAAGATGGCCTTGCGCATAAAAAGGCTTGCGTCCATACACCGGAATCATTTCATAGATGCCGTCGCCGAAAATGAAACCGCGATCGAGCACCGGGATCTTCGCGTCCTCGATGGGCATCCATTCGCCGTTCAGATAAATCATCGCCGCTTCCTTTTTCAGTTTTTCACAAACCACAGGCGCAAGGTATCGAACGCGCGCCCGAACACGCCGGCGCCGTCGATCTTTTCCAGCGCCAGCACCGGCACCGAGGCAATCTCGCGGCCGTCGATGGTGACTTTCATGTTGCCGACCGTCTGATTCAATGCCACCGGGGCCAGCAACGGCTTCTGCGAAATCAGGGTCGCCTTGACGCGGTCGGCCTGGCCACGCGGTACCGTCACGAAGAGGTCGCGGTCGAACCCGGCCTTGAGTTCGCGCACGCTACCCTTCCACACTGCGAGCGAGGATACACGGCTGCCTTTTTCGTAGAGCCTGACCGCATCGAAATTGAGGAATCCGAAATTCAGGAGTTTCTGCGACTCGGTCGCGCGCGCCGACTCGCTTTGCGCCCCCAGCACCACCGACAACAGGCGTCGCGGCCCGCGTTTGGCCGACGCAATCAGGCAGTAACCGGCAGCCTCGGTAAAGCCTGTTTTCATGCCATCGACGTTCGGGTCCATCCACAGCAATCGGTTGCGATTGGACTGAGTGATGCCGTTGTAGCTGTAGTCCTTGAGCGAATACAGGGCGTAGAACTCGGGAAAATCGCGAATGATCGCACCAGCCAGCAGCGCCAGATCATCGGCGGTGGTGAAATGTTGCGGGTCGGGCAGGCCGGTGGAGTTGCGAAAATTGGTGGCCTTGAGCCCCAGACGCTGCGCTTCGCGATTCATGGCGGCGGCGAACGATTCTTCGGAACCTGCGATCAGCTCGGCCAAGGCCACACAGGCGTCATTGCCGGATTGCACGATCATGCCGCGCAAAAGTTCGGCCACCGTCACCGCCTTCCTGGGTTCGATGAACATGCGCGAACCGATGGCCTTCCACGCTTTCTCCGAGACCGCTACCACCTGTTCTGGCGTGATGGTCTTGGCCTTGAGCGCGGAAAATGCCAGATACGCGGTCATCAGCTTGGTCAGCGAAGCCGGTTCGATGCGCTCGCCCGGGTTCTGGCTGGCCAGCACCTGGCCCGAACTCATGTCCAGCAGCAGCCAGGCTTTGGCGTTGAGCACCGGTGCGGGTGGATTCTGGGCCAAGGCCAGGCTTGCGCAAGCGGCCAGGAGGAGGCCCGCGCCGGCACGAAAAAGAGAGTCAAAAAACACAAAAAGGCCTTAAAAATCAAGCCTTATATTGTAGCAGAGCCAGTGCGGCACCCGTTTGATCAGAAGCGCGGCGCATAGCCTTGCAAGCTTTGCCCAAGCGCCCTACCAGGCTTGCCGGATGATGTTGCGAATCAGATGCAGGCGACGGTGAAAAAAGTGGTCGGCTCCGGCGATCACCACCACCGGCAACTCCTGCGGCTCGGCCCATTGCAGCACCAGTTCGAGCGGCACCACATCATCCTTCTCGCCGTGGATGACGATGCTGTCGCCGGCGATGGCCTCGACCTTGCCGCGTGTGACCGCAGTGCCGACGAACACCATGCGATCGGCGCGGATCTGCAAGGCCACACGCGATTGCACCAGCGAGCCGAACGAAAACCCGGCCAACACCAAAGCCTTGCCGCCCACGTCGAAGCGCGCACGCAGCGCCTTTGCCACAGCCAGCAGATCATCGGTTTCGCCGCGTCCCTCGTCATGCGCACCTGCGCTTTGCCCCACCCCGCGAAAATTGGGTCGCGCCGCGATGTAGCCCAGTTCGACAAAAGTCTTGGCCAGCGTCTGCACGACCTTGTTGTCCAGCGTGCCACCGTAGAGCGGATGCGGATGGGCCACCAGCGCCAGTCCGAGCGGTGCGTCCGCCGGCATGTCGATGACCGTTTCGATCGCGCCGGCGGGGCCGGGAATCAGTGTGCGTTCGGACAGCCCCATGGCGGGATTACCTGTGCGACGAGACTCAGATTTTCAGGCGCGTGACGACCTGGCCGTTCTGCAGATGCGACTCGACAATTTCGTCGATGTCATGCTCGTCGATATAGGTATACCAGACACCTTCCGGGTAGACCACCACGCACGGGCCCTCTTCGCAGCGATCCAGGCAACCGGCGTTGTTGACGCGCACCCGGCCTGCGCCGGCCAGCCCCAGTTTCTTGACTTTCTTCTTGGCATAGTCGCGCAAGTCGGAGGCGCCCTTGGTCGCGCAGCAGGTGCGGGCGACACCGGACGCATCGGCTTCGCGCTGGTTGGTGCAGAAAAACACGTGACGCTCGTAGTAACTCATGGCGGTGGGACCCGAATGGACGCAATGCGGCGCAATAAAGAGAAGAAAGTGGCGAGGCAGGGCGGAACGCGAGGAATGCAGAAACGAAGCGCCGCAGGCTTCGGCGCGCCGTCGAGGATTGGTTCAAGGCGGGTCAAGTATATCGGGATCGACAAACATGCCTCCCGCATGCGGCCGGCAACCGGTGTGGGCAGCATGGCCGAAGGCACCTGCGCATGGTGCGTGCGACAACGCAGTTCTCCTCAGCGTTCGGCACGCTGTTGGGCCGAACGCGTGTCGCTGGCCAGCGCCAGCGGAATGTAGAGCGCCACCAGGAACGGCCAGGCCGCCGAAATCAACTGGGTCAGGCCGTTGAAATTGAGGAAGCGTCCCGGGTTGAACTCCTGCACGTTGGCCATGTAGTAGGGGTTGGGTGGCGCGAAATTCACCACCAGGGTCGAAAAGGTGACCGCCATAACGATCAGCGTCAGGCGCATCGGGCGCGGCAGCGCGATGGTGATCGCAAGCGCCAGGCCGCCGATGGCCAGGCCACGCAACGCGCCCGACGTCATCCAGGCCAGGGCATGTTCGGGCGGAAACAGGATCGCCTGCGACAGCGCTCGCAGACCGCAGGCAACTGCGACGAAGAGGAACAGCAGCAGGAAGCGCGGTGCATCCGCATTGAGCGCACGTAATCCGAGCGAACCGGCCGCGAACAGGCTTGCAGCGGTCACCGCCGACTCCACCCGGCTGAATTCGGCCGGGGTGAACGGGTAGCCTGAAATCGGGCCAATGTACGCCAGGAGGCTGCCGTGACCGAACAGGATGCTTTGCGGGAACAGCAGTGCAAACAGCCACAGTCCGGCCAGTATCAGGGCGCGCGCGCGGTCGGGCGTGTCGGCAAACCAGCGTTCGAAGGCGCGCGCCAGGAGACCGCGACCAAACATGGCGATCACCAGTGCGCCCCACAAGGCGCCGGCCAGCGCGCCGGCGGTATTGGTTGCCGCATCCGCCATCGAGGGGGTGCGGCTCGGCATGTAGGTTTGCAGCGATTCGAGCGTGCCGCATAGGCATGCGCCGACCACGACTGCCACAACGATGGCACTGCCCAGGCGCAACGCCGGATAGACTGCCCATACCACCAGCGCCCCGAGTGGAAAATACGCCGCAGTGTTGAGCCACAGGTCGAAGGGCAGGATCGGTTTGGGCCAGGCCTCGGCCCAGGCGAATGGCGAGAAGCCGCGATCGCGCCAGCCGGTGAACGGATGCAGGGTGGCGTAGACGATCAGCAACAGGTATACGGTACAGAGTTCGCGCGCCAGCGGCGAACCCTGTCTGCGCGGCATTACGCGCCCCCGGCCCAGTCGAGCACCGCTTCGATCAGGCGCTCGGCGGCGCGCGCGAGTGCGGCGGCACCGCCGGGCCCGTCGGCTGTCGCTGCCGGTACTTCGATGGTGAACGGGCGCTGGCGCAATACTTCGCGCCCGGAACTCAAGGTGGCGCGTGCGCGCAGCACCGCGCGGCTGGATTTCTCGCTATCGAAGGTCTGGGCGAATTCATCGAGTTCGATGCGCAGTGTCGGCCCGGCGCCGCCGAGCAATGTGCCGCCCGCCACCAGGCGCTCGCGCAAACGGGCGTCGATGAGGATCGGCGGCGGCATCACCCAGCGCGTCTGACTGTAGGCCATCGCTTGTGCCGGGTTGGCATAGCCCAGCCGGTAATGCGTGTTGACGCTGTCGATCCAGCGCGGCGCCACTACTTCCACCGTGCCCAGCGCCTTGATTGTCAGGCGCGCTGTCGTAGCCGCCGGCGGCCCGAAATCCCAGGCACCGATCGGCGCCTGCGGCTTGGGGCCAATGGAACAGGATGCCAACAGGCTTGCACACATACACGCGGCGATCGCGCGACGCGAAAGCGCCTGCCCGGCATTTCGCGGGAAAGTCATTTTGCGCCTCCTGCCGGCACGGAAAATCCGGGTTCGCCGGGCCCGGGGCGGCCCGGTTGCGGACCGAACAGCACGCTGGTCGGTTCCTCACCCAGGCGATCGGCGACACGTTCAAGTGTGCGCGCACCGCGATCGGCGTTGTCCAGCAAGGCATTGATGCGCGGCAGCGACTGCCCTTCGAAACTGCTGGCGGCCTGGCCTACCTGTTCGGCGCTTCTGGCCACGCGGTCGAGCACATCGAGGCGGCGCCCGAGATCGGCCGACAGCTTGCCGAAGGAAGCCAGGGTTTCGTCGGCCCGCAGCAGCAGCGGTGCTACGCCGGCGATCGCCTTGCGACTGTCGTTGGCCAATGCGGTCACGGCGCCGGCGACTGGCTTGATCTCGTCGGCCAGTTGTCCGATTCGCAGCGACACGGCCTGCACGTCACTCAGCGAGCGGACCAGCAGCTTCTGGTTGTCGTCGCCCAGGAGCTTGCTTACCTGTTCCATGGCGGTGGCCGCACGCACGAGCAAATCCTCGCCGGAAAGGCTGAAGCGGTCGAACATCGAGGGCCGGATCGTCAGGCGCGCGGGCGCCTGCGCGCTCGAAGGCAGGGGTTTGGCGCCCTGCACCTTGGGGTCGGTGTCGAGTTGCACGTAGGCCAGGCCGGTCAGCCCCTGCATGCCGAGTTCGGCGAAAGTGGCGCTGCTGATCGGGGTGGCAGGCAGGACGCCGATGCGCACCAGAATCTGCCCCGGGTTGTCGCGGTCGAATTCGATCGCCTCCACCTTGCCTACTTCCATGCCGCGGTAGCGCACGGCGGCCTGCGGATTCAAGCCTGCCACCGTGCCGTTGGTTGCGAGCACATAGGGCACACGTTCCTGCGTGTCGCGGTTGAGCCACATGGCGGCGGCAACGATGCCGATGGTCAGAAGCACCGTGAAAATGCCTGCCAGGAGTGCGTGAGAACGGTTTTCCATAGCTTATCTATCCGGTGCGCGCGCGCACTTGCGGCTGCTCCTCGTTTTTGCCCCATGGACCTGCGAGCGGGGCGCGATTGACGCAGAGAGGACGGTTTTCATCTTAAACGACAAAAGGATAATCGCGAATCACCTCGATGGCGCGTTGCGCGCGATCACCGAGGAAGAATGTCTTGATGAATGGGTGCGGAATCGCGATCACCTCGCGCACCGGACCGACCGCGATCACCTTCTGGTCGGCCAGCACCGCCACGCAGGTGGTCAGTTCGAACAGGGTATCGAGGTCGTGGGTCACCATCACCACCGTGAGCCTGAGTTCGCGGTGCAACTCGCGAATCAGGGCGACGAACGAATCGGAGCGGTCGGGATCGAGCCCCGCGGTGGGCTCGTCGAGAAACACCAATTCAGGCTCGAGTGCCAGCGCACGCGCCAAGGCGATGCGCTTGACCATGCCGCCGGAGAGGTCCGCCGGCATTTTGTAGGCATGTCGCGGCTCGATCCCGACCATCTGCAACTTGAGCAGAACGATCTGGCGAATCAGGCCTTCGTCGAAACACTTGAGCTCGCGCAGCGGCAGGGCGATGTTGTCGAACACCGGCAGCGCCGAATACAGCGCCCCCTGCTGGAACAGCACGCCCCAGCGGTTGCGCAGCGCCTGCAGGGCGGCGCGGTCGGAGGAGTCCAGGCGCTGGCCGAAGATCGACACGCTGCCCTGATGCGGGGTTTCCAGGCCCAGCATCTGGCGCAACAGCGTGGTCTTGCCCGAGCCCGAGCCGCCGACCAGGGCCAGGATTTCGCCGGTGCGCACCTTGAGATCGACACCGCGATGCACCACGAATTCGCCGAACTTGGTCCACAAGCCCTCGATCTGTATGACGTACTCGTCGTTTGGCGGCTGCGGGATTGCCATTCGGGCGCTCATATGCCGACGTTCGAGAATGCGATGGCGAATACCGCGTCGGCCAAAATCACCACCGTGATCGAGGCTACCACCGCGCTGGTGGTGCCGCGGCCCAGGCTTTCGGTGTTGGGTTCGATGCGCAAGCCGAAGTGACACGACACCAGGGCGATCAGGGCGCCGAACACGATGCCCTTGCCCAGGCCGATCCACAAGTTGGCGATCTTGACCGCGTTGGGCAGGGCGTTGAAGAAATACGACATCGAAAGGTCGAGCTGGATTTTGGCCGCCACCATGCCGCCCAGCAGCGAAACCACGTCGGTCCACAGGATCAGGAGCGGCAGGGCGATCGCCAGCGCGACCACCTTTGGCATGATCAGGCGGAAGCCTTGCGGAATGCCCATTACGGTTAGTGCGTCGAGTTCTTCGGTGACCCGCATGACGCCCAGTGAAGCGGTCATGGCCGAGCCGGAGCGACCGGCCACCAGGATCGCCGCCAGCACCGGACCGAGTTCGCGGATGATGGCCACGCCCAGCAGATCGACGATGAAGACATCCGCGCCGAATTGCTTCAACTGCTTGGCCGACAGGTAAGACAGCACGATGCCGATCAGGAAACCCACCAGCGCGGTAATGCCCAGCGCCTGCGCGCCCGAGCGATACAGGTTGGCCGAAATCTCGCGCCACGGGCCGGCCTGCGGCCGTGCGGCGAAGCGCCCGAGATCGAGCATGACCTGCCCCAACAGCCGCGCGAAGCCGGACAGGTGGTCGATGAAGCGCCGGGCCTCGTTACCGATCGCGACCAAGGCGCCGAACGGATCGAAGCGGACAGGGTCGGCGGGGATCGCCTGCATGTGCCGGAAATTCTCGAACAGCAAGCGGTGCTGCGGGTCGAGAACCAGATTCTTCGGTTCGCGCCCGCCCCAGGCCTGCCAGAGCATGAGGGCGCCGACATGATCCATCGCGCTGGCGTGCGTCAGGTTCCAGGTCGTATCGAAGGCCTTGCCTTGCAGCAGAAGTTGCGCCTTGAGCGCGGCAATGCGCCGGCGCGCCGGCGCACCGCCGGTACCGGCGGAAAGCCCCTGCACATTCCAGCGACCACGCAGCAGCACGCCCGGTGCGGTCGCGCCGCGCACCACTTCGAGGCTGGGTTGGGAAGTCGATTCGGACATTGCCCGGCGGGACGCACATCGCCACGATGGCGCACCCTTGATCCTTATGTTTTTGCCCTGGCTGCCTGCGCCGCCGCAGCTTGGGTGCTTCGCTTGCGGCCGGTGCGGGTTGAAGCCCAACAGTCGAGTGTAGCAAATGGGCTGGCCTAGAATGCGCCATGCCCGGCCCGCAGCAAGCCCTTGATTCGCTCCACCTCCTGGTGCGCATGCTGCGTGCCATGGAGGCCGGAAAGCCGGTCACGATTGCAGCGCTGGCGCGCACGCTGGCGGTGCCGGCAGATGCAATCGTGGCGGTGCCGGCAATGCCCGAGGCGGGCGACGCCGGCATCAACCGCACTGCAAGTGGCGAATTGCTCCTTGCGCGAGCGTTCGACAAGCTGGACTTGCAGGCGGTGGCACAGGCTTTGCCGCCAGCGGCGCGGTCGACGTTCGACATACACGTGGTTGACGTCACCGCTTCGACCAATGCCGACCTGATGGCCGCGGCCGCACGCTTGCCGTCGGGCAGGGTGCTGGTCGCCGAACTGCAAACCGCGGGGCGCGGTCGCCGCGGCCGTGCCTGGCATGCCCCGCTCGGGGGCAGCCTGGCTTTTTCCCTGCTGTGGAAGTTTGCCGGTGGCGCCGCATCGCTTTCCGGCTTGAGCCTGGCCGTCGGGCTGGCGGTGGCGCGCGCACTCGACCGCTGCGGCGCTGTCGGCGTGATGCTGAAGTGGCCGAATGATCTTCTGGTGCGACGCGACGCGGGCTGGGCCAAACTGGGCGGCATTCTGATCGAGATCGCCGGCCCGTCGAGCGGGCCGGTGCACGCGGTCATCGGCATCGGACTGAATTTGCGGCTGGGGTCGGGCGCGGCACTGATAGACCAGCGGGCTGCTGACCTTGAGTTACTTGGTCTGGTGGTTTCACGCAATCATTTGCTGGCGCTCGTGCTGGAGGATTTGGCGCTGGTGCTACGCAGTTTCGCCGCTGACGGTTTGGCGCCGTTCGTAGCGCAATGGAATCTGCGCCATGCGTTCGCCGGCCAGCGTGTGGCCATGTCGGCCGAAGGCGCGATGCTGATCGAAGGGATCGCGCTTGGCGTCGATCCCGATGGCGCGCTGCTGCTCGAAACGCCGAACGGCCCCAGGCGCGTCACGAGCGGTGAACTATCTCTGCGCGCGGCGCCCATGTTGCGCAGATGTCAAGAGCCTTAGTGCAGCCCGGTGTTAGAATCGATCATGGATTCATCACACAAGATGGTTATCGATATGAATACCGTCACACTTTCGCCGAAATTCCAGGTCGTCATTCCGCAGCAAGTTCGCCAGCTTCTTGGACTCGTTCCGGGGGAAAAATTGCGCGTGGTTTCCTATGCAGGCCGGGTTGAGCTGATTCCGGTTCGCTCGATGAAAAGCCTGCGCGGCTTTCTGAAAGGCATGGATACCGCCATCGATCGCGAGAAAGATCGCGCGTGAGCCAGAATGTCGTCGACTCTTCAGCGTGGCTGGAGTATTTCGCCGACACCCCGCGTGCCAAGCTGTTCGCCGGCGCAATCGAAGACACCGGAAATCTGATTGTTCCGGCGATCGTGCTCTACGAGGTGTGCAAGAAGGTGCGGCGCGAACGCGGCGAAGACGCCGTATTGCAGATCGCGGCCGCGCTGGAATCCGGCCGCATCGTTGAATTCGATGCCAACCTCGCGCTTGAGGCATCGCGCTTCGACCTGCCGTTGGCCGATAGCCTGATCTATGCCACCGCGCGTCGACTGGGTGCCATCGTGTGGACCCAGGACGTGGATTTCGCCGCTCTGGACGGAGTCCGCTATTTCGCGAAATAAGCAAGCGGCGCAGCACATCCATTCACATCATCGACAGGGGGCGGAATGATACGGGGCGGAAAAACAAGGAAATCGCGGGGCGCGTCGGGCTACGTGTTGCTCGCATGTGTGCTGCTTCTCAACGCCTGGGCCCCCGCTACCTTGGCCCAGGCCTACCCGGCCCGCGCCGTGCGGCTGATCGTCCCTTACGCGCCGGGCGGTGGCACCGATATCCTGGCGCGCGCGCTCGCACCTCGCGTATCGGAGGCGCTCGGTCAATCCCTGGTAGTCGAGAATCGGCCGGGTGCCGGGGGCAACATTGGCGCCGATGCAGTGGCCAAGGCAGCGCCGGACGGCTATACCCTGGTCATGGCCGCCAACACAACGATATCGAAAAATACGGCAAGCTGATCCGCGAGGCCGGAATCAAGGGGGAA
>CAYYFR010000068.1:11988-26408 GCA_964470865.1 uncultured Burkholderiales bacterium | reverse complement strand
CCTTGATGCCTGCCAACATGCCGCCGCTGTTCTTGCTGTGCATGGATTTACTCCGGTTCGATACCGGCGGCCTTGACCACGCGCGCCCACATGGCGGTATCGCTGGCCTGCAAGCGGGCGAATTCCTCCGGCGAGGTGAGCCGCACCGAGCCGCCGCTGGTTTCATGCGCCGCCTGATCGGCGCGTACCGCGGCGTGCAACAGGGCGTTGAGTCTGGCCACGATTTCCGGCGGCGTCCTGGCCGGCAGGTAGGCGCCCACCCAGTTGAACAAGTCGTAATCCGGGAAGCCCTGCTCCATCATGGTCGGCACGTTGGGCGCGATCGCCAGCCGCTTCTTGCCGGTGAACGCCAGTGCCTTGAGCTTTCCGGCTGTCACCTGCGGCATGGCGGTGCGCAGATCGCTGAAGATCATGCTGATCTGGCCCCCCAGCAAGTCGCCTAACGCCTGCGGCGCGCCGCGGTAGGGCACATGCAGCAGGTTGGTGCCGCTCATCATCTTGAACATTTCGCCGCCGATGCGGCTGGGCGCATTGCCCGAGGCGAAGGTGTACTTGCCGGGATTGGCGCGCGCCAGTTGCACCAGGTCCGCGACGTTGTTGGCCGGGAAGGTCGGCAACACCACCAGCACGAAGTCGTTCATGCTCAGTGAACTCACCGGCACGAAATCCTTGACCGGGTCATACGGCAGCCTTTTGAACAGTGCCGGATTGGCCGCATGGGTGGTACCGGTGGTGAAAAGCACCGTGTAGCCGTCCGGCGCGGCCTTGGCCACCGCCTCGCAGGCGATGAAGCCGGCGGCGCCGCCGCGATTCTCGACCACCACTGCCTGCCCCGTGGCCTTGGTGAATTGCGCTGCGATCAGGCGTGCCACCTGGTCTGTTGCACTGCCGGCCGGGAACGAGATGACAAAGCGCACCGGCTTGCCGGGGTAGGACTCGGCCTGGGCCAGTGCCGTGCCGGGCAGCACAAGCAGCAGTGCGCCATAGAGCACGGCAAATCCGGCGCCAAAGCGGATGCGCGATACGCCCAACTTGAACATGCGGGTCTCCTCCGAGGTGGTGTCCGGGCCGATGTGGGGTCGCGGATCGTGTAGGCTTGTACCCAGACTTTACACCCGGAGTACCGATGAAACCCAACCTCCTCGTCATCCTGGTCGACGATCTGCGCTACGACGAATTCAGCGCCGGCGGTCACCCTTACATGAAAACGCCGCACATCGATCGACTGGCCACCGAAGGCGCGTTGTTCGAGCGCGCCTTTCACACCACGCCGATCTGTTCACCCAATCGCGCCTCGATCGTCACCGGCCAGTACGCCAGCCGCCACGGCATCATCGACAACGTCGCGCGCGATGCCATGAGCCATCGCCTGCCCAATTACCACCTGGAGTTGCAAAAGCGCGGCTACCGCACCGCGCACATCGGCAAGTGGCACATGGGCAACGCGGGCGGGCCGCGTCCGGGCTACGACTACTGGGTGAGCTACGACGGCCATGGCCGCATCAACAACCCGAAACTGAACCACGACGGCAAGGTCGTGCAGCACCAGGGCTATGTCACCGACATCATGAATACCCTGGCGGTGGACTTTCTCAAAGACCACCAGAAGAAGCACGACAAGAAGCCGTTCTCGCTGTTCTTCGCGCACAAGGCGGTGCATCCGGACGCTGAGCAGGGCGCCGACGGCACTTTTCGCGTGGATGGCTACGTCGCGGCCGAGCGCCACCGCGACCTGTACCGTGGCCAGGTGTTTCCCAAATCCCCCAACATGCTTTCGCCCGCCGAGGTGATCAGGCAGAAACCGGCCTGGGCTGAATGCTTCGATCTGAAGCGCAGCAGGGAATCGCAGGCGGTCATCAAGGCGGTGCATTCGGGCGAACAGGAGGAGATCCGCTTGCGGGCCGCGATGATGGCCTCGGTTGACGAGGGCGTCGGCATGATTCTCGACACCCTCGCGCGCCAGGGCAAACTCGACGATACCTGCATCGTGTTCCTCGGCGACAACGGCTACTTTTTCGGCGAGCATGGCTTGGGGCCGGAGCGCCGCTTCGCCTACGAAGAAGGGATTCGCTCGCCGTTCCTGGTGCGTTATCCGAAAAAGGTCAGGGCCGGCTCGCGCGTCAAGGATCTGGTGATCTGCCAGGACATCGCGCCGACCTTCATCGAACTGGCCGGCGGCAAGCCGGGGCCGCAAATCCAGGGACGCTCGCTGTTGCCGCTGTTTGCGGGAAAACGCGCCGGCTGGCGCAAGTCCTTCCTGGTCGAATACTGGGCCGAGAACGCCATGCCCTGGCTGGTGGGCATGACCTACAAGGCGGTGCGAACCGAGCGCTACAAGCTGATTCACTGGGTCAATCGTGGCCGCGCCGGCGAACTCGATGAACTCTACGACTTGACGCGCGATCCGTACGAGTTGAAGAACCTGATCAAGAGCCGTGCCGCGGCGCCGGTGCGCGAGAAGTTGAAACGCGACTTGCGCACGCTGGTGAGCGGGGCGCTCGGCCTGTAGGTCTTGGCTTGCCTGCGCGCCTTGCCCGGCGCGCCGGCCTCGCACTGACGCTACTGCCAAATCGCGCGAATTCGATGCTTTTGCGGGGCTGCAAGGGGCCTCGCGCGCCCGCCACGTTGCCGCGAGAGTTGAGGCAGATCAAGGTTCCGTCGAATTCATGCGCCATGCGCCGGCCAACCCGGCGTTTGCGGATTGACGCCGCACGCCGCCCCGCGCAAAGTATGCCTGTCGCTTCCTGGCCACGAGGTTTCCACGTCATGTCCGATTCTCCGCAGTCTCCCGGCTCGCCGCCAATGGTTTCTGCGGCCGGCGCAGACCCTTTCCCGGTGCCCAAGCCGCGCAGTGTCGCGTTCGGTGCGCCTTTCGCATGGCTGGCGCTTGGCTGGGCCGACATGCGGGCGACGCGCTTCGCCGGCACCTTCTACGGCGTGGTGTTCGCCCTGATGGGTTTGGCGATCACCACCATCTACCAGACCAAATGGCAGCTGACCATGGGCCTGACTGCGGGTTTTTTCCTGATGGGCCCGTTTATCTGTTGCGGCATCTACTGGCTGTCGCGGCAGCGCGCGCGGGGTGAAGCGGTGAGCCTGATGGAGTCGCTCACCTGCTGGCGCCGCAATCCGGGCGGAGTCGGCTTCTTCGCCGCCATCGTCACCTTCGCGATGATCGTCTGGGCGCGGGTCTCGGTGGTCATTTTCGCGCTCTTCTCGACGCGTGATTTTCCCACCTTGCAGGGTGTTCTAACGCAGATCTTCGCCTTCACCAACCTGCCCTTCGTGGCCGTGTGGTTCGGTGTCGGGTTCGTGTTTGCCTCGCTGGTATTCGCCGTCTCGGTGGTGTCGGCGCCGTTGATGCTCGATCGCAACACCGATACGATGGTGTCGATCTTCGCCAGCGTGCGCGCCTTGTGGATGAACCCGGGGCCCTTGTACCTGTGGGCCGCACTGATCGTCGCCATCATCGGCGGAAGCCTGGTGTTCGGCATGTTTGCCCTGGTGCTGACCGCACCGCTGGTCGGGCACGCCACCTGGCATGCCTATCGCGACCTGATCGCCGACTGAGGGCGCACGCCGCATGGCCAAGGCGGACGTGGCACACTGTGGCCACGCATCACATTCGAAAGTCCGTCTCATGCCACGCGCCGTTCTGGACCCCGGCCGGATTCATCCGGCGATCAGCGAAGCCATTGCAAACAGCCATGCCGATATCGTGCGCGAAGTCGAGGCCGCAGTCGCCGCTGAGGACATCGTGGTTGTCGGCATGGCGATGAATCCCTTCCCCAGGCGCGCGCGCAAGCTGCTTGACGCCGCCGGCCGCACCTATCGTTACCTCGAATACGGCAATTACCTGGGCGGCTGGCGACGCCGCACCGCACTCAAGATGTGGTGCGGCTGGCCGACCCTGCCGATGGTTTTTGTCAAGGGCGTGCTGGTCGGCGGCGCGCAGGACCTGGCGCGGCTGATGCGCAACGGCGAGTTTGAAAAGCTGCTGGCAGCACCGCGCTCCGCGAAGCTTTGACCTTTGCCGCGAGGGCGGCCAGGATTCCGGGTTTGGGGGGCGGCGTGTCGGACAATGACGTCAAGGCGATCGTCGCCTATCTGCGCGCGCTGCCGCCGAAGCAGGGATGCGCGCGGTGCACCGGTACTATTGAACACATGAAGCGATCGCGGATGCGCGCATGAATCCGATCGACTGGTTCGTGCCGCCGGCCTCGCGCGCCGACCCGGTCTGGGGTGACCGGCATCGCGGCGTTGCCAAGTCCTTGCTGGCGATTTCCGCGACGGTCGCGATCCTTTTGATCGGCTATCTTCTGGTGCGCAACGCGCCTTCCGTGGCCGAGCTGATCCTGTTTGCCGCCGCGATCGTAATACCGATATGTGGCGCGCTGCTGATTCGCGCCTCGGGGCGCATCGTGCACGGCCTGATCCTGACCAATCTGGCCGGCGTACTGCTGGTGGGCTTGTGGGCCTATCTGACCGGCGGCATTCTGTCGGTGGCGATCCCGTGGTTGCTTGCCAACCTGGCGCTCTTGTCCACCTTCGGCAACATGCTGTTGCTGGGGTTCGCCGGCGGTGCGGTGATGATTGTGGTGGTGACGCTGTACGGCCTGTCGATTCGCGGCTGGATTCCGATGAGCCTGGTGCCGCCGGCGCTGACCCACGAATTGATGCTGTTGTCGATGCTATCGTCGGTGGCGGTGCTGGTGTTCGCTGCGGCCTTCGTCATGCGCGAACGCGCCGAGGTCAAGGCGCGCTTGCGCGCGGCGCGCGATGTGGCCGAACGCGCCAGCCGCGCCAAGTCGGTATTCCTGTCGTCGGTCAGCCACGAACTGCGCACTCCGCTGTCAACCGTGATCGGTTTTGCCGAGGTATTGAAACTCGATGAGGCCCAAAAACTCTCGCCGGCGCAGGCCACCTACGTCGAGAACATCCTGACCGCCGGCGATCACCTGCTGGCGTTGGTGAACCAGGTGATCGACATGAGCCGCATCGAGTCCGGCGATGTCGAGCTGCGCATCGACGACGTGCGGGTCGCCGAGGTGGTGGCTTCCTCGGTGGCGATGGTCCGACTGGCGGCCGACAAGCGCGGCATCGCCATCGTCAATCACGCGCGGGCCAGCGCAGGCGTGCTGGTGCGCGCCGACGCAACCCGCTTGCGGCAGGTGATTCTCAATCTGTTGTCGAACGCGCTCAAATACAACCGCGACCAGGGCAGCGTCAGCATCGATGCGCGTGCGTTGGACGACGGTTTTCTGCGCATCAGTGTGGCTGATAGCGGGCGCGGCATTCGCGAAGATCGGCGCCATGAACTGTTTGAGTCGTTCGCGCGCCTGGGCGAGGAATCCGGACCGATCCATGGCAACGGCCTGGGCCTGGCGATTTCCAAACGCTTGGTCGAGATGATGCACGGGCGCATCGGCTTCGAATCGGTGGAAGGCGAGGGCTCGACTTTCTGGGTGGAGCTGCCGCCGGCTGCTTGAGCGGCCGCTACAGTTTGCCTTCGACCACCAGGCGGCGAATCGTGCGGATGGCATCGGTGTCCGCTTCCACATAGGCCTGCTTGACGAAGCCCTGGTAGAGCGGGTCCACCGGAGGTGCGCCGTTGTTCGGGTGGCTTGTGTAGTCGAAGCACACGAATAGCTGCAATTCGTCCGGGGCCTCGATGCTGGTCACAAGCGTGGCCGCAGGTATTTCGCCGGCCGCGTCGATTTCCTGCCGCGTGCGGTCGGGCGGATGGAAGCTGATGCGGTCGCGCACCACCAGCCGGCCGAAGTGCAACTCGCGCTCGATCGAACCCGCATCACGCGCCAGCAATTTGAAGCTGTCGAGCGTGGGCACGAACAACAACGGATTCTCGGCCTTCATGACCAGGCCGCGCCACACCTGCTCGCGTGTCAGCGAGTCGATCAACGGGTTGAGCGGATCGTTGATCTGTACCAGGTGCTGGAACTTCATTGACGGGTTTGCTCGCGAGCGTGTTGACAACGGGGTGTGCGGCGGGTCGCGCGGATGCCGCAAGCGGCAAGCCTCAAGCGCGCTTGTGTTCCGGCTTGATGGTCCACAGAAAGGCGCGGCGATAGCGCGTCGCCACCTCGAAGGTCCGATCCGGCACCCAGTCGCCCATGTCGAAGGCGTTGGACACCACGCGCGAGCCCACCGCGAGTTCCTTCCACAATTTCGGGCGCACCTTGAGATTGAGTTCCGGCAGCAGGTAGAGCGTCACCACCGTGGCCTGGCTCATGTCGACGCTGAAGAGGTCGCGCACCTCGAACTTGACGCGCGCATCGACCCGCTCGGCCAGCGCATTGGCGCTGGCCCACTCGACCAGGTTGTAATTGAGATCGAAGCCGCGCCCCATCGCGCCGCGCCTGGCGGCCGCCACCAGAAAGCGGCCGTCACCGCAGCCGAGGTCGTAGACCACATCCTTGGGCCCCACATTGGCCGCAGTGATCAGGGTATCGACCACCGCCAGAGGGGTCGGCTCGTAGACCACGTCGGCGCCGCGCGGCGGCGCGCAAGGCTGCTGCGCTGTCTGTGCCAGTGCCGGGCCGGTTGCCAGCAGGGTGCCGGCAGCGGCCAGTGGCAGGGTGTTGGTGAGGAATCGGCGTCGTTGCATGGGAATTATCCTTGGCGGTGATGGCTGTCGGGTGGCGCGCTTATCCTGCATTGCGCTTGTCTTCAGGCTTCACGGTATACAGAAACGCGTGCAGGTAGCGGGTCGGTACGTCGATCACGCGGTCGGGCTTCCAGCCCGGCACCTCGAAGCCATTGGCCACCACGCGCGCGCCCACCTTGAGGTGGCGCCACAGGATGGGGCGCAGGCGCCGGTTCATTTCCGGCAGGATGTAGAGGGCGATCACAGAGGCTGGCGACAAGTCGGTCTGGAACAGGTCCTGAACGCGGATCTGCACGCGGTCCTCGACACGCTCGGCCAACACGTTGGCCTGCGCCCATTCGACCAGGCGAGGGTCGATTTCGATGCCGACTCCACTGGCGCCGCGCTTGGCTGCCGCGACCACGATGCGGCCGTCGCCGCAGCCGAGGTCGTAGACCACATCGCCCTTGCCCACTTGCGCCAGGTCGAGCATGGTCTCCACCACGCCGCGCGGCGTCGGTTCGTACACCACGTCGGCGGTGCGGATGTAGGCGCAGGTCGGCAGGTCGGTCGACTGCGCGCGCGCGCCGCCGGCGGCGGCCAGGCCGGCGACGGCGGATGCGAATTGGCGACGATTCATGGTGCGCGGGATCAGGTGAGGGCGGCCGCGAATTACAACACGTGTAGCGCCTGAGCGTCAGCGTAGAATCCGTCACCGCTGTCCGCCCCGCCATGTCGACCATTCTTCTTTGCACCCTCAACGCGCGCTATTCGCATGCATCTCTTGGGCTGCGCTATCTGCGCGCCAACATGGGTTTGCTCGTGGCGAAAACCGCCATCCTCGAACTGGTGCTGGGTGTGAAGACCGAGGTCGCGGTCGAGCGACTGCTGGCTGCGACGCCACGCATCATCGGCTTTGGCGTCTACATCTGGAATGTCGAGGAGACCACGCGCATCGTCGCCATGTTGAAGACGGTGGCGCCGCAGGTGGTGGTGGTGTTAGGCGGGCCGGAGGTCAGCTTCGAGGTGGGCGAGCAGCGCATTTGTGCGCTGGCCGACTATGTGGTGACCGGCTGGGGCGACGTAAGCTTTCCCAAGCTGTGCCGGCAGATTCTCGATGGCCCCAAGCCGCTTGTGAAAGTGCATGCCGGCGAGCAACCGGCGCTGGCCGATATCGTCATGCCGTATGCCGAATACACCGACGAAGACATCGCGCAGCGCCACCTTTACGTCGAGGCCTCGCGTGGCTGCCCGTTCAAATGCGAATTCTGCCTCTCGGCGCTCGACAAGACCGCCTGGCCCTTCGATCTGCCGGCGTTCCTTGCGCAAATGGCGAGTCTCTACGATCGCGGTGCGCGCCAATTCAAGTTTGTCGATCGCACCTTCAACCTGAACGTCAAGACCGGCCTGGCGATCCTCGATTTCTTCATCGAGCGCATCGAGGCGCGCCCCGACGACCCCTGCTTCGCACATTTCGAAGTGGTGCCCGATCACCTGCCCGATGCACTCAAGGCCGCCATCAAGCGCTTTCCGCCCGGCGCCCTGCAGTTCGAGATCGGCATCCAGAGCTTCAACCCGGAAGTGCAGAAGCGCGTCTCGCGCAAGCAGGATAACGCCAAGGCCGAGGCCAACATCCGCTGGCTGCGCGAGGAGTCGAACGCCCACCTGCATGTCGACCTGATCGCCGGCCTGCCGGGGGAAACGCTGGAAAGCTTCGGCGCCGGCTTCGACCGCCTGCATGCGATGAACCCGCATGAAATCCAGTTCGGCATCCTGAAGCGCCTGCGCGGCACGCCGATCATCCGCCATACCGAGGCGCATCGCATGCGCTACAACCCGGACCCGCCGTACAACATACTGGCCACCGACGAGCTCGATTTCGCCACCCTGCAACGCCTGTCGCGGTTTGCGCGCTACTGGGACATGGTGGCCAATTCGGGACGCTTTCGCGACACCCTGCCGTCCCTGCTCAAGCGCGCCGCACCCGCTTCCGCGTTCGCAAGCTTCCTGATGTTCAGTGACTGGCTTTACAAGAAAACCGGGCAGACCCATCAACTGGCGATGGAACGCCTGTTCGAACTGGTGCATACCTATTTGACGGACGCCTGCGCGCTGGCGGCGCAGGATGTTGCGGCGAGCCTGCTGGCCGACTATGCGCGCACCGGTGGCAAAGGGCGCCTGGGCTTCCAGACTGCCAGCCGAGCCGAAGCGGGGCCGAAACGCGCGGCTGGCCATGCCGCCGGCAATGCACCGCCGCGTCAGTCGCGGCATTTGCCGGTCTGATGTGGTGAGTTCGCGCCGGTTGACCCCGGCTGGATGAAGCCAGGCGTCCTGATTACATGAGACTGACTCCTTCACCGCTGTAGAATGTCCCCATGCAGCGTCCGGGAATTGCTCAAATTCGTGCGCTGGTGCGCTCGCTCAACTACGTCGTTACCACCCACGCTTCTGATGAACTTGACGATGACAAGCTCTCCATCCTCGACCTCGAAAACGTCGTCCTCACCGGCAGCATCACCGCGCGCCAGCGCGACGTTGAAACGCGCGAAGTCAAGTGCGTCATCCAAGGTGTCACGCTTGCCGATGGCGCCGCGGAAACCATCGTCAAAGTCGGTCACGGCGGCAAGCTCGTTTTCATCACCGTCTATGCGCTCTGACGAACCCTGCGTGCATTGCGCCAGCCCTGGCCTGACGCTGCGTGCTGTTACGCGCAGTTTTGGCAAAGGGGGGGATCTGCTCGTGATCGAGGGCATTCCCCTGATTGCGTGTCCGCATTGCGGTGAATCCTGGTTTACCGCACAAACCATGCACGAGATTGAGCGTATCAAGCGCCTGCGCAAGTCGGTCGCGGTCAAGCGCGCGGTGCCGGTTGCGGTGTTTCTTGCGCCGGCCTAGCCGATGCCGCGAGTCAACTGGGCGTGACGCGCGCCGCACTCTCGCGCGTGCAGAACGAGCGTGCCGCGATCTCGCCAGCGATGGCGCTTCGAATTGAAGGCTGGCTCGGCGTGAAGCGCGGTGGTCGCGCCGATCTGTGGGTCGCGCAGCAGGCCGCATATGACTTGTCGCAGGCACGCAAGGCCGGCGCGCCGAAGGTGCGCAGCGCACTGCCGGAACCTGACCCGGCCTGAGTGAAAGTCGCCATCGGGCCGCGAGCGCGACTACCGGGCAGTCAATTCGACCCAAGTCCGTCAGGCTGCTAGCGCACCTCTGTTGGATTACCCCGCATCGACCCATGGCTAGCGGATCATGGGCTGAACCGATATCCGCAACAGCGGCTTTCGAGGGCTTTTGCCTGACGGCGACCCTGAGTGCGGCGGTCGGCAATCGCGTCAGTGCTTGAGATTGTTTGTGCCGCGCGGGCCGTTACAGGGTCTGCGCCGCGCGCCTCTCAAACGCCAGGCCGGAGTTGATCGATGACTACGCCACAATCGAGTTGCGCCCAGGCCCGGTCAGCCGTCAGCGCCGGCAGCTTCCGCGCTTGCGCCAGCGCCAGACAGGCGCGGTCGCCGATCGAAAGGCCGAACGCGCGCGATGCCGGACGCAAGGCCGCGCAGGCGCGCGCCGCGGCATCGTCGAATACCGACACCACCAGTTCCAGCGCGTCGAATGCCGCTTCGGCGTCACGGGCGGTCATGCCGCGGCCGATCAGGCGTGTCAGCACCTCGGTCACGTTCACCGCGGAGATGCAGCAAGCGTCGTGCTCGATACGCGACAACACGGCGTCCGAGCCGGGTTCGGCCTGCAGCAAAGCCAGTACCGCGGAGGCATCCAGCACGCACGCAAGCGTCACGCCTGCTCTCCGGCGGCTTCGCGCCGAACGACGCCAACAACGCGTGGAACTTCAACACCGACAATGGCGACCAGAACAACGACGACAAGAACAACCAGTTGTTAGCGGTCGCTGTGCGCTCCGGAGGATGATGCCCCGTGACAAGGGATGAAGGCCTGTTTTCACTGGCCAACATCCACCGGCAATACATCGCCTGCCGCCGCAACAAGCGCAACACGGTCAACGCGTTGCGCTTCGAGGCGCGGCAGGAGCTGAACCTGCTGGAATTGCGCGACGCCCTGGTCGAGCGCAGCTATGAACCGGGCCGTTCTGTCTGTTTTTTGTCGAGCGGCCGAAGCTGCGCGAGATTTTCGCCGCCAGCAGCTAACGCGGCACCATTCATATACGTCTTGGACGTATAATGAGCCATGTTCACAGTCGCCACAACACAGTGATTTGAAAACGACGCAGCTGCGATCTGGTCAGAGGTTGAGATCAAGGCTTTGATATTCGCGGTAGCCATGGACCCGCATCGGGGCGATCTGATTCCCGGCACCGGCGGTTTGCGCAAACTGCGTTGGGCGCGGTCGGGCATGGGCAAGCGCGGTGGCGCGAGGGTGATCACTTATGCGATCGACAGCCAGGGCAAGGTCTGGTTGTTGAGGGCCTATACCAAGGCGGCGCTGGACAACCTGAGCGCCGCGACGCTCGTAAAGTTGAGAAAGGAACTCATCGATGCCTAAACACAAAGCAAGCGACAACGCCAGGCAAGAAGTTGGATCGAGCGGCAAGGTCGGGCATGAGGCCGGGCTGCTTGAAGCGGTGCGGGACCTGAAGGCGGGGCGTGCGGCGCGCGTGTTCGTGCCCGATGGCAAGGGCGGCCTGGTGCGCTCCGAAGTCGCGCGTGCCCGCCTGGCATCGGGCCTTACGCAGCAAAAGTTCGCCGCGCTGCTGGGCGTCTCGTTGCGCACCTTGCAGGAATGGGAGCAGGGCCGCAAGCGCCCTTCGGGCGCCGCCCGGACGCTACTCAAAATCGCCGGATCCAACCCGCAGGCCCTGCTCGCCGTCGCCGACGACTAACTTGAACGGGTCGCGTCAGTCCCCACCGCGAAAGCACGAATAGCCCCACGGCGTGACCTTCATCGGCAGGTGGCAGTGGGCCCGCACCTCGCCCACCGCAAAGCGCCAGGTCATCGCGTCGAGGAACGGCAGTTCCGACAGGGCTGCACCGGCGGCGCGATGGTAGCCGGCGACATCGAACACGGCTTCGCAGTAACCGGGCTGCATGATGTCGCTCATCAAGACTGCGAGCGCCCGTGAAAGTCCGCGGCACGCCACATATCTGCCGCTCCACCATGAACGGTGAAAGGCGGTATCGCTCAATGATCGCATCAAGTTGACATCAGGCACGCGCACGCAAATCCGAGCAGGCATTGTGGCCGCCACCTCCTTATAATTGCGGGTTGGCAGGAAAAACACGACGTGAACCCATCCCGGGCCGAGCCCTTAAGCTCGGCACCAGCGCGGCGAATCAACGGAACAAGGCATCCCATGACCCGAGTATTCAATTTCAGTGCAGGACCGGCAACCTTGCCGGAAGAGGTGTTGCGCCAGGCCGCCGAGGAAATGCTCGACTGGCACGGCAGTGGCATGTCGGTGATGGAAATGAGCCACCGCGGTAAGGAATTCATCGGCATCGCCGACGAGGCCGAGGCCGATCTGCGGGAACTGCTGGCTGTCCCGGCCAATTACAAGGTGCTGTTCCTGCAGGGCGGGGCACTGGCGCAAAACGCGGTGGTGCCGATGAACCTGTTGCACGGCAAGTCTGTCGCCGACTATGTGAACACCGGCGAATGGTCGAAGAAGTCGATCAAGGAGGCGCAAAAGTACTGCAGCGTGAACGTCGCGGCCAGCGGCGCCGACAGCAAGTTTACCGCCATCCCGGCGCGCGATACCTGGAAATTGAGTAAGGACGCGGCCTATGTGCACATCTGCACCAACGAGACCATCGGTGGCCTTGAATACCACTGGACGCCGGACACCGGTGAAGTGCCTTTGGTGGCCGACATGTCTTCTCACATATTGTCGCGTCCGCTCGAGGTGGCCAGATACGGCCTGATCTACGCCGGCGCACAGAAGAACATGGGCATGGCCGGCCTGACGGTGGTGATCGTGCGTGATGACCTGATCGGACAGGCACTGTCGATCACGCCTTCGGTATTCGATTACCAGCAGCAGTCGGAGGCCGACTCGATGTTCAACACGCCTTCGACCTATTCTGTTTATATCGCCGGCCTGGTGTTCAAGTGGTTGAAGCGCCAGGGTGGGCTTGCTGCGATTGAGGCGCGCAACATCGCCAAGGCCAAGCTGCTGTATGACCTGATCGATCAAAGCACGCTCTATTCCAACGCCGTCAACCAGGCCGACCGCTCGCGCATGAACGTCGTGTTCACACTCAAGGATGCGGCGCTGGACGAGGCGTTTCTCAAGGCCGCCAAGGAGCTCGGCATGTCGCAGTTGAAGGGGCATCGCGCTGTGGGTGGCATGCGTGCCTCGATCTATAACGCCATGCCGATCGAAGGCGTGCGCGCACTGGTCGAACTGATGCGCGAATTCGAGGCCAAACATGCCTGATGTGTTCAGGGTGCTGGTGTTGAACCAGATCTCGGCAGTCGGCTTGAAGCGACTGCCGCAGGAGCGTTACACGGTCGGCAAGGGTATCGCCGCGCCGGACGCGATTCTGGTGCGTTCGCAGGACATGCACGCGATGGAGATCGCGCCAACGGTGCGCGCCGTCGGGCGTGCCGGCGCCGGCACCAACAATATTCCGGTCAAGGCCTTGTCGGCGCGCGGCGTGCCGGTGTTCAACGCGCCGGGCGGCAATGCCAATGCGGTCAAGGAGCTGGTGCTGGCCGGTCTGCTGATGGCCGCGCGCAACCTGGCGCCGGCATTGAGCTTCACCGGCGCCCTTGCGGCGCAGGGCGATGAACTGGAGCGTCAGGTCGAGGAAGGCAAGAAGCAGTTCGCCGGATTTGAGCTGAGCGGCCACACCCTCGGAGTGATCGGCCTGGGGCGGGTCGGTTGCCTGGTGGCGGATGCGGCCATCAAGCTTGGCATGCAGGTGCTGGGCTACGACCCCGACATCACCGTCGATGCGGCCTGGAGCCTGCCAGCGCAGGTCAAGCGGGCGCACAGTGTGGATGAGGTACTCAAGGCCGGCCATTTCGTCACCCTGCATGTGCCGCTGTTGCCGGCCACGCGCAATCTGGTCAACGCACGCAACATCGACCTGATGCGCCATGCGGCGGTGCTGCTCAATTTTTCGCGTGACGGCATCGTCGACGAGGACGCAGTGCTGGCCGCACTGGGCAGCCACAAGCTGAAGGCCTACGTGAGCGATTTCCCGAGCGCGCAGTCGCGCGGCCATGCCGGCGTGGTGGCGTTGCCGCATCTGGGCGCCTCCACCCGCGAGGCCGAGGACAACTGCGCGGTGATGGTAGCCGATGCCTTGCGCGACTATCTGGAGCACGGCAACATCCGCAACACCGTCAACTTTCCGGAAGTGGTGATGGCGCGCGAATCGCCGTACCGGGTGGCGATCGCCAATGCCAACGTGCCCAACATGCTGGGCCAGATATCCACCGCGATGGCGCATGCGGGCTTGAACATCCACAACATGATCAACAAGTCGCGCGGGGAAATGGCCTATACCCTGGTCGATGTCGATAGCCCGGTACCGGCCGTCACCGTCGCTGCGTTGGCGGATATCGAAGGCGTGCTGGTGGCACGCTACCTGCCCTTGAAAGGTGGCGTGTGAACCGGAGAACGCCAGGCGGCTTGGTGGCGCACGGATTGCGGCGAAGTCCCGATATTGGATTAAGGAAACACTGAACAAGTCCGTAGGTCGAGAAAGCCGCTCTTGCAAGATGTTGAATCGAAAAGGTTCTTTGTTTGAAAATCCGAATTCCAGGGACTTGTTCAGCGTTTGGATAAAGGAAACACTGAACAAGTCCGTAGGTCGAGAAAGCCGCTCTTGCAAGATGTTGA
>CAYYFR010000068.1:0-11888 GCA_964470865.1 uncultured Burkholderiales bacterium | reverse complement strand
ATCGAAAAGGTTCTTTGTTTGAAAATCCGAATTCCAGGGACTTGTTCAGAGTTTTCATAAGCGATGCCACACGATCATCACGAGCACGACCACGAACACGATCACGAACACAGCGAGCTCGACGACAACGAGCTGCGCGTGCGCGCGCTCGAATCGGTACTCACCGAGAAAGGCTACATCGACCCGGCCGCGCTCGACGTTTTGATCGACACCTACCAGACGCGGATTGGCCCGCGCAACGGCGCGCGCGTAGTGGCGCGCGCCTGGGTCGATGCGGCCTATCAGAAGCGCCTGCTGGGTGACGCGACGGCGGCGATTGCCGAACTCGGCTATTGCGGGCGCCAGGGCGAACACATGATCGCCGTCGCCAACACGCCCCTGCTGCACAACATCGTGGTCTGCACCCTGTGCAGTTGCTACCCATGGCCGGTGCTGGGACTGCCGCCCACCTGGTACAAGAGCGCGCCCTATCGTTCGCGCGTGGTCCGCGATCCGCGCGGGGTGCTGGCGGATTTCGGCGTGCGCCTGCCGGCGAATACCGAGATCCGCGTCTGGGATTCCACCGCCGAAGTGCGCTATCTGGTGGTACCGCAACGCCCGGCCGGCACCGAGGCCCTGGGCGAAGAGGCGCTGGCGCAACTGGTCACGCGCGACTCGATGATCGGCACCGGCTTGGCCGGCATGACGGCGCCCGTACCATGAGTTACATGACCCATGCCGATGTTGGCGGCCGTGCCGGTTTTGGCGCGGTCACGCCCGAACCTGAAGGCGAACTGTTTCACGCCGCCTGGGAACCGCGCGCCCTGGCGCTGACCTTGGCCATGGGCGCCACCGGTAGCTGGAACATCGACACCAGCCGCGCCGCGCGCGAGACCCTGCCGAATTACGCCGGGCTCAGCTACTACGAAATTTGGCTCGGAGCGCTCGAGAAGTTGCTGGGCGAGCGCGGGCTGGTCGCGGCCGACGAACTGGCGGCCGGCCATGCATTGCGCCCGGCGACGCCGCTGACGCGGGTGTTGAAAGCCGATCAGGTTGCGACCGCGCTTGCCAAGGGCTCGCCCACCGAGCGAGCGGCGGTGGCGCCCGCGCGTTTCGCGGTCGGGCAACGGGTGCGCACGCAGGCCGACCCGGCGCTGCACCACACGCGCCTGCCGGGTTATTTTCGCGGCAAGAACGGCCGCATCGAGCGGGTACTGGGCGCGCACGTATTCGCCGATGCGCATGCGCGCGGGCTGGGTGAGGCACCGCACTGGCTCTACACGGTGGTATTCGATGCGACCGAACTGTGGGGCGCGGGCGCCGACTTGGCGCTACGCGTGTCGTTCGATGCCTGGGAACCCTACCTTCAAGCTGCATGAACCGTACGCCCGCCGATCTCCAGGCGCTGCCGCTGTTGCCGCGCGACGCCGACGGCCCTGTATTCAAGGCGCCGTGGGAGGCGCATGCCTTCGCCATGACCTTCTGCCTACACCAGCGCGGGGTGTTCACCTGGCCTGAATGGGCGGCTGCGCTGTCGCGTGAAATTGCCGCCGCGCAGGCTGCCGGTGATGCCGATCTCGGCGACACCTACTACCGGCACTGGTTAGCTGCACTCGAAGCGCTGGTGGCGGCGCGGCAGCTCGGCACGGCAGCCGAGTTGCAGCGCTACCGGCTGGCCTGGGATCATGCGGCTCTGCGCACACCGCACGGCAAACCGATCGAGCTTGCGGCGTCCGACTTCGCGGACGCCTGATCGCAGGAAGCGGCTTCATGGCCTCGCTCGTGGCAGGTGGTTTGCACAGCATGTGATTTCCGACGATTTACTTGCGGCATCTGATCAACTGCAAACAACGGAGCGCGATGTGAACGAAAACCTGCGGATTGGATTCATCGGCCTGGGTGTGATGGGCGAGCCCATTTGTCGCAACCTCGCAACAAAAAGCGGCGCACATGTCACCGCTTTTGACACTCAGCGTGCGCCGCTTGTGCGCCTGCACCCGCATGGCGTGCAAACTGCGGTCGCGGTGCGCGAAATCGCCGACAACGCGGAGGTGATCTTCGTCTGCCTGCCCAGCGGCAAGCATGTGGAAAGCGTCTGCGAGGGTCCGGAAGGTTTGCTGGCGCTGGCGCGGCGCGGGCAGATCGTGGTTGACCTCGGAACTTCCCCCATGAGTCTGGCGCGCCGCCTTGCCGTGGCGTTTGGCCTGCGTGGCGCCAGCTTCGCCGACGCACCGATCGCGCGCACCCGCCAGGCCGCGCAGGAAGGAACGTTGAGCGTGATGGTTGGCGGCGATGCCGCGACCTTTGCCCGGCTGGAGCCGCTGATTCGCTGTTTTGCCTCCGACATCACCCATTGCGGTGCCCCCGGCAGCGGCCAGGCAATCAAGATCCTCAACAACATGGTGCTGATGCAAACCGTCAATGCCCTGGCCGAGGCCATCGCCATAGGGCGCAGGGTCGGCATCGCGCCGGACCTGCTGTTGTCGACCCTGGGCAAGGGCTCGGCCGACAGCTTCGCGCTGCGCAACCACGGCATGAAGGCGATGGTGCCCGGCGTGTATCCGCTGCAGGCGTTCTCGACCGAGTATGCGCAAAAGGACATCGTCTACGCCCTGCAACTGGCTGCGGAAACAGCAGTCCATGCGCCGGGCGCGGAGCTGGTGGCGCAGATTCTCAAGAAAACCATCGACGCCGGCCATGGCAAACTGTACTGGCCGGCACTGGCCAAGGTAGTCGGAACGTCGTGACGTGAGGGCAGGGGTGAGAGTAGGCGTGTCGGCTGTGCCGTGGCTTTTCGGGCGGTTCGCGCGCAGCGGCCGGCGCTATTGTGCACAACCACCGTTTTTTGTGAACTGGGAGCATTGACATGAGCGGCTTGACCGATTCGATCGCGCAGTTCGTAGCTACCGGCATGGCCGTACCGGAGTCCGCAGCGCGCATCGTGCGTACCGGCTTCACCGACACCATCGCCACCATGATCGCCGGCAGGGATCAAGCGGTGGTGGGCATCGTGCGCCGTTTTGTCGACGAGCGTCGCTCCGCAGTGATGCAAGCGCGCGTGCTGTTTGGCAGCCTGCGGGTGGCGTCCGCCGATGCCGCCCTGATCAATGCCACCGCCGCACACGCGCTCGACTACGACGATGTGGCGCTGGGTGGCCATCCGAGCACTGTGCTGGTGCCGGCACTGCTGGCCGAAGGCGAGCGCCTGGAGGCTTCTGGCGCGGACGCGATACGCGCCTACCTGGTGGGCTATGAGGTTTGGGCCGAACTGCTGTCGCGCGAGCCCGATGCCTATCACCTCAAGGGCTGGCATCCCACCGCGGTGCTCGGCACGGTAGGGGCTGCCGCCGCGGTGGCGCATCTGCATCGGCTTTCGCCCCTGGCATGTGGCAACGCGCTGGCACTGGCTGCCAGCATGGCAGGTGGACTGGTGGCCAATTTCGGCACCATGACCAAGCCGCTGCACGCCGGGCGCGCCGCCGCCTGCGCGATCGAGGCGGTGCGGCTGGCGGCCTTGGGCCTGACCGCCGCGCCCGATGTGTTCGAGCATCACGCCGGCTTTCTCGCCGCGCTGTCGCCCAAGGGGCGGGCCCGGCGCGAGGGGGCGGCGGCGCATCTTGGCAAGCACTTGCGCATACTGGAGTCGGGCCTGTCGATCAAGCAATATCCGATGTGCTACGCCACCCATCGCGTGATCGATGCCGTCCTTGACCTGGCGGCCGCGCATGACCTCAAGGCGGAAGATGTCAGGCAGGTCGATGCGAGCATCGGCGTGGCCCAGGCCTCGATGCTGCGCAATCACAACCCGGTGACCGGTCTGGAAGCCAAGTTCAGTCTTGAATTCGCGGTTGCCGCCGCGCTGGTGGCGCGCAAGGTGGGCCTGGCGCAGCTCACCGACTCCTTCGTTGGCCAGGTTGCTGTGCGCGAGGCGATGGCCAAGGTGACCATCGCGACAGTGGACACGGTTTGCCCGATCGAGCCGGTGTTCGCGCTCAACGACGGCGTGGTGATCGAGTTGAATGACGGCCGCAGGCTCGATGCCGGTGCAATCCGTTTTGCCCGCGGCAACGCAAGACTGCCGCTCAGCGAGGCCGATCTCGAGGCCAAGTTCCTCGATTGCACCAAAGGCGCCGAAGACCTCGATGCGGCTTCCCTCTACCGGCAACTCGCGCAGCTTGGCGAACAGGGCAGCCTGCGCGGGCTTGGCAATGGCGGCGTGCCTGCCTGATGGCGCGCGCAAGTTCGCTTGCGATTCCCGCGCCCCGCAGGCGGATGTTGCGTCGCAGCATCTGGCGCGAAAGCTTCTGCGGGATGCCAGCAACGGCGCTGTCTTTGTCGCGACTGGCGTTTCGAACGCAACCTGATGCGCAAAGTGTGGCCCTGCGTCATCTGATTGGCTTGCCGATCCGTACCTACCGGAAGTGAGAACGCAGCGAGCGCGCGCCAATGCGCCATGCTGCAAATTCGGGAGTGGCGGTGAACCTGCGCAAATTTCTCAAAAACTGCCTGTTCGGCGCGCTGTCGCTGGCGCTTGCCGCGGATCTGCTCGCGCAAGCTGCCGCGGTCAAGCCACCGGCAGGCGCGGCGGTGCGCCCGCATGTGCCGATCAGCGTTTTCCTGGGCCTCATCAACACCAACGAGGTGGCGTCCAGGGCGGCACTCGCGCGCATCGCCGATGGCTGGCGCGACGGCTACACCGCGCCGCTGCTCGAGTTGCTGGGCTTTGTGCCGGTACGCGATATCCAGATGGAAATCCTGGTCATGCTCGGGCGCGTCACCGGCCAGCGCTTTGGCGGCGACATCGACCAGTGGTATCAGTGGGTCTGGGCACGCCAGCGCGAGGAGCATCCGGACTATGGGGAATTCAAGGCCGCGCTGTATGAGCAGGTCGACCCGCGCTTCCGTGAATACTTTGGCCGCGGTCGCCGCGCGCTGATCCGCCAGGACGAGATTCGCTGGGGCGGGGTCTGGCGCGACGGCATTCCGCCACTGAAAAATCCGAAGATGATCGCCGCAGCCCAGGCGACCTACCTGGCTGACGACAACATCGTGTTCGGCGTGGCGATCGATGGCGACGTGCGTGCCTACCCGCGGCGCATCCTCGCCTGGCACGAAATGTTCAAGGATCGCATCGCCGGGCGCGAAATGAATGGCGTGTATTGCACCCTGTGCGGCTCGATGATCCTGTATGAAGCCAACGCCGGTGGCGTGCATCACGAACTGGGCACCAGCGGCTTCCTCTACCGCTCCAACAAATTGATGTATGACCATGCCACCAAATCGATGTGGTCGACCCTGACTGGCACCCCGGTGCTGGGCCCGCTCGCGGGCAAGGGCATCGAACTCAAGACCCTGCACGTGGTGACCAGCACCTGGGGCGAGTGGAGAAAGCGCCACCCCGGCACCACCGTTTTGTCGCTCGACACCGGGCACCAGCGCGACTATGGCGAGGGTGTGGCCTACCGCGACTACTTCGGCAGTGACCAGCTGATGTTCACCGTGCCCAGGCTTGACACCCGGCTGCGCAACAAGGATGAGGTGCTGGCCTTGCGCAGCGCCGACAAGCCGGGCGAGCAATTGGCGATCGCCGCTTCTTTCCTGGCGGCCAACCGGGTCTACCATGATCGCATCGGTGCGCAGCCGTTCGTGGTGTTGACCGATGCTTCGGGGGCAAACCGTGTTTACGTCAGTGCCGAGCGGCAGTTCGACAGCTGGGACGGTGAAGCCACCGTGCGCGATCGCGCTGGCCGCGACTGGAAGCTGACTGAAGAGGCGTTAACCGGTCCGGGCGGGGTCAGGCTCAGGCGCCTGCCGGCGCATCGGGCATTCTGGTTCGGCTGGTATGCGGCTTTTCCTGCGACGCGGCTGGTGAAATAGACCGGACGAAAGCATGCGGCCCGCCGGGCGACGCTGCATGACCTGGCCGACGCCTATCGTGAAGACAAGCCCAAGCTCACGCTGATCGAAGAGGCTGCCGCGACGCCGTCATTGCAGCCGCGCGATGGCCACGCGGCGCCGCGCTACCGCTTCATGCGCCGCGTGCATTGGCGCAACGGCGAGGCCTATTGCGTTATCTCCATCTACCTCGACCAGCGGGTATTCCGCCTGGCGCCCGCGCGCTTTCGAAGCGAAACCGTGGTTCCGGTATTGCTCGACCTGCCAACTGTGAAGATCGCGCGGGCGCACCAGACCCTGGCGATCGCAACTGCGGATGTGGAGGTGGCCACGCACCTCAATGTCGCGCTCAATTCGCCGGTGGCCGAGGTGCGCAGGATTTGTGCCGCCAGCGACGGCACCGTGCTTTATCTGGGTGAGGTCACGTATCGTGGCGACTACATTCATTTCGAGATGGACTTGAAGCCATAAGTCCGCAATCTGTGGCAGCTTTGTCGGCAGGCGCTTGCCAATGGCGCGCAACGCCTACGCAATCCGCTGCCGGTCTCAAGCAGCATTCGGCCTGGGTGGCGCCCTCGGTGTGTGAAGTAAGCGGACGGGGCAACTCCACCCTTTTCGAAGATGACCCGACCCTCATGACCGCCAAACCCGACATCATCCTGATCATCACCGACCAGCAGCGTGCCGACACGATCGCCGCACTCGGCGCGCCGTGGACCTCCCGGAAGTTCTCGCAAGCCTGCGCGATGCCAATGCCAATGGCATCTGCGGGCAGATAGGCCTGCCGCAGGTTATATTCGCCATGCATGCCAACCCTGCCTTGAAAGGCAAATGCGCTCCGTGCGTCGCCGGCAGGGCAGGCGAATCGCATTACTGAATCGGCTCGAGAACACTGCGGATATATGAAAATCGTCATCATCGGCGCCGGTGTTGCCGGCTGTATTGTCGCCAGGGCACTCGCAAGCCAGAGGGATGTTCAAGTCGTCTGCCTGGAAAAGGTCGATGCGTTCGATCATTCGGAATCGGGTACGGGCTTGAACGTCGGCCCCAATGCGATCAAGGCGCTGAGTCGACATAGCGCGGTGTTGCACGATGCGGTGCTCGCTCACAGCTACCCCTGGAAATCGTGGCGGATTTCGCTTACCGACGGCACCCTGCTGTTCGATCTGCCTTTGTCGAAGGTAGCCGACAACGCAGGTATTCGCATTCGCTGGTCGGAGTTGTACGTGGCGCTGCGCGGCGCCGCCGCCGGCCTGATCCGCTACGGCGCGCAGGTTTCACGCCTGGGCTACATGGATGGCAGCTCCGAGCGGCTATTCGTCGAGTACGCGGAGAACGGTGTGGCGCGACGCATCGACGATATCGATCTGCTGGTGGCCGGCGACGGCCGTTACTCGGTGGCGCGCTCGCTCCTGGCGGGTGTGCCGGCGATGCGTCAACATGGTGTGGTGATCTATCGCCTGCTGGTGCCCGATACCACCGGTGGCCTGATCGATGATTATGAGCAATGGTTCAACGGCCCCAACCGCCTCCTGGCGTTTCGCGTGCCGGGCAATGCAATCTACCTGGCCGGCACCTTTCCCATCGCGCCAGGCGCCGAAATTCCGCAGGCAGCCAAGGATGCGGACTTCCTGCGCGCCCTGTATACACCGCAAGACGGCGCAGCGTCGGCGCAATGCCGCTGGCTGATCGATACCATCTGTGCCAACGTGCCGGCGATCCATTGGGCCCGCCTGCAGGAATCACCGCCCATGTATATGGATGACAAGGGCCATGTGCTGTTCCTGGGCGACGCCTCCCACGGCATGGTGCCCACCCTCGGGCAGGGTGCCACCCAGGCCATCGAAGACGCCTGCGTCGCCGCCGATCTGCTGCTGCGTCAACTGGCCGACAGCGGCGCCGATGGTATGGTGGTGCCGGCGTTGCTGCGCGAGTTCGAATGCCTGCGCGCGGAGCGGGTGCGCTTCGTGATGGATTTTTCGCGCGAGGCCAGTGACACGCTGGAAGCCGGCGCCGATCCGGTGGCAGGTGCGCGCGAGAAGCTCGAAGCGCCATTTCAGCGCAAGCTCGAACGTTTGTATCGCGACGTGCCGCAGGTTTGATGGCGATGCGCGCATCGGTTCACCGCTTCACCATGCGCGATCCCGCTGACGTGTCGCAGTTGGCGCTTGCGATCGAGCGCGGCCAAGTCAACCCGGCACATATCGTCGCCTTTATCGGCAAGACCGAGGGTAACGGCCTGGTCAACGACTACACGCGCGGCTACCTGGTGTTGTCACTCAAGCTGTTGCTGGCTGCGCAGCTGGGCAAGACGCAGGAAGAGATCACCCGCTCGGTGATCTTCGTCTTCTCCGGTGGCACCGAGGGTGTGCTCACGCCGCACTACACCGTGTTCTGTGTCGACCGCCAGGCGCCCGCGGCAACTGCAGTGCCCGCGCCGGCCCCGGGCACAAAGCGCCTGGCCATCGGCCGCGCCTTCACCCCGGTGCCGGAACCGCAGGAGATCGGCACCCGCGCGCAAGTGAACATGGTGGCCGACGCGGTGCATCGCGCCATGGCGGAAGCCGCTATCACCGATTCGGCCGACGTGCATTTCGTGCAGGTCAAGGGCGGCTGCGTCACCAGCGATGTGGCGCAGGCCGCGCTCGCACGCGGGGCGAAACTCGCCAGCAGCGACCCCAACAAATCGATGGCGTTTACCCGCGTGGCTGGCGCCTTTGGCGTGATGCAAGGCCTGGGTGAAATCGCGCCAGAGGCGGTTGACGAAGCGTCCTTCTTCACCAGACCGGAGATATGGAGCGCTCGCGCCAGCATTTCCTCCGGCATCGAAGTAGGCGAGAACGAGGTCGTGGTGTTCGGCAATGCCGCCGGCTGGACCAGCGATTTCGTGATCGCACACCACACCATGGAAGATGCGCTCGACATCAACGGCATTTACGCCTGCCTGGACGATCTTGGCATCGCCGCACGCGGCGACAACCGCGCCACCGGCATCGAGCGCATCGTCTGCGCCCTGGTCAAGTGCGAGCCGGACGCGCGCGGCCAGGTGCGTGGCCAGCGCCACACCATGTGGCAGGATGGTGACATCAATGCCCAGCGCCATATTCGCGGCGCGGTGGGTGGGCTGGTGGCGGGCGTGCTGGGCGACACGCGCATCTTCGTCTCCGGTGGTGCCGAGCATCAGGGGCCGCCCGGTGGTGGCCTGCTGGCCTTGATCGCCCGCGCGGCGTGAATGTCATCGCCGCAATGGCATTGCCGCGAAGGCGAGAATCCGGTGGCGCAAAAGAAGGACGAGCCACGAAGTCTCGCGAGACCGATCGCGCCGGTCCGAATTGCGCGAAAATGACTCACCCGGGCCTGCAATAGCGCCCGCATCCGATTCTTCCAGAAGAGACCCATCGCATGTCGCACATTCCCGCTTCCGCTGCCCTCAAAGACCTGCGCATCCTCGACTTGACCCGCGTGCGTGCCGGCCCCACCTGCGTCAAGCAGTTCGCCGACTTCGGCGCCGACGTCATCAAGATCGAATCGCCCGAACCCGATTCAATGAGCGGCCCGCGCCATGGCTTCGACATGCAGAACCTGCACCGCAACAAGCGCTCGCTCACGCTCGACATGAAGGCGCCGGACGGCAGGGAAATCCTGATGAAGCTGGTGAAGACGGCCGACGTGGTGGTGGAGAACTTCCGCCCCGACGTCAAGTTTCGCCTGGGGATTGATTACGCGGCCCTGCGTGCGGTGAACCAGCGCATCATCCTGGCCTCGATTTCCGGTTTCGGCCAGGACGGCCCCTACGGCACCCGGCCTGGCTTCGACCAGATCGCGCAGGGCATGGGCGGCTTCATGTCGGTCACCGGCTTTCCCGGCGGCGGGCCGGTGCGCGCCGGCACCGCAATCGCCGATCTCTCCGCTGGCATGTTCGCCGCCTTGGGCATTTTCACCGCGCTGTGGGAACGTCAAACTTCCGGTGCAGGCCAGTGGGTGCAGTCTAGCCTGCTCATGTCGCAAATTGCCCTCATGGACTTCCAGGCTGCGCGCTACCTGATGAAGGGCGAAGTTCCCGCCCAGGCCGGCAACGACCACCCTACCTCGATGCCCACCTCGGCCTACAAGAGCAAGGACGGCTATGTAAACATCGCGGCCTCGGGCCAGGTGATGTGGAAGCGCTTGTCGGAGGTGATAGGCCGCCCCGAGTTGTTTACCCAGGCCGAATTCAAGGACGAGCCTGCACGTTCGAAAAATCGCGTGGCCTTGAACCAGGAAATCACCAAGGCCACCGTTACCCGCACCAGCGCGGAATGGGTCGAGACCTTGAACGAAGCGGGGGTACCTTGCGGTCCGATCTACACCGTCGACCAGGTATTCGCCGACCCACAGGTCAAGCATCTTGGTGCGGCAGCAGTCGTTCAGCACCCGAAGTTGGGCGAGATCAGAATAGTCAATCAGGCAGTCAAGCTCTCACGCACGCCGGCGACGATGGCGCGGGCTACGCCTGAGCATAGCGAGCATACCGCGGAGATCTTGAAGGAGATCGGGTACAGCGATGCGCAGATCGAGGATTTGAAGGCGCGGAAAGTGGTTTGAGATACATGAGGTATCCCGGCACCAGTCAACGGGCACTACTTTATTCATGATAAAAACCCGCCTCTCACGAGGCTGTCATGTTATTGGTAAAGATCGATGAACCTTGTGTCGGCATCACGTGTACGCGAAACCTGAATGACATCCATACGAAATCACGCGTTTCGCGAACGGCAAAGCCTGGCGCTCAACAGCGCTATAGCGGCTCGACTGCGAGTTACGCCTGATAGCGTGATCGGGCGTGCCAGGGAAACGCTGGCACGATGGAAGAGCATTCCGGGGGTATGGTGCGTCGATCTGGGAACGTGGGAGAAAATTCTTCAAGCAGGTGACCCGGATGAAATCCATCGAATTCTGACCGATGGCGACGAGATGTCGATTCGCCTGCGCCAATCGTCGCCTTTCTCGGTGCAACTGGATCCCAGGGAACGCGTGAGGATCATCCATGAATCGTCTGCAACTTGAACACCTGCTGCGTGCCGCCGGCAGCATAGCCGGTCAGGATCGTGTAATCGTGATCGGTTCGCAATCCATCCTTGGCGCACGGCCCGACGCGCCGGTTTCCCTTTTGATGTCGATGGAAGCCGATTTCATCTTTCCCGACAATCCTGAATCGAGCGACATCGTGGATGGAACGATCGGGGAGGGGTCAATTTTTCATGAGACCTACGGCTATTACGCACAAGGCGTCGATTCCACAACCGCGATACTTCCGATGGGCTGGCGCGAGCGCCTGCATGTGGTCGACTCGCCCGACACACGCGGGACAAAAGGCTTGTGCCTTGATCCTGCCGACCTGGTTGCCTCGAAGTATGTCGCCGGACGCGAAAAAGATTTCGAATTCATCCGTCAGGCGTTGCGCCATGGCGTCGTGTCGGAACACGTAGTCCTGCAACGGATTGAAATGCTTCCTGTCGATCGGGATCAGATTGATGTTCTGAAGATCAAGGTCCGACGCGACGTCGCGATGGCGAATGATCGTGACAAGCCTTGACTTTGGTTTCGGGGCGAGCGAATGGTGAATATGGGGCCGTGTTCGATTTGATTTTCGAAACCAGGCACGAGGCTGGCACTACGGGATATGGAGCGAGAACCCGCCGTCTCGAGAACACCCAGTTCGACACGCAAACCGGCAGCAAAAGCCGTGTTCATCGGCGCGTCAAGACCCTGACAAACTGATCTTGCCGCGCATCAAGATCGGAGACACGCGCTTGCGCTACGCGCGGATGAACTGTCAGTTCTGGCCTTGCGACTCACAGCGGCTGTTTCAGCCGGAAACACGGATTTGTGGCTGCTCTCGGTGCTCCCCGGGGTACGGCGGCGCCAGTCCCCGGATTGGTTTCCGCGCGCGATGCTACCCGGAGATCAGGCGAAGAAGCCGGCTATCCAGTCGCGGCACGATGTCGCCACTGGTTGACCGGTATCGATCGCTT
>CAYYFR010000067.1:0-26841 GCA_964470865.1 uncultured Burkholderiales bacterium | reverse complement strand
CCTGGATCATGTGCTTGAGACCGTCCTCGATGCGCTTGGCGATCTCGATCTCGCCTTCACGCGTGAGCAGCTCGACCGAACCCATTTCGCGCATGTACATGCGCACCGGGTCGGTGGTGCGGCCAAACTCGGAATCAAGCGACGAGGCGGCGGCTTCGGCCTGCTCCTCGACATCGTCGTCATTGGCCGCGGTCGGCGCGTTCTCGTTGAGCAGCAGTGTCTCGGCGTCCGGCGCCTTGTCGTAGACCGCGATGCCCATGTCGGTAAAGGTCGTGATGATCGCTTCGATCTGCTCGGCATCGACGATATCGTCAGGCAGGTGGTCATTGATCTCCGCATAGGTCAGGAAAGAACGTTCCTTGCCCAGCTTGATCAGGGCCTTGAGCTTGTTGCGGCGCGCCTCGACATCTTCGGCGGTCGGCGCCTTCTGCAGCAACAGCATTTCGATTCGTTCGCGGTTCCTGCGCTCCGAACGTGCGCTCTTCTTGGATGCCTTCGCCGCCTTGGCAAGCGCTTCGGCATCAAGCGCCGGGACAGCGACAGGAGGTGGCGTTTGTGCTGCGGCCCTGGATTGCTTTGCGGGTACGGAATCGATGGTCGATCCTTTTTTCGGGGGCGCCGCAGGCTTGGCGGCGCCGCCCGGTTTGGCCGCTGCGCTCACCTTGCCGCCATTGACCGGCCTGGCGGGGGCGGCAGGCTTGGCGACCTTTGGGGGTTTGGCGCCCTTGGCAGAACCGGCGTTTTTAGAAGGCCGCACAGCGTTGGCTGGCTTCATCGGAGGTTTCGCGTGTGTCTTGGCAGGATTTTTCGGTATAGGTGCCAACTTGGTTCTAGGCTTGCTGGCTGCCGTGGGCGCGCTTCTGGCGACCGGCTTTTTCGTGGACTGCGCGGCTTTGGTCATCTGTTTGGCGCGCTCAGGCGCTATCTTGATTGCGGCTTTTGAGACAGGTTTCTTGGCCATGGGTGCCTCGAAATAGGTTGAAGCGGCTCAAACCGGAGGTGCATGTCCGGGAACGAACAAGACTGCTTCCGGACAGTGCTTGGCGAAACGAATAAAGCCTTGGATCATAGCATTATTCGAACCGAAAATGATCCTCAGGCAGCGGCGGGAAGCGCTCTGGTGTCACTTTCCTGCGCCAACAGGGCCGCGAACTCGGCACGCGCCGCCGGATCTTCGGCCATCCGCGCGATCAGCTCCTCTTTGCGGCGATTGCGCCATTGGGCCAAAAGGGTTTGCAGGGCATGGCCGAACTCCGCGCGCACAATATCCGGATCCTTGTCGAATTCAAGTTCCTCGACCAGCGCGCGGCGCAGCAGGGGCTCCACCGCAGTTCCAACGAACGCTTCGGCCAGTGCCGCTGCGCGCGGGGGAACCGGTGCGGCGCAAATCGCGTCGATCACATCCAGTACCGGTGAATCCTGCGGAATCGCATATCGGTGATCCGCCACTTCGGGCAACAAGGCCAGGCTGCCGTCGCGCACCAACAAGCGCAGCAGATGCTCGTCGAGCGGTGTAATGGCAGCGCGCGCGGCGCGCCGCGGCGCGCTGCGCAATACCGACGCCTGCGCCTTGAGCTCGCACAGGCGCTCGACCTCGGAGGGCGTCATGTCGACCAGCTCGCCGATCGCCTTGACCAGCCCGAGACGCAGTCCGGGCGCGGTGACCCTTTGCAAATGCGGTTTGGCTGCGCTCACCAGCCCAGCGCGCCCTTCGGCAGTGTCCAGATCAACTTCGAGCTTGAGATGGTCCAGCAAGAAACGCGACATCGGCATCGCGCCATTCTCGAGTTGGACAAACGCATCGCGGCCGAACTCCCGAATATAGGAATCGGGGTCGTGCTCGGCCGGCAGGAAAAGAAACGAAAAACGCTTGTCGTCGGAGGTCAGCGCCAGGCTGTTCTCGAGTGCCCTCCAGGCAGCACGGCGGCCGGCACTGTCGCCATCGAAACAGAAGATCACGTGCGTGGTCTGGCGCGCCAGCTTTTGCACATGCGTCGGCGTACAGGCGGTGCCGAGCGTGGCCACCGCATATCCCACCCCATGCTGTGCCAGCGCCACCACATCCATGTAGCCTTCGACCACCAGCGCGCGCCCCGCCTCGCGAATCGCCTGTCGCGCCTCGAAGAGGCCATACAACTCACGGCCCTTTTCGAACAGCGGTGTCTCCGGCGAGTTCAGATACTTGGGTTCGCCTGCACCGATTACCCGCCCGCCAAACCCGACCAACTGACCGCGGGTGTTGCGGATGGGAAAGGTCACGCGACCACGAAAGCGATCGTAACGCCGCCCCTTTTCGCCATCGATCACCAGACCGGTTTCGGCCAATGGTTTGCCAAGGTAGTCATCTCCATATACCGCCTCGAGCGCATTCCATTCATCCGGCGCGAACCCCAGGCCAAAATGCTTGGCGACCGTACCGCTCAAACCACGCCCCTTCAAGTAGTCGATCGCAACAGGCTCGGTCTTGAGTCGGTCGCGGTAAAAACTGTTGGCTTTATCCAGCAAGGCCACCAGCGCCGCTGCATCGGGCCCGTCGCGCCGCAGATGGTCTTCGCCGCCGCGCACCTCCGGCACCGCCAGCCCCACAGATTGCGCCAGATCCCTGATCGCCTCCACATAAGAGAGCCCGGCATGTTCCATCAGGAAACCGATTGCCGAACCGTGCGCACCGCAGCCGAAGCAATGGTAGAACTGCTTGGTCGGACTGACAGTAAACGAGGGAGATTTTTCGTTGTGGAACGGGCACAGCCCCATCAGGTTGGCGCCGCCCTTCTTCAACGGGACATGCCCGCCCACCACATCGACGATATCGATGCGGTTGAGCAAATCGGCGATGAAGGTTTGCGGAATCATGGGGTCTGACGAGCAATCATTTTATGCCGAAATCCCGCTGACTCGCCGGTGGCTAACGACGATGCTCGAAGCGGCGGCCCCGTTTCGGGCACAGAAGAAAAAAGCCCCGCAGCGCGGGGCCTTTTTCGTTGCATTCTTGGCCGGCCGCGCGCGGCCAGGCTCAAGCAATCGTGCTCAGGCGTAGTTCTTCGCGACAAAATCCCAGTTGACCAGGTTCCAGAACGCCTCGACGTACTTCGGCCGCGCATTGCGATAGTCAACGTAGTAGGCATGCTCCCAAACGTCACAGGTAAGCAGGGGCTTGTCGGCGCCGGTCAGCGGTGTAGCGGCATTCGAGGTGGACGCCAGGTCGAGCGAGCCGTCGGACTTCTTCACCAGCCAGCCCCAGCCGGAACCGAAGGTCCCCACCGAAGTCTTGGTGAACTCTTCCTTGAACTTGGCGAACGATCCCCATTTCTTGTTGATCGCTTCGGCCAGCGCACCGGTCGGCTCGCCGCCGCCCTTGGGCGACAAGCCCATCCAGTAGAAGGTGTGGTTCCAAACCTGGGCTGCGTTGTTGAACATGCCGCCAGAAGATTTCCTGGTGATCTCCTCCAAACTCATGTTCTCGAACTCGGTGCCTTTGATCAAGTTGTTGAGGTTGGTGATGTAGGTCTGGTGATGCTTGCCATAGTGAAACTCCAGGGTTTCCTTCGAAATATGCGGTGCCAGCGCATCGAGCGCATAGGGCAGATCGGGTAGTTTGTGTTCCATCGTATTCTCCGTAGCAAAGAAGGCGGGTTCGGTATCTTGAAAACAGTTTCGGCTGTTGCAAATTGAATTGTAGGGCAAGGCCGGCCCGCCGCGGCAAACCCGCACTCAGTAGGGCTTTTCCACGCGCACCCGCGCAGCGCCGCGTGCCAGCGTCAGTTCGAGTCCGTCGCCGGCGAGAAGCGTCGCCGAATCGCGCACCGCGCGACCGTCAGGGGTGCGCACGACAGCGTAGCCGCGCGCCAGAATCTTCATCGGATCAAGATGCACAAGTGCGCTCCGCACAGCCGCCAGACGCTGCGTGGCTGCCTGCAATTGCGCCCGCCCGCATCGCGCATGGCGTTGTGCCAAGCCGTCCAGGCGAAGTCCCAGCGCATCCAGGGCAGGACCACGCATGAGCAGCTTAGCCAGATCGAGACGCGAGCGTGCCGCGCGGCTGGTCCGCACAGCCGCCGTCGACAGCCTTGCGCCGAGGTCGGCCAGACGACGGCGCTGGTCGGCCAGGCGCTGCCCAGGTGTCGCCAGTTCACGTGCCGCCCAGTCGAGCCGCTGGCGCCTGACCGCAATCGCCTGTTCGATCAGGTGCGAGAGGGCGCGCGCATGGCGCACCAGCTCGGCCAGCATGGCCTGACGCGAAGGCGCCGCCAACTCGGCGGCCGCCGTCGGTGTCGGCGCCCGCAGATCGGCCACAAAATCGGTGATGCTGAAATCGGTCTCGTGGCCGACCCCTGCGATCACCGGAATGGCGCTTTCGGCCACGGCACGCGCCACCACTTCTTCATTGAAAGCCCACAAATCATCGATGCTGCCGCCACCGCGACAAACGATCAGCACCTGCGTTTCAGCTCGCCGGTTGGCCGTCGCCAATGCCGCGGCGATGCGCAAGGCGGCTCCTTCGCCTTGCACCGGCGTCGGATAGACAATCACCTCGATCATCGGTGCGCGCCGCCTGAGCGTGGTGAGCACATCGCGCAGCGCTGCCGCGCCGGTCGATGTAATGACTCCAATGGCGCGCGGCAGCGCCGGCAAAGCCCGTTTGCGTTGCGCATCGAAAAGACCTTCGCGGGACAGTTTTTCCTTCAACTTCAGGAAGGCCTCGAACAAGGCGCCGGCGCCGGCGCGTACCAGTCCATCGACGTTCAGTTGGTACTCGCCGCGCGCTTCGAACAGCGTAAGCGTGGCGCGTATTTCCACCGCATCGCCGTCGCGCGGTTGCCAGTCGAGAGCGCCGGCCCGGTTCTTCCACATCGTGCAGCGTACTTGGGCGCCTGCATCCTTGAGCACGAAATACAGGTGCCCGGAAGCGGCTCGCGTGAAGTTCGACAACTCGCCACGCACAGACACTAACGGGTAGCCACGCTCGAGCAGGGCGCGCACGCCGCGATTGAGTTCGGTCACGCTCAGTGCGCGTGCACTTCCCGCTGCTTCGCGATCCACGCTGTCCGGGCGACTCAACATGGCAGCCGGTGCAGCGCCGATTTCTTGAGCAAAGCGGAAAAATCCCTTATTCGATAAATGGCATGCGCATTCAGCGAACAGGTTTTCAACCGGGTTGTCCACCGCCTTTGTGGACAACTCGCGGCCACTGCCACGCACCGCTTTCCGCTAAACTGCGCGCTGCGCCGGATGCGTGCCTGATTCAACGGCAGGCAATCATGGAAACGAATCAAGGGGGATCATTCCGTGTGGGACATTTTGAAAGAGGCAGGATGGCCGATTTATCCGTTGCTGGTTGCCTCGGTCATCGCCGTCGCGTTGATTATCGAACGCTTGATGGTGCTGCGCAAGTCGCGCATTATCCCGTCCCAACTGCTCGGCGAAGTCCTAACGCTGTACAAAGGCCGCCAGATCACGCCCGAAATCATCGGCCGCATTGAAGCCAACTCGCCGCTTGGGCGCGTTTTGGCGGCAGGCTTGCGCAACGACAAGAGTTCGCGCTATGTGATGAAGGAAGCCATCGAGGAAGCTGGCAGTTTCGCAGCCCATGAGTTGGGCCGCTTCCTCAACGGCCTGGGCACCATCGCCACCGCCGCCCCGCTGATGGGGCTGTTCGGCACGGTGGTCGGCATGATCGAGATTTTCGGCAGCCAAAGTCCTTCCGGCACCAATCCCCAGGCCTTGGCCCACGGTATTTCGGTGGCTCTCTACAACACCGGTTTCGGCATCCTGATCGCGGTTCCGGCACTGATCTTCTATCGCCATTTCCGGGCCCGCGTGGAGCACTTCGTAGTCGAGATGGAGCAGGCGGCGATCAAGCTGCTCGATATCGCCCACGGCGACCGCAAGGCCTGAGGCTCTTGCCGAGAGCATTCACACCATGAAATTCCGCATGCGTGCAACGGAAGAGCCCGAGATCAACTTCATCCCTTTGATCGATGTGCTGCTGGTGATCCTGATCTTCCTCATGATCACCACCACCTATTCCAAGTACACCGAGCTGCAGATCAACCTGCCGACCGCGGACGCGGAAAAGCAGCTGGAACGCCCCAACGAGATCAATGTGGGCATCAATGCGCAGGCGCGCTACATGATCAATGGTCAGGCCCACACTTATCGCGATACGGCCGGCCTGTCGGCGGAGTTGAAGTCGGCGGCGGCCGGCAAGAAAGACCCGGTGGTCGTCATCAGCGCCGACGCCCAGGCCACGCATCAATCGGTGATCTACGTGATGCAGGCGGCGCAAATGGCGGGGCTGGGCCAGGTCACTTTCACCACCCAGGCGGCGGCCGGCAAGTAGCCGCCGCCAGCCGGCGCCGCGGGACCGGTTTTGCAACTCGCCTCCGACTGGTGGTTGCCGCAACTGACCTGGCGCACCGCGGCGCTGCTGCCGCTGGCCTGGCTGTTCGGCGCAATGAGCGCCGCCCGTCGCGGCGCTTTCAGGCACGGCTGGCTCAAGCAGGAGCGCATGCCGGTGCCGGTGGTCATCGTCGGCAACCTTGTTCTCGGGGGAAGCGGCAAGACACCGCTTGTGATTGAACTGGTTACGCAACTACAAAGTCGCGGCATGCGGCCCGGCGTGATCTCGCGCGGCTTCGGGCGCAGCGGGCAACATGGACTTGAAGTGGGCACGAGCAGCAGCCCGGCGGACTGCGGCGATGAACCCTTGCTGATACGCCGTCGCGTCAACTGCCCGGTGTTCGTCGCGGCGCGGCGCGCGAATGCGGCACGCGCCTTGCTGGCAGCGTATCCGGATACCGACGTGATCCTGGCCGACGACGGCCTGCAGCACCTGCGTCTGGCGCGCGACTTCGAGATCGCGGTCTTCGATACGCGTGGTGCCGGCAACGGCTGCCTGTTGCCGGCCGGCCCGTTACGCGAGCCGCTGGCTCGCCTGGACAGCGTCGACGCCCGCGTCGCCAATGGCCGCAACCCGATCGCCGACAGCGGCTTCGCCATGCAGCTCCAGTTCGGCGATCTGTATCAACTTGCCGCGCCAGCGCACACTTGCCCGCTGGCACAGTTTGCCGGCAGGCATGGCGCAAACGTTGCCGCTGTGGCGGGCATCGGCAATCCGCAGCGCTTCTTCGACATGTTGCGTTCAGCCGGGCTCGATGTCGCGGAGCATCCGTTCCCCGACCATCACCCGTTCACCCGCGCGGACACCGCTTGTTTGGCCGGCTCGAAGATCGTGATGACCGAAAAGGACGCGCTAAAATGCGCCGGCTTCGACGATCCGCGCATCTGGGTTGTGCCGGTAACGGCCAAGGTCGACACAGGTTTGATCGAAGCGATACTGGAGAAACTGCGTGGACGCAAAGCTGCTTGACATTCTGGTCTGCCCGATTACGAAGGGAGCCCTGGTTTACGACCGCGAGAAGCAGGAACTGATTTCGCGCGCAGCCAGGCTTGCATACCCGATTCGCGACGGCATTCCGGTCATGCTTGAAGAGGAAGCGCGCAAGTTGACCGAAGAAGAGCTGGCTTGAGCGGCGAATGACCGCATTCGTCGCGCTGATTCCGGCGCGCCGCGCCTCCACCCGCCTGCCAGACAAGGTGCTGGCCGATTTGGCCGGCAAGCCGATGGTGGTGCATGTCGCCGACCAGGCGCGCGCCAGCGGCGCTCGCCTGGTCGTGGTCGCCACCGACGATGTTGCGGTGCGCGCCGCAGTCGAAAGCCATGGCCATACCGCGCTCATGACTCGTGCCGATCATGAGTCGGGCACCGACCGACTGGCCGAGGCCGCCACCTTGCTTGGCCTGTCCGACGACGAACTGGTGGTCAACGTACAAGGTGACGAGCCCCTGATCTCGCCGCAGTTGATCGGGGCGGTCGCCGGCGAACTGGAGCGCCGCGCCGATTGCGCGATGGCCACCGCCTGCCACGCGCTGGAAACAGCGGCCGAAATGTTCAACCCGAACATCGTCAAGGTGGTGCTCGACCGCCGCAACACCGCGCTCTACTTCAGTCGCGCAACGATACCGTGGGCACGCGACGCCTTCGGCGCCGACTTGCGCCATGCAATCCCGCCCGGCCTGCCGATTCACCGACACATGGGAATCTATGCCTATCGCGCCGGGTTCCTGAAGGCATTCCCGCTACTTGCGCCCGCCCCGATCGAACAGTTCGAGGCCTTGGAGCAGTTGCGGGCACTGTGGCACGGCCATCACATCGCGGTGCTGGTGAGCGATAGAACTGCGGTGCCGGGCGTGGATACCGCCGCCGATCTGGCACTTGTGCGCTCATTGATGGCGGGTCGGTAGCAGCAAGTTTGTTGCAAGCTCATTCCAGCTAAAATCCTGCAAATCAAAAGATTCCGGAGGCAAGGGGCATCATGAGACTCATCCTGTTGGGACCGCCGGGCGCGGGCAAGGGCACACAGGCGACGTTCATCAAGGAGCGCTTCGCCATTCCGCAGATTTCCACCGGCGACATGCTACGCGCCGCGGTCAAGGCCGGCACCCCGTTGGGACTTGCGGCCAAGAAGGTGATGGACGCTGGCGGCCTGGTATCCGACGACACCATCATTGGCCTGGTCAAGGACCGGCTCAAGGAAGCGGACTGCGCCGGCGGCTACCTGTTCGATGGCTTTCCGCGCACCATCCCGCAGGCAGACGCGATGAAGCATGCAGGCGTCGCACTGGACTACGTGCTTGAAATCGACGTTCCCGACAGCGAAATCATCTTGCGCATGAGCGGGCGGCGCGTGCATCTCGCATCGGGTCGCACCTATCACTTGAAGTTCAATCCGCCGAAGGTGCCGGGACTTGATGATGTCAGCGGCGAGCCATTGATTCAACGGGATGACGACCGCGAGGAAACCGTGACGAAGCGGCTTGAGGTCTATCACCAGCAGACCAAGGCCTTGGTGGACTATTACTCGGGCTGGTCAAAAAGCGGCGACCGGCACGCGCCGCAGTACCGCACAATCGCGGGAATCGGCGCTGTCGAGGAGATTCGCGAAAGGGCATTCGCCGCGCTCAAGTAGGGCAAGGCGTGCTCGCTGCAACCAGGGCTGGCCCGCAAGGTCCGGCCCTTTTTGCTTGATTCTGTTTCACCCGCCACGCCATTCGTGTCACAGTCATGCATACTTTCGCATCATCATTTTCCAGGAGAAACCGCATGGTCGCCCGCAACGCCTTTTATGCCCAGTCCGGTGGTGTAACCGCTGTCATCAATGCATCTGCGTGCGGCGTCATCGAGGAAGCGCGCCGCCACAAGAGCACGATCGCTCGCGTGTACGCCGGCCGCGACGGCATCATCGGTGCCCTGACCGAAGATCTGATCGACACCTCGAAGGAGTCGGCCGCGACCATCGCTGGCCTCAGATACACGCCCGGCGGCGCCTTCGGGTCATGCCGCTACAAGCTCAAGTCCTTCGAGCAGTCGGAAGCGCAGTACCGGCGCCTGATCGATGTGTTCCGCGCCCATGACATCGGCTATTTCTTCTACAACGGCGGCAATGATTCGATGGACACTTGCAACAAGGTATCAGCCATCAGCCGCAAGCTGGGCTATCCGGTGGCCTGCATCGGTGTGCCCAAGACCGTCGACAATGACCTGGTCCTCACCGACAACTGCCCCGGCTTCGGCTCCGTGGCCAAGTATGTCGCCGTCTCGATCCGCGAAGCCGGTATGGATGTGGCTTCGATGGCACGCACCTCGACCAAGGTGTTCGTGCTCGAGGTGATGGGCCGTCACGCCGGCTGGATCACTGCAGCCTGTGGTCTGGCCAGCGAGCACGCCGGCCAGCCGCCGCACATCCTGTTGCTGCCGGAAATGAAATTCGATGAGCCGAAATTCCTCGCGCGGGTTGCAGCCACGGTAAAAAAGTGGGGTTATTGCACCATTGCCGTTTCCGAGGGTTTGCGCAATGCCGATGGCAGTTTCCTGTCGGAGACCGGCCTCAAGGACGCCTTCGGCCACGCCCAACTGGGCGGCGTGGCGCCCGTGGTGGCACAACTGGTCAAGGACCGCCTGGGCTACAAGTATCACTGGGCGGTGGCCGACTACCTGCAGCGCGCCGCCCGCCACATTGCCTCGAAGACCGACGTCGAACAGGCCTATGCGGTCGGCCGCGAGGCGGTGCGCTACGCGGTCGCCGGCAAGACTGCGGTGATGGCCGCCATCAAGCGTACCTCGAACCGCCCCTACCGCTGGAAGATCGAACCGGTGCCGCTGTCGAAGGTCGCCAATCACGAAAAAATGATGCCGCGTCGTTTCATTTCCGCCGACGGCTTTCACATCACGCAAGCCTGTCGTGACTATCTTTCACCACTCATCGCGGGCAACGATACGCCGCCCTATCGCAACGGCCTGCCTGCCTATCCGGTGCTGAAAAACCAGGCGGTGAAGAGAAAACTCACCGAATCATTTACAATCTGAGAGTTTTTCGCCCCGACATTTGCGACTACAAGCAATGCGGCGAAGCCAGCCCGTTTCCAGTTAATCGGTTCAAGCGATTGAATCATCCAGTCAAGCGTCCCCAGAGGAGGAGTAGATGTCAATAGTTCTGTGGAGCGCCATCGCCTGCGGCATCATCGCGGTGATTTATGGCGTCATTTCAATCAGGTGGATTCTCTCGCTGCCGGCCGGCAACGCCCGCATGCAGGAGATAGCCGAGGCCATCCAGCTAGGTGCCCAGGCGTATTTGAGTCGGCAGTACCGCGCCATCGCGATCGTAGGGGTGGTGGTTTTCCTGATTCTGGGACTGGTGCCGGGCCTGGGATGGATGACCGCCGCCGGCTTTCTGGTAGGCGCAGTGCTCTCGGGCCTGGCCGGCTTCATTGGCATGAACGTTTCGGTGCGCGCCAACGTGCGCACCGCGCAAGCGGCGACGCAGGGCTTGTCGCCGGCGTTTGACGTGGCGTTCCGCGGTGGCGCCATCACCGGCATGCTGGTAGTCGGTCTTGGCCTGATCGGTGTGGCCGGGTTCTACGCCGTGCTGCAGGGCGCGGCTCCGCACGGGCTGGGCAAGACCGTAGCCCTGGCCGACCTGTTGAAACCGATGATCGGCCTGGCCTTCGGTGCCTCGCTGATCTCGATTTTCGCGCGTCTGGGCGGCGGCATTTTCACCAAGGGCGCCGACGTCGGTGCCGATCTGGTTGGCAAGCTCGAGGCCGGCATTCCGGAAGACGACCCGCGCAACCCGGCCGTGATCGCCGACAACGTCGGCGACAACGTCGGCGATTGCGCCGGCATGGCCGCCGACCTGTTCGAGACCTATGCGGTCACCCTGATCGCCACCATGGTGCTGGGCGCCGTGATCATGAAAGGCAGCGACGCCGGCGTGCTCTACCCACTGATGCTGGGTGCGGTCTCGATCGTCGCTTCGATCATCGGCTGCTTTTTTGTCAAGTGCAAGGACGGCGGCAAGATCATGAACGCGCTGTACCGCGGCTTAGCCGTGGCCGGCGTGCTGTCGCTGATCGCCTTTTATCCCGTGACCCAATGGCTGATCCCCGACAATGCGCTGGCTGGCGAAGGCTTCGCCAATGGTGCGGTATGGCGCCTGTTCGGCGCGGCCTTTGTAGGCCTCGCGCTGACCGGGCTTTTGGTCTACATCACCGAGTACTACACCGGCACGCAGTTCTTTCCGGTGCAGTATGTGGCCGAAGCTTCGACCAAGGGGCATGCGACCAACATCATCGCCGGCATCGCCGTTTCGATGAAGTCGACCGCCTGGCCGGTGATTGTGATCTGCCTGGCGATCTATTCGGCTTTCGCGCTGGCCGGACTGTACGGCATCGCGATCGCCGCCACCTCGATGTTGTCGATGGCTGGCATCATTGTCGCGCTCGACGCCTACGGCCCGATCACCGACAACGCCGGCGGCATCGCCGAAATGAGCGAGATGCCCAAGTCGGTGCGCGATATCACCGACCCGCTGGATGCGGTGGGCAATACCACCAAGGCGGTGACCAAGGGCTATGCCATCGGATCGGCCGGTCTGGCCGCACTGGTGCTGTTCGCCGACTACACGCATGCGCTGGACGCGGTCAAGAACACCAAGACCCTGTTCGACCTGTCGGACCACAACGTGATCATTGGCCTATTCATCGGCGGCCTGATTCCCTACCTGTTCGGCGCGATGGCGATGGAAGCGGTGGGGCGCTCGGCAGGTGCCGTGGTTGAGGAAGTACGGCGCCAGTTCCGCGAGATCAAGGGCATCATGGAAGGCACTGCCAAGCCCGAGTACAGCCGTGCGGTGGACATGCTGACCACGGCGGCGATCAAGGAAATGATGCTGCCTTCACTTCTGCCGGTGCTGGTGCCGGTGCTGGTGGGCCTGACCCTCGGGCCCAAGGCCTTAGGTGGCGTGCTCATGGGCACCATCATCACCGGCCTGTTCGTGGCCATTTCCATGTGTACCGGCGGCGGCGCCTGGGACAATGCCAAGAAATACATCGAGGAGGGCAATCACGGCGGCAAGGGTTCGGACGCACACAAGGCGGCCGTGACGGGCGACACCGTGGGCGACCCCTACAAGGATACTGCCGGTCCGGCGGTCAATCCGCTGATCAAGATCATCAATATCGTCGCGCTGCTGATCGTGCCCTTGCTCTAGCAGCCTGTCGGACTTAGTGCGTCGAAAGCGAAAATCGGTCCCAGCGAGGACAGTTTTTGCCGCCTTCTTGTCCCATAGCCCAGCTATGGGACAAGAAGGCGGTGAAAATTGGACCGTTGCGGCCGATTTGCAGCCCATGATTCCCAAGTCCGAGAAGCTGCCAGGCACGACATGACCTGACACAAACGGCAGGGCGGCCCACGCAACGAGTGCGGGCCGCCCTTTTGTTTTGCAGTCTTGCAAGAATTTCCTGGCAGGCGCCGGCATACCGGCGACGCAGCCAATCCAATAATCAGCAATCGGGAAAGGATCATCATGGAAATTTCGAACAACGTCTTTCTGGTCACCGGCGGCGCGTCCGGCCTGGGCGAGGCCAGTGCGCGCATGCTCGCCGCCCATGGCGGCAAGGTGGTGATCGCTGACATGAACGCCGAACGCGGTGCGCAAGTGGCAAGCGAGATCGGCGGCCACTTCGTGAAGTGCAACGTGTCCTCTGAAGACGACGGCCGGGCTGCGGTTGCCGCCACGCTTGCGGCCTGCGGCGCCCTGCATGGCCTGATCAATTGCGCAGGCATCGGCGGCGCGGAAAAGACCGTCGGCAAGAACGGCCCGCATCGGCTCGACTTGTTCACCCGCGTCATCAATGTCAACCTGATCGGCACCTTCAACATGATTCGCCTGGCTGCCGAGCCGATGACCAAGGGGATCCCGAATGCCGGTGGCGAGCGCGGCGTGATCATCAATACCGCCTCGGTCGCGGCGTACGACGGGCAGATCGGCCAGGCCGCCTATTCGGCGTCCAAGGGCGGCATCGTCGGCATGACACTGCCGATCGCACGCGACCTGGCGCGCGACGGCATCCGCGTGGTGACTATCGCGCCAGGCCTCTTCCTCACCCCGCTCCTGATGGGCCTGCCGCCGGATGCCCAGGAGTCGCTGGGCAAACAGGTGCCGTTTCCGCCGCGCCTGGGCCGCCCCGAAGAGTATGCGGCACTGGCGCGCCACATCATCGAAAACGCCATGCTCAACGGTGAGACGATTCGCCTCGACGGTGCGATTCGCATGGCACCCAAGTAGGCAAGCGCACGTCAATGCGACCACTGACCGGGCCATGCTGCAGGCAGGCATGATGAGATTGCTCGCCACGGCACTGCTGCTGGTGGCGGGCCTGGCCGAGGCGCAGCCGCTGGGCGTCGGCCAGTTTCCGATCGGCAGCAGATTCCAGGAAAAATCCACCACCCTGGGATCGCGCTTCATGGTCTCGGCCGCCCATCCGCTGGCCAGCGATGCCGGCCTGCAAATGCTCAAGCGTGGTGGCAGCGCGGTGGATGCCGCCATCGCGGTGCAACTGGTACTGGGGCTGGTCGAACCGCACTCGTCCGGCATTGGCGGCGGCGCCTTCCTGCTCAACTACGATGCCCGCAGCGGCGCCGTTGAAGCCTATGACGGCCGCGAAACCGCACCGATGGCCGTCGGCCCGGGCTTGTTCATGACAGACGGCTTGACGCCGATGCAGTTTCGCGAAGCCCTGGTGGGCGGCCGCTCGGTCGGCGTCCCGGGCGTGTTCCGCCTCGCCGAAATGGCGCACAAGAAACATGGGCGTCTGCCGTGGCGCAAACTCTTCGAACCGGCGATTCGGCTGGCGGATCAGGGTTACCCGATTGGTCCGCAACTCGCACGCTGGCTGGCGGTCGACCAGAATCTCAAGCGCGACCCCGAAGCGCGTGCTCTCTACTTCGAGGAAGACGGGGCGTCCAAACCTGCCGGCTCGATCATTCACAATCCGGCCTACGCGGCACTGCTGCGCGACATCGCGCGCCATGGGGCCGACAGCTTCTACATGGGCGCGAGCGCACGCGCTATGGTGGCCGAAGTCAGGGCACACGGCACCAACCCCGGCAGCCTGACCGCAGAAGATCTGAAAAATTACCAGGCCAAGCTGCGCGAACCTCTGTGCTTCAACTACCGCCGTTACGAGATCTGCTCGATGCCGACGCCCTCGTCCGGCGGCATCGCGCTGGCGCAAATGCTGGGCATGCTCGAGAACACCGGCTTCGCTGCGGCCGCGCCGATGTCGGTCGAGGCGGTTCATCTGTTCTCGGAGGCAGCCAAGCTGGCGTTCGCCGATCGCAACCGCTATGTGGCGGATGCGGATTTCACCTATGTACCCGGCGGGCTCACCGACCGCGATTACCTGGCGGCACGTTCGCGCGAGATTGGCGCTGCCGCCTCCGGCGTGGCCCTGCCTGGCAGCCCGCCCGGCGTCAAGCTGTCGCGTGCCGACGATCAGTCGCCGGAACTGCCGTCGACATCGCACCTGTCGATCGTCGACGCGCGCGGCAACGCCGTCTCGATGACCACTACCATCGAAACCATCTTCGGCGCCCACCTGATGGTCAACGGTTTCATCCTCAACAACCAGTTGACCGACTTTTCCTTCGTTCCCGAGCATGACGGCAAGCCGGTGGCCAATCGGGTCGAGCCGGGAAAACGCCCGCGCAGCTCGATGTCGCCGGTGCTGGTGTTCGAACGCCGCGACGACGGCAGCCGCGGCGCGCTGAAACTGGTCGCCGGGTCACCCGGCGGCAGTGTCATCATCAGTTTCGTGGCGAAGGTACTTATTGCCAGCCTGGACTGGAACCTGCCGCTCAAGGAGGTGCTGGCATTGCCCAATTTCGGCAGTCGCAATCTGGGCGCAAAAGGCACACTGGAACTCGAGCGCTACCGCTTCCCGGCCGAAGTCGCACAGGGTTTGCGCGCACTTGGCCACGATGTGACCGAGCTATCGATTGAAAGCGGCGTGCATGCGATCGAGCGGGTGTGCAGCACGGCGCAAGCGCCGGCCCGCGTCAAATGTCAATGGGCCGGAGCGGCTGATCCGCGCCGCGACGGCCAAGCCTACGGCGAATGAAGCGCCGGCGCCTTAGCCTACCTCAGTTAAGACGCGCAGCCTGAATCGTCACCGCCGCCAGGTCGGCCGCCACCTGCGTCGCATCTTCGGCCGCCGGGCGCGCCGCCGCGTAATGCCCGAGATCGTCAACTGCGGCGCGCGGGCACTCGAGACGGGCGTAGACCCGACCGCGGTCGCGCCGCTCTTCGGGCACATCCGGCAGCAGGATCACCAACCGGTGCATCACGCAAAGGGCGCGGTCGAGAGCGCCAGCCTCAAGATGGATTCCCTTGAGATTGCGCAGCAGACGCGCCAGTATCTGGCGCGGCGTCGCAGGCTCCAGGAAATCCTCGAGCGGCAAGATCTTGGCCGCAGCCTCTCCCGCGAACTGGGCAAGGCGCTGGCGCAGGTCCTCTTCAGAAAGCAATTTGCCGCCGGCAAACGGGTCGAGCACGAGTTCCCCGCCGTTGACCCGCAACTTCACCAGAAAATGGCCGGGGAATGAAACCCCCTTGAGCTTGAGTCCCAACTGCTGACCGATTTCCAGATACAGGATCGACAGCGTGATCGGTATGCCGGTCTTGCGCGCCAGCACGTCGTTCAGGAAACTGTTGCGCGGATCGTAATACTCGTCATGGTTGCCGGCGAAACCGAGTTCGCGAAACAGGTAATTGTTGAGTGCCAGCAGCCTGTGGGTGGCGGGAAAATCGCTCGGTAGCCGTTGCGCGAGGGTCATCCCCAGGCGCTCGATGTCGGTGAGCGTGGAACGCACGTCAAGATCCGGGTAGGCATCCTGTGCGCACAGCAGCGCCGCTTCGGCCAGATTGAAGCGCACGCGCTCCGGGGCGACGGCATCGCGAAAGCGCTGCAACGGGTCCATGCTCAACTGGCAGATCTCCTGAAGTCGGCCACCCGGAAGCCCAAGAGGCCCAAGGCCGCAAAATACACCAGCGCGCCGGCGCCGACAATGCCCGCCAGCATCGACACCCGCAGCAGCGGTTGCGCCCCCATGGCCAGCCACTGCGCATCGCCCGGCGCCAGCCACCAGATCGTCAAGCCCATCAGCAGCACCGCGCAGACAAGGCGCGCAACAAATGCATTCCATCCTGGTCGCGGCAGAAAAATGCCGCGCCGTACCAGCGTACGCCACAACAACGCAGCGTTCATGCAGGCCGCCAGGCCAATCGACAGTGCCAGACCGGCATGGCCCAGCGGCCAGACAAACAGCGCGTTCATCACCTGAGTGGCGATCAAGGCCATGATGGCGATGCGCACCGGCGTGGCAATATCCTGGCGCGCATAGAAACCTGGCGCCAGCACTTTCACAAGGATCAGGCCGATCAGGCCCGCCGCATAGGCCATCAGGGCCGCGCGCGTGGCGGCCACGTCCAATGGGCCGAACGCACCATAGTGATACAGGGTGGTAACCAGCGGCGTGGCCAGCACCGCCAACCCGACCGCCGCCGGCAGGGCCAGCAGAAACGTCAGGCGCAAGCCCCAGTCAAGCAGCGCTGAATAACGTTCTTCGTCATTGTCGGCCGCCGCTTTCGCCAAACTGGGCAAGAGGATCGTACCCAAGGCCACACCCAGCATGCCGGTCGGAAATTCCATCAGGCGATCGGCGTAGTACAGCCATGACACGCTGCCGCTTTTGAGAAAGGAAGCGATGATGGTGTTGAGCAGCAGGCTGATCTGGGCCACCGACACGCCAAGCAGGGCCGGCGCCATGCCCTTGAGGATGCGCCGCACGCCGGGATGATGCCAGTCCAGGCGCAGTCGCGGCAGGTGGCCGATGCGCATCAGCGCGGGCAGTTGCAGGGCCAACTGCGCCACGCCACCCAGCAGCACCGCCCAGGCCAGCGCCATCACCGGCGGGTCCACATGCGGTGCGAGCCAGAGTGCGCAGCCGATAAAAGAAAGGTTGAGCAGTACCGGGGTGAATGCCGGTACGGAGAAGCGGCTCCAGGTATTGAGCACCGCACCGGCAAACGCGGTCAGGCCGATGAAAAGGATGTACGGAAAGGTGATGCGCAGCATGTCGACGGTGACCGCGAACTTGTCGGGCAAGGCGGCGAATCCGGGTGCGCTGACATAGATGATGAGCGGTGCACAGGCAATGCCGATGACCGAGACCACGAACAGCACCAGTGCCAGCATGCCGGCGGTGTGATCGATCAGCGCACGGGTTTCGTCGTCACCGGCGCGATGTTTGGATTCCGCCAGGATCGGTACGAAGGCCTGTGAAAACGCTCCTTCGGCGAACAAGCGGCGCAACAGATTGGGAATGCGGAACGCGACAAAGAAGGCATCGGTATAGGCGGATGCCCCAAAGGCCCGCGCGATCAGGAATTCGCGCGCCAGGCCAGTGATGCGCGACGCCAGCGTAAAGCCGCTGACCTTGGCAAGTGCACGCAGGAGATTCACCGCAACAAGTATACCGTTGCGCACGTAGGCGCCGGTGGAGCGACCAGTCGCTTGATGCGAAGCAGGGATGCGCCGGCCATGCGCCTTGCATGCCGCACAACTAACTTGCTATAATGCAAGGCTAACTGAATTCCGCAGCACGGAATCTGCAACACGATTCCCGCGACGCATTCGCGCAAATCCCATTTTTCTCCCAGGATCCTCATGGCTACAACGGCAAAAGCAAAAAAGAAAACAGTGCGCAGCGCTTCCGGCTTGAAGCGTGCTCGTCAGGGCACCAAGGAAAACGCGCGCAACTCGAGCCTGCATTCGAAGTTGCGCACAGCCATCAAGGCGGTACGCAAGGCAATTGCCGGCGGCGACAAGGCGGTTGCGGCGGCCTCTTTCAAGACCGCGCAAAAAGTGATCGATATCGTGGCCGACAAGAAAATCGTCCACAAGAACAAGGCGTCGCGCGACAAGAGCCGCCTATCGGCCGCAGTCAAAGCGCTGGCCTGACGCTCGCCTGCCGGGCGTGAAAAAAGCCGCCTTCGGGCGGCTTTTTTGTGGGCGGCGCCGATCCCGCCCTTGCCTCCCAAGTCAGCCAGGCGTCAAGCCTTGCCATCTTCGCGCGGCACCTCGCGGCCAGGCCGTACCTGCAACTCGTTGTCACGCGCGAAATTGAGCAGGAACGCATAGGCCATCGGTTCGATTTCCTTCAACTCAAGGCTCACCACCACGCACTTGATGTTGTTCGTACCGATCGGAAAGCAATACGGAGAATAGCCGAGGCGCCCGCCGCCGAACGACGACATCACGCCGGCCAGACGCTCGGCCCAGTCGCTCGGCCGAAAAACCTTGCCGTCGACGGTGATGCCCTGAATCACGAATTCGTTTGCTTCAACGGGCATTGAATGGGGCCGGGACGGATGCGCAACACGGGGGCGCCGGTGGATCGCCTGACCTGTGCGGTGCATTTGAGGCATGCACACTAGCCGCTGAACAAGTTCGTGGCATGCAAGCTATCGAACGGAGGTTCTTTTCAATTCAACGTGCTGCAGAAGCGGCTTTCTCAATCTGGGGACATCTTCAGTGTTTCCCCAGACGCCTGCGCGACCGGCGGGGGAATGTGGATTGTAGCCGATGCACTTGCACACTCTCGGGCCTTGCGGTGCTGTCGCACCACGCAAACATGCGGTGTCCTGCCGGTACAATCGCGACTTCCCGCATCACTTGCGAAGCCCTTTTCAACCATGAAATCCGTCGCCGTTTTCTGCGGCTCCAATTCCGGCCTGGACCCGGTTTACGCTGCAGTTGCCGCCAGCACCGGCAGGTTGCTCGCCGAACGCAATCTGCTGCTTGTCTATGGCGGCGGCAAGCGTGGCCTGATGGGTGCGGTCGCCGATGCCACCCTGGCCGCCGGTGGTCAAGTGCACGGCGTCATCACCGACTTTCTCAAGTCGCGCGAATTCATGCATACCGGCATCCAGCATTGTGAAGTGGTGCCCGACATGGCGCTGCGCAAGCATCGCTTTGCCGATCTTTCCGATGCTTTCCTGGTACTGGCAGGCGGCGTTGGCACACTTGAGGAAACCAGCGACATGTGGAGTCGCGCGCAACTGGGGGGCTTGCGCAAACCCATCGGTATTGTCAATACGCGCGGCTTCTACGACCCGTTGCTGGCGCTGATCGAGCGCATGATCAAGGACGGCTTTCTGCCCGAGCAGCAGAAGCAATGGCTGGTCGTAGCCGAGGAACCGGGCGCGGTGCTCGATGCGCTGGCAAGCTACCAGGTCGCGGCAAACGTGTCGAAATGGATCTGAAGCGCGCCTGAGGGATCGGCATCGCCAACCGGCCTGTGCATCCGTGGTCATCCCGGCCGGCGGCACACTAGAAACCCAAGCGGATCACAGACCATGACCATCGGCTTATCCTACCCACTCGCCCGCGCGGCGCTGTTCAAGCTCGATCCGGAAACCGCGCATGCCCTCACCATGCGCGGCCTCAATGCGCTGGCTGCGAGCGGACTATCATCGCTGCTGGCCGGGCGCATCAAGCGCGATGCGCGCACCGTCATGGGCCTGGAATTCGCCAACCCGGTAGGCCTGGCCGCCGGCGCCGACAAGAATGGCGAATGCATCGACGGCTTCGGCGCACTGGGATTCGGCTTCATCGAACTGGGCGGCGTCACGCCCAGGGCGCAACCGGGCAATCCGAAACCGCGCGTGTTCCGCCTGGTCGCCACGCGCGGCATCATCAACCGCCTGGGCTTCAACAACTTCGGCGTCGACTTTCTGGTTGAACGCCTGAAGACACATTCCTACAAGGGCGTGATCGGCATCAACCTCGGCAAGAACCTCGATACGCCGCTGGACCAGGCGGCCGACGACTATGCGGTCTGTTACCAGAAGGTGTATCCCTACGCCGGCTTTGCAACCATCAATATCTCCTCGCCCAACACCAAGAACCTGCGCCAGTTGCAAGGCGAGGACGAACTTGCGCCGATCCTGAAACGCATGAGGCGCGAGCAGAAAACGCTTGCCGATCGTCATGGCCGGATGGTGCCGCTGGTCATCAAGATCGCGCCCGACCTGAACGACATGCAAATCGAGGCGATCGCCAAGATCGCGGTATCGCAAGGCATGAACGGCATCATCGCCGCCAACACCACGATCTCGCGCGAGCAGGTCTTCGGGCAGCCGCATGCAGAGGAGACCGGCGGCCTGTCGGGCGCCCCGGTGTTCGCAGCGTCGAACCGGGTGATCCGCGCGCTGGCCGGCCATCTGGACGGCGCGCTGCCGATCATCGGCGTAGGTGGCATCATGAGCGGCGCCGATGCGCGCGCCAAGATCGAGGCCGGTGCGAGCCTGGTGCAGTTTTACAGTGGGCTGATTTATCGCGGCCCTGGCCTGGTGGCCGAAGTGGCACGCGCGTTGCGACACCGATGAGCAGCGCTCGGACCGGGGACAATTCGTGTGCGCGTTCGCCAATCGCGCCATCATGTTCCGTTGGTGTTTGCGGCGCACCTTGAAAGCAATCGACGAAAGGCTTCAATCATGATTATCAGCGGCCTGTTTCACGTAGCCATCAAGACCAACGACCTGGAAGCGACATGTGCGTTCTATTGCGATGTTCTGGGGCTCCTGGAGGTGTTCCGGCCAGACTTCGGCTATCCCGGTGCCTGGCTTGCCTGCCCCTTGCCTGGTGGCCAGGCCATCATCCATGTCTATGCCGGCGGCCCCGCGCTGGGCGCCGCAGGGCGCGCGCCGGTGGGCTCGGCGGCGATTGACCATCTTTCGCTTGCCTGTGCCGGTTATCACGAGTTTGCCGCACGCTTCCGGCTAAGCGGGCTTGCGTACCGCGAGTTTCTGGTGCCCGGCACCAGCTTGTGGCAATTGTTTGTATATGACCCGAGCGGCGTGCAGATCGAGCTGACTTTCGAGGGCAAGGCTGAAGCGGGTCCGTCGCCGGACATGTCGCCAGGCCGCGCTTACGTCGCGGGCAGCAGCTTTTTCGACGCCGCTGCCTACCCCAGGCTACGCCGGGCGCCGCCTGCCTGACTGCGCAACGCCAACCCCTGCGCGCTCAGCCCCATATAGGCACTGCACTAGTTCAGCGCGTTCTTAACCGAGGGCAGCCTCGACCGCGCGCATCGCCATCACAGTCACCAGGTGGGCGCGGTGATCGGCCTGCGCGTGCAGATCCGAATTCAGCCCTTGTTCCGGCACCTTGATGGCGGCGATCGCCTGCGGCGCAAAGCGCGCCGAGAGGGCTTTTTCCATCGCCGGCACGCGAAACACACACGGCGCGGCACCGGTCACGGCCACCCGCACGCCTGACCCCAGATCAGCGACGAACACGCCCACGATCGCATAACGCGAAGCGGGGTTCCGGAACTTCATGTAGGCCGCGCGCACGGGTACGGGAAAACTCACCTCGATAATGATCTCGCCGGCTTGAAGTGCGGTTTCGAACATGCCGGTGAAAAAGTTGTCGGCGGGAATCCGGCGGCGGTTGGTGACGACCGTCGCGCCCAGGGCCAAAAGACCGGCCGGATAATCCGCCGAGGGATCGTTGTTGGCCACCGAACCGCCGATGGTGCCCATGTTGCGCACCATGCGATCGGCGATGCCGCCGGCCAAAGACGCCAGCGCCGGAATCGCCGCCCGCACGGCAGCCGATGCCGCCACTTCGGCATGCCGGGTCATCGCGCCGATGGTAACGATGTTGCCTTCGACGCGAATACCCGACAAACCCTTGATCGCGCCCAGGTCGATGATCTCGCCGTTGTCGGCCAGGCGCAGCTTCATCGCCGCCACGAGGCTCTGGCCACCCGCCAGAAGTTTCGCCTGTGGTGCCGCGGCCAGGCTGGCGGCGGCAGCCTCGACCGTGGCCGCGCGCTGGTATTTGAATGCGTACATGTCAAGCCCCTTGGGTCAGATGCGGATTTCGATACCGGCGCTCAATTGGCCACAGCCTTCGCACCGGCCATCACCGCCTTGACGATGTTGTGATAACCGGTGCAGCGGCACAGGTTGCCGTCGAGTTGCTCGCGTACCTGTGCTTCGGTCGGTTGCGGCGTGTGCTTGACCAGATCGATCGCGCTCATCACCATGCCCGGGGTGCAGAACCCACACTGCAAGCCATGCTGCAGGCGAAACGCCTCCTGCATCGGATGCAGCGTGCCGTCGGGCGCTGCCACCCCTTCGATGGTGGTCACGCATGAACCTTCGGCCTGCATCGCCAGCATATTGCAGCTCTTGACCACCCGGCCATCAAGATGGATGGTGCAGGCGCCGCATTGGGCGGTATCGCAGCCGATGTGGGTGCCTGTCAGGCGCAGCACATCTCGAATGAAATTCACCAGCAAGGTGCGCTCCTCGACCTCGTGGCTGACAGCCTTGCCGTTGACTTGCATCGAAACCGTAAGCGACATGAGAATTCCTTTTTGGGCAGTGCCGACGCAGATTATCAGGGTCGGACCATGCTGAGTGACCAGCGAATATAACTCGAATCGGTCCGCGCCGAACGCCGATCGCCGAACTGCGGAAAACCGCGGCAATCACTCGATTCGTAGTGAACACAGGGCGCCCTCGACTGCGTCGCCGCCAGCCCGCACTCCGTGCTCAATCACCAGCGCACCGGTGCGGCCGGCATCCAAGTGGCGTGCGCATCAATCAAGGCGCACCATGCAGCCCGGCGACGGCATAATGCCGACTTTCCCATTCAGTCGGAGAACCACCTTGAAACGCTTGGCACTCACCGCGATCCTGGCCCTGCCCCTTCATTCCACCGCAATCGCGCAGACCGCTCCCGCTACGACAACCACCGCCAGCGGCCTTGCCTATCTCTCTGTCAAGGACGGTACCGGTGCAAGCCCGAAGGCGAGCGACACAGTGAAAGTGCATTACAAGGGCACCTTTACCGACGGCCGCGAATTCGACAGCTCCTACAAGCGTGGCACGCCGCTCGAATTTCCGCTCAACGGCGTGATCAAGTGCTGGACCGAAGGCGTGCAACTGATGAAGGTGGGCGGCAAGGCGCGCCTCACCTGCCCGCCCGGCATCGCCTATGGCGAACGCGGCGCCGGCGGCGTCATTCCACCCAACGCAACCCTCAACTTCGACATCGAATTGCTGGGCATCGTCGGGCGCTAGTAGCAACCTGTCTCCATGCGCACGACCTGCATCCTGCCACGATGGAGATGCGGGCTTCGACCAGCCGCAGCGCAGCGATGCCGAAAGCGCGGGACCCACGCGGGACTTGCGTTATGCGCATGGGCGCCGGAAACCCCGACAAGCCTAGTAAAGTAGCGCTTGCCCGGCGGCTTCGCGCCACCGCGATACTCGCACCCCAACACTCTCCACCAAGGTAGCTTCCCCATGCCCAACGCACTCACCAAGGATGGCATCAGCCTCTACTACGAAGAAGCGGGCGCCGGCACGCCGCTGATTTTCGTGCATGAATTCGCTGGCGACTGGCGCAGCTGGGAGGCGCAGATGCGCTTTTTCTCGCGCTATTACCGGGTCATCACCTACAGCGCGCGCGGCTTCAAGCCTTCCGCGATTCCGGCCGATCCGGCAATGTATTCGCAGGCCCATGCGCGCGACGACATCATCGCCGTGCTGGATCACCTGAAGATCGAACGCGCCCACATTGCCGGGCTGTCGATGGGCGGCTTCGCCACCCTGCACGCCGGCATCACCTATCCGGGCCGCGCCCGCTCGCTGGTGATCGCCGGTTGCGGCTATGGCGCGGCGCCGTCGGAGAAAGAAAAATTCCGGCAGGAATGCGAAGCGGCGGCGCGATTGTTTGAAACCAACGGTGCCGAAACTTCGAAGCAATATGCGATCGGCCCGACGCGGGTGCAGTATCAAAACAAGGACCCGCGCGGCTGGGCCGAGTTCGCGCAGCAATTGAGCGAGCACGATTGGCAGGGCCAGGCCAATACCATGCGCGGGGTGCAGATGAAGCGGCCGTCGCTGTGGGAGCTTGAAGGCGAGATGAAGAAGATCGGCGTGCCAACCCTGATTGTCACCGGTGACGAGGACGATCCCTGCCTGGAACCAGCCTTGCTGATGAAGCGCGCGATCGCCAGTGCCGGGCTGGTGGTGCTGCCGCAGGCCGGCCACACCATCAACCTGGAGGATCCCGAACCATTCAACCGCGCGATGCTCGACTTCTTCACCCGCGTCGATGCCGGACGCTGGGCCAGCCGCGACACCCGCTCGATCGCCTCCGGCATCATCGGCTTTCGCAAGTAAGGCGTGAACATCGACACCATGCATATCGAGACCGACGTTCTGATCATCGGCGCCGGCGGCGCCGGCATGTATGCCGCCATCGAGGCTGCGCGCCGCGGCGCGCAGGTAGTGCTGCTCGACCGCAGCCTGATCGGGCGCGGCGGCGCGACGGTGATGGCGCAGATGACAGTGGCCGCCGCAGTCGGCGAACAAACCCCGGATCACTGGGAACACCATCTGGCAGATACCCTCAAGGCCGGGCGCGGACTGTGCGACCCGGCGCTGTCACGCCTGCTGTGCGAGGAAGGCGTCGAGTGCATTCGCGAAATGGATGCTTGGGGAGTGGGCTGGGCGCGGGTTCCCGCAGCCGACGATGCGCCGCCAAAAGGCTTGCGCGCGGTGATGGCGCCGGGCCACGACCGGGCGCGCTGCGTCTATGTCGATTTCCTCAACACCGGCCCGGCGGTGTCGCGCACCTTGCGCACCCAGGTGATCCGCACCCCGGGCATTCGCCGCGTCGGCGATCTGGTCGTCACCGACCTGGCCATGCGCGAGGGCCGTTGCGCCGGCGCCATCGCCATGCATGCACCGACATCGAAAGTGGTCAGCATCGCCGCCAAGGCCACCATCGTCGCCACCGGCGGCCTGACCCGCCTGTACCGGCGCAACAGCGCCTCGGTCAACATGGGGGGCGACGGCTACGCGCTGGCCCTGCGCGCCGGGGCCGAGCTGATCGACATGGAATTCGTGCAGTTTTTTCCGATCGGCCACCTGGCACCGCGCCTGATCGGCATGGATCCGATCATGTGGGATCCGTTCCGCTACAAACTGGGCGGCCGGCTGCTCAATGGCGAGATGCAGGAATTCACCGAACGCTACGGCATGGCGGAATCGGGCACATACATCGTCACACGCGATCTCGCCACCTATGCGATCACCAAGGAAGTCGAAGCCGGGCGCGGCTCGCCGCACGGCGGCGCCTATTTGTCGTTTCAGCATTGCGACGCCGCGGAACTGCGTGCCGCGTTCGGCCCGGTGATCGCGCGCCTGGCCAAGCAGGGCATCGACCTGACGCGCGATGCAATCGAAGTCGCGCCGATCGCCCACTATCACATGGGCGGCATCCGGGTGGACACACGGATGGCCACCGCGGTGCCCGGCCTCTACGCCGCCGGCGAAGCCGTGGGCGGTGCCAATGGCGCCAACCGCCTGTCGGGCAATGCGATCACCGAAGCGTTCGCCTTTGGCCGAGCCGCCGGGCGCAGCGCGGCCGCAGCTGTGGCCAAGCCCGGCGTCGCGCCCTGGGATGGCGCCTTGTCCGTAGCCGAAGCCGCTCTCGCCGGCGGCGTGGTGCGCACGCTGCCGTTCAACCCGGCCGAGATGCTGGTCAAGCTGCAGGCATTGATGGCCGACGATGTCGGCCCGTTTCGCACCGCTGCCGGCCTCACCCGTGCGCTCGAACAACTCAGCGCCATGCGCGCAACGCTCGGCGAATTTCCGCCGCGCGCGGGCGATTCATTCGATGCCGCACGCCTTGACTGGCTCGACTTGCGAAACATGCTGCTGGTGGCCGAAACAGTCGCCCGCGCCGCTCTGCTGCGCAACGAAAGCCGCGGCGCGCATCAGCGCGAGGATCATCCCGGACTGGAAGCGCACTGGGCGGTCAACCAGGTCGTCACGCTCAAGGCAGGCGCGCTTGGCATCACGCAGCGCCCCGTGCCGCAGGCACAGGAGGCACACGCATGAACCGGGACGGCAACACCACCCTGACCGCAACGCTGACAATCCAGCGCGGCGTACCTGGCCAAGCGGCGCGCACCGAAACGCGCGAGGTGCCGTTCGAAGCCGGGCAATCGGTGCTTGACGGTCTGCGCTGGATTCGCAGCCACGACGACGCAACGCTGGCGTTCCGCTTTTCATGCATCAACGCCAATGCCTGCAAGGAATGCATGATGCAGATCGACGGCAAGACGCAATACGCCTGCACTGCGCGCCTCGAAGCGCGCGAAATGCAGATCGCGCCACTGCCCAACAAAACATTGATCCGCGACCTGTGGACCGAAATCGCGCCGAGCGACGAACGCCTGGAGTAAGACGGCTCGCGCGTCGAACCGCCGAGCGCTTCAGGTCTGCGCTTCGCGCACCCGCACCTCGCGCTGAAACACCTCAAGGCACTGCGCCTTGGCGCGAATGAAGG
>CAYYFR010000066.1:17287-27320 GCA_964470865.1 uncultured Burkholderiales bacterium | reverse complement strand
TCGGCGCCGGCGCCGAGCGCGTGCCGTTGGGCATGGCGGTGGTGGGCGGGCTGGTGGTCTCGCAATTCCTGACCCTCTACCTGACGCCGGTGATCTATGTCTACATGGACTGGCTGACCAAGAAACTTTCCGGGTCCGGCAAGGTGCCGGTGGCGCCTGCGCACGAGGTGGCGACGGCGTAAGCCGCCGACAGCACCGCGATGGCGATCACCTTCAAGACCCGTGCCTCGGGCGATGTCACCATGCTCGATGCCAATGCCAAGCAGGTGCTGCAGATCATCGGCAAGGAATTCGGCGCGCGCGGCGTGATCACGGCGGCCGAAGCGCCGCAGGCGATCGCGCTTTTAAAAGCGGCGATTGCCGCGCAAGGCGGCGAGCGCGGCCCGGACGAAGAGGCCGAACCCGTGGCGGCACGCAACCATGTGCCACTGAAGACCCGGGTGTGGCCTTTCATCGAGATGCTCGAACGCGCCGAAGCGGGCGCCAAAGACATTCTCTGGGGCGTTTAGTCTCGCCTGTTTTGCGGCGTCGTTCTGGCGTGGCTAGTCATTGCCACCTGGAGCCAGATGAACGAAGTGTGGGACGCCTGGGTGTCGCCGGGCAGCACCCAGGCACGCGCCACCGGCGAGGCCAGGCTGGCCGCGCCGGGACTGAACGTGGAAATCATGGGGCAGGCGTCGAAGTAACCGCGCTGATTTTCGCAGCGGCAGCGCCCATCAACCGGTCAAAAGCGTCATTCCGGCCTTTTTGTCGAAGCTCAAGATGCGCTCACAGCCGGCGGCCGCAGCCGTGCGCTCGATCAGGCAGTCCGCAAAATCGGCCTTGCCGGTTTCGAACGCACGCAGCGCCTGCCATGCGATTTCGGCATCCTGCACTCTGAGTTGACGAATACCGAGAACGCGGCGGACGATTTGCGCAACCTCCGCCCGTGTCGCACCGTAGCGACTTTCGCTGACCCACACAACTTCGGCCAGTACGACCTGCGCTACAAAGCCCGGGTCGGTTGCGCTGCACTGCGTTTCGACGACTCGAGTCGCCAGCGGAGACTGCGTCTTGTCGTCCTGTGCGATGTAACGCACCAGAATGTTGGTGTCCAGTCCGATCACCGGCCCGCCCCGCGGCTACGGATGGTCTGGTTCATGTCTTCAATCGACACCGGCTTGGCAGGCTTGCGCAGCAGCCCCTTGAGGGAGCGCACGTCGTCGATTGCCGGGCGAATCGCGAAGCCGCCCTCGAACTCGACGAATTCAACCCGGTCGCCCGACACCACGCCCATGCGTTGCCGCACGTCCGCCGGAATCGTGACTTGCCCTTTGCTGGTCAGGGTGGCAGTGACCATGGCGTTCTCTCCTATTCTGTCTATTTCCTTACTTTACAGTAAGACAAGCGTTGGTGACTCAAGCGTTGCTTCGCATCGGCGACTTCGAGCTTCGCAATTCTCGTCTAAGCACCGCGCCTGCGGCACGGGAAGCCAGAACGCGGCAAGCGCGGCAAATCATCTTCTGCTCACCGCAGATGTCGTAGCGCCGTGTTCGCGCGCCATATGCAAAGCAATCGCAAGCCAGGGATCGTGGTACGCACGAACCCTGGCCAACAATCAAACGGCCGTCAATGCCGGCGAACTGGCGCACCTCGACTTCACCTGGTTCATCCCGGCGATCGTCAAGTACCTGAACCGCTCGTGTACCTGCCGCTTACGCCCGAGCTCGAGGCGCGGCTGCGCAGGGCCGGGCATGGCCATTTGGTAGAAGCGGTGGAGAACATTTCGGAATCCTCCAACAAGGGTTTGCTCAAGGGCATGGAGAATGGCCCGGTGTTCAGGCCAAAGGCGGCAAAGAAGGCGGCTGCTAGCGCGCAGCCGCCAGCTTGCGGCTTTGGCCCATCTTGCAGGCAATGTCGAAAGCGTTCTTCATCGCTTGTGGATTCGCCACACCCTTGCCGGCGATGTCGTAAGCCGTGCCGTGCGCCGGCGTGGTTATCGGAATCGGCAAACCGCCCTGCACGGTCACGCCACGCTCGAAACCCAGGAGCTTCATGGCGATCTGGCCCTGGTCGTGGTACATCGTGACCACACCGGCGTAACCAGTGCCGTCGGTCCTGAGCGCGCGCACGAACGCGGTGTCGGCCGCAAACGGACCATCGGCGGCGAAGCCGCGCGCGGCTGCCAGCTTCACGCCCGGTTCGATGATGCGGCCTTCTTCGTCACCGTAATTGCCGTTGTCGCCGTTGTGCGGATTCAGGCCGCATACGGCCACGCGCGGTTTGGCGTGGCCCGCTGCGCGCAGGGCCTCGATGATCATGCGAATCGCGTCGGCCACCTTTTCGCTGGTCAGAAGGCTGCTCACTGCGTTGAGCGGCACGTGCGAGGTGACGCGCGAGGTCCACAGGTTTTCCAGCACATTGAGTTCGCCGCATACGCCGTCGTAGTCGAGCAACTCGGCGAACCAGCGCATTTCATCCTCCTGCCGCATGCCGCCGGCACGCAACGCGCCCTTGTTGAGCGGCGCGAAGCACAGCGCATCGGCCGCACCGGAGCTGACCAGGCGTGCGCCTTCGGTCAGGGCGTCGAGCATGAAACGGCCGTTCTTGTCGCTCACCACGCCGCGCGCGAAGGCCGGCGCATCCAGGCCCGCCCATTGATGCACGAAGACCCCGGGCGGGACGGCGTCAGCGACGCCCGCAGCAGCAGCGCCTTCAGAGAATGTGGCGCGGTTGCCGATCAGGATCAGTTCTGCGCGGGCCGCGCTTTCAGGCGCGGCCAGGAGGCGCGCGGTGAGTTCAGGGCCGATGCCGGCCGGGTCGCCGGTGAATAGTGCGATGACAGGTTTTCCGGTGGAGTTCATTGGGCATCGATCTTGATGTTGGCGTCGCGGATCAGCTTGCCGAAGCGCTCGAACTCAGCGCGGTTTAGCGCAGCGAATTGTTCAGGGCTCGCATTGCCGGGTTCGCCCCCCAAGCCTTTCAGCTTGGCTTGCACGTCGGGCAGTTTGAGGATGCGCGCGGTCTCGGTCTGCAGGCGCGCCACCACATCGCGCGGCGTGCCGGCGGTGACATACAGGCCGTACCAGGTGCTCATTTCGAAACCGGCGACGCCGGCCTCGGCCAAGGTCGGCACATTAGGCAACTCGGCCGAGCGCTGCGCGGTGGTCACCGCCAGCGCCTTCAACTTGCCGGCCTTCAACTGGCCCATCGCCGAGGAAGTAGTGTCGAACATCACCTGCACGTTGCCGGCGATCACATCCAAGTGCGCCTGGCTGGAGCCCTTGTAGGGCACATGGATCATCGAAACGCCGGTGGCATGCTTGAAGCCTTCGCCGGCGATGTGCTGGGTGCTGCCGATGCCGGAGGAGGCGAACTTGAATTCGTCGGGCTTGGCCTTCATCAGCGCAATCAACTCCTTGACATCGCGCGCCGGCACGTTGGCGTTGACCACCAGCACATTGGGCACGGTGACGATCAAGGCTATCGGCGTGAGGTCCTTGATCGGGTCAAACGACAGTTTCAGCAGATGCGGCGCAATCGCCTGGCCGGTATTGGTAGCCGCCAGCAGGGTATGGCCGTCGGGCGGCGCCTTGGCCGTCAGGTCGGCGGCAATGGTGTTGGAGGCGCCGGGGCGGTTTTCCACCACGAAGCTTGCCTTGAAGGCATCGCTGAATTTCTCGGCCAGCATGCGTGCGATGATGTCGGTGCCGCCGCCGGCGGACGCGCCGACCATGATTTTCACCGGTTTGACGGGGTAGGTTTGCGCCAACGCGGGCGCGCTGTAAAGCACGGTGCCGAAGGCCAAGGTTGCGAGGGTTTTGAACAAGTGGTTTCTCCTTGCGGCCGGCATCATGGGCCACCCATGGCCATGCGCGGGATCCAGGTTGTGATGGTTGGAAAGTAGGTGATCAGCATGAGTGTGCCGATCAACGGTACGTAGTAGGGACCCATTTCGCGCAACACCTCCTTCATCGACACCTTGGCGATGTCCGCCACCAGAAAGAGGGCGAGACCCATCGGCGGGGTCAGAAGCCCGATCATCAGGTTGAACACAACCACCACGCCAAGATGAACCGGGTCCACACCGGCGGCTACCAGTGGCTTGGCGATGATGGGGGCGATCACGAGAATGGCGGTGGTGCTGTCGAGGAACATGCCGACCACCAGTAGCAGCAGGTTGACCAGCATCAACAGCACGTAGGGATTCTTCGAGATGGTCAGGAGGGTTTCCGTGATCTTCTGCGGGACCGCCTCGACCGAAAGGATCCAGCCGAACATGGCAGCGACCGCGACGATGATGAGGATGCCGGCGGAGGCGCCGATGGTCTCGAAGGCCGCGTCGCGCAGGCCCTTCCAGGTGAGTTCGCGATAGAACACCGCACCGATGATGAGCGCGTATGCCACGGTGACCGATGCGATCTCGGTAGGCGTGAAAAATCCGGCGAGCATGCCGGCGATGAGGATCACCGGCGCGAGGATGGCCGGCAGGGCCGGCTTGAAGTCGCGCCACAGCTCGGCCGTGGTCGGCCAGCGCTCGGCTCGCGGATACTTGCGTCGGATGGCCAGCCAGCCTGTCATCACCATCAGCATTGCCACGCACAGTAGCCCCGGCAGGATGCCGCCGAGCAGCAACTGGATCACCGATACGCCGGTAACGGTGCCGTAGATGATGAGCGGGATTGAAGGCGGAAAAATCGGCCCGACAATCGCCGAGGAGCAGGTGACCGCACTGGCGAAGCCGGCGTTGAAGCCTCTGGAGCGCATGGCGTCGATCTCGATGCGACCCAAGCCGCCGATATCTGCCAGCGCCGAGCCGGACATGCCGGCGAAGATCAGGCTGCCGAAAATGTTCACCTGCGCCAGCCCGCCAGGCAGGCGGCCGACGGCGGTGTCGGCGAACTTGTAGATGTGCTTCGAAATGCCGGCCGAGTTCATCACGCTGCCGACGAACAGGAACACCGGCACCGCCACCAGCGGAAACGAATCCAGCGCGTACAGCGTGCGCTGGGCTATCAGGTCGAGCGGCAGGCCGTTGGCCAACAGATACACCACGCACGGAATGCCGATGGCCAGCACCACCGGAAACCCGAGCACGAACAAGGCGAGGAACGCCGCGATCACCAGCATGCCGTTCATGTGGAAGCTTTCAGGTGAGCGTCGTGTGCTTGTCTTCGGGCCTGCGCCGCACCAGCGTATGCACGAAGGTCGCAAAGGTTTCAAGCGACAGGAGCAATGCGCCCAATGCCAGCGGCCCCATGAACAGCCAGAACGGCATTTCCAGCGTCGCCGTCTGGTTGGTCAGGTTGTTGCGGATGGTCACGAAGGCCGCCACCGAGATGAGCGCGAACATCGCGACGCCCGCGAGTTCGATCAGCAATTGCAGCAGCCAGCGTGGCGTGGCCGGGATCATCGCCTGGAATTCCTCCATGCGGATCTGCCCGCCGATGGCCGTGACGTGGGATGCCGCGATGAAGGTCAGGCAGATCAGGAAGTAGCGTGCCAGTTCCTCGGCGCCCGCCATCGGCACGTTGAAAATGCTGCGCATGACGATCTGCGCCAATGGCGTGGCGATCAGCAGGAACAAGAGCGCGAGGCTCGCCCAGCGGACGGCCACGCGCAAGGGGGACAGGAAAGCCGACACGGTCGCTCGCTTATTTGACCGCGCGGATCTGCTCGATCAGCTTGCCCCATTCGGGGAAATCCTTGCCCACCTGCGCCAGCACAGCCTTGCGGAAAGCTTCCACATCCAGGCCGTCCTTGGCTTCGATGAAGGTCATGCCCTTGGCTTCGAGGTCCTTGCGATACTTCGCGGCGGTATCCCTGTCCCAGTCGAGGGTCTTCTTGCCCACTTCCGTCATGGTGTCTTCGAGGATCTTGCGGTCGCCCGCGGGGATGCCCTGCCAGACCTTTTCGTTGACGAACACCGACAGCACCGACTGCATGTGTCCGGTCATCATGACGAATTTCTGCACTTCAAACAGTTTGAGGTTGAAAATGTTTGGCAGCGGGTTTTCCTGGCCGACCACCAGGCCGGTCGCCAGTGCCGTGGCCAGTTCGGAAACTTCCACCGGCGTTGCCACCGCACCCATGCCGGTGAGCATGGTCGACCACAGTTTCACCGGCACGCCGCGGTACTTTTTGCCGCTCATGTCTTTCGGCGAGAGCACCTTTTCCTTGGAGGTGAGGTGGCGTGCGCCCTGGTACAGGCTGCCGACGATGCGCATGCCGCCAGCGGCGATGAGTTGCTTGTTGACTTCCTGCAGCGCGGCGGATGTGCGCGGATCGACCGCTTGCATGGCATGTTCGGCGTCGCGGTACACAAACGGCGTGTTGAACACGGCCGTGGCCGGGAGAATCTTGCCCAGCGATGCGAAGTCATGGTGGCCCATGGCGATAGCGCCGGACTTGATGCCATCGACCATCTCGCCCACGCCGCCCAGTTGGGAATTGGCGAAGACCTGGATTTCGATGCGTCCGTTGGTGCGTTCCTTCACCAGTTTGGCGACCTCGTCGGCGTACAGGGTCTGGGGTGCATTGGCCACGCCCACGTGGGCATAGCGCAGCTTGATCTGCGCCTGCGCCGAGGTGACGAACGCGCCTGCAGCGATGACCGCGGCGGCGAGGGATGAAAGCAGGAAGCGGCGTTTCATGTGTGTCTCCTTTGGTGTGTCGGTTGTTGTTCAGATCAGGCGTTGCTCATACAGCTTGAATACGGCCGACGTGTCCAGCTCGGAATGGCCGGCTTCGATCAGCTTTCGGTACAAGGCCAGGGCTTCTCCCAGCATCGGCGTGGGCGTGCCGATCTGGCGGGCGAAGCCATCGACCATTTCGAGGTCCTTCTTCAGTTGCCGCGCATAGCCTTGCGGCACGAAGTCGCGCGCGACCATGCGTGGGTAGAGGCGTTGCAGCAGGGAACCGTCCGCGTGGCCGCCAGCCAGGCATTCGGGAAGCCGTGCCGCATCGATACCGGCAGCCTCTGCCATGGAGGCGGCCTCGGCCATCACCACGTGGATGGTGCCCACGATCAACTGGTTGAGCATCTTGGCCGCCAGGCCGCTGCCTACCGCGCCCATGTGGGTGAAGCGCGCAGAGATGTCCGCCATCAGGGGGCGGATGCGCTCGATATCGGCGGCCCGACCGCCGGCCATCACGGTCAACGTGCCGTTGCCGGATGCCGGTGGGCCGCCTGACACCGGGGCATCCACCCACGGGCAGCCGGCCAGCGACTCGAGGCGGGCGGCAAACTCGCGCCCCTGCTCCACCTTGATGGTCGAAAAATCGATCAGCAATTGCGGTGGCGTCATCGCGCCGGCCACGCCATCCGCACCGAACACGGCTGCTTCAACGGCATCCGGTGTCGGCAGGTTTACAAGCACCAGGTCGGCGCCGCGCACCGCGGCTGCGGCGCAGGCGGCCGGGTCGATGCCCGCAGCGCTCGCCACCTCGAGTTGCGCAGGCGCGATGTCGAAAGCGGTCACCGCATAGCCCAAGGACACCAGCCGGGTGGACATTGGCAACCCCATCAGGCCGACACCGATGTAGGCGATCCGTGGCTTGCTCATGCGTCCATCCTGTAGAGGCGTATCGCGTTGTCGCGGAACAGGGCCTGTCGCTCGGCGGCGGTGAAGCCGCGGGTGATTTCGTCGAAACCGCCGAAGATCGTGGCGAAACTGCCGCACAGGCCATCGACCGGGAAATTGCTGGCGAACATCGCGCGCGCCGGGCCGAAGATATCGATGGCGGCCAACACGATGTCGCGATTGGCGGTGGCGGTCCACGGAACGCCAGCCTGGCCAAGGCCCGAAATTTTCACGGCCACATTCGGGCAGGCCGCCAGCGCCCGCATTGCGCGCTTCCAGGCGGCAATGCCTTCGATGCTGCGGTCGGCGGGCAGGCCGGTGTGGTTGAGGATGATCCGGATGTGCGGGAAATCCGCCGCGAGTTTCGCTGCCTCATGCAGGTGCCACCAGGGGGTCTGCAATTCGAAATGCAGGCCCAGCTTGCCGAGCGCGGCGTAGCCTTGGCGCCAGACCGGTTCGGCCATGCCGCCGGGTGCGTTATCGCCGGGTTTCGGGTTGGCCCGCGGCTTGTGGCGAATGCCGCGTACAAAAGGCCGTGCCGCATGGGTTTCAAGCACGGACGCGTGTTCCGCGCGGTCGAGCCAAGCTTGGGCGATGGCCACGCTGGGCAGTCCAAACTGCCTGCGCATGGTATCCACATAGGCCATTTCGCCTTGCGGATCGCTCGGGTCCCACTCGGTTTCAATGTACACCGTCCGGGCAATGCGATATGGCGCAGCGTCCGCCAGATACTCGGGTGGCAGGTACCGGCGCTTGAGCGCGGCGTAGTCGCCGTAACGGAACGGAATCGGCGGGTCGTCGCGCAACCATGGGTGGTAGTTGGCGCGCGCATCCCAGAAATGCTGGTGCGCGTCGACCAGTTCGAAGTCGAGCGTCATCGACTTGCGCGGCCCATCGTTGGCCTGTACGTCGCTGCAAATGCCACCCTTATCTCCTGGATACGGCTGGTGTGGCAGCCTTGCGAAGGGCAGGCGCCGAGTCGTTTTAATGCTGCGTAATGCGTAATTACAGGTTATCATAAGCAGGCTTTCTTTGCTCGTCAAGCGCTGCCAACTATCAATTGGCCATGAACGACCTAGCCATGGATTTGCCGATCGCCCGCACCTCGTTACATGAAGAGGTGACCGCGCGCCTGCGCGACATGATCGTCGAGGGGCGCTTGAAGCCGGCCGAGCGGATCGCCGAACTTGAAGTCGCCAAATCCCTTGGTGTATCGCGCACCCCGGTGCGCGAGGCGCTCAAGGTGCTGGCCTCCGAAGGCTTGGTCGAATTGCTGCAACTGCGCGGCGCGGTAGTCAAGGCCTTCACGCCGAAAGACGCGCAGGACATGCTGGCGATGATCGCCCTCCTGGAGGAATACGCCGGACGCGCCGCCTGCCGCGCCGACGTAGCCGAGATCGAGGCGATCCTCCAACTGCACCAACGCATGCGCGGGCACTTCGAGCGGCGCGAACGCCCCGAGTACTTTGCCTTGAACCAGCAGATCCACAACGCGATTGTCGCGGCTGCGCACAACTCCACCCTGTCGGTGCTGCATGGCGCGGTGCGCATGCGCATGCGGCGGATTCGCTACATCGGCAACAACAGTGCGGAAAACTGGGCCGCGGCGATGGCCGAGCATGAGGAAATGATCGCAGCGCTCAGGTTGCGCGATGGCGAGCGCCTGGCGCGCGCGATGCATCTGCACATCGCCAATACCTGGCCGCGCGTCGCCGCCACGGTGATCGGGCCGGACGGCGCGGTGTAGCAGGCTCCGGTTGGCCGGGCGCAGGCGGCAGGTCGCGGCTTGTTTCAGCCCGGCGTGGCGTCGATCCGGGAAACGCCGACGCCTGCGCCCCATACGCGTACCAGGGTCAGTTGCAGCACCTTGGCGTCCGCGCTGGCGCGATGGCGCGCCATCTTCAGTTCGGCCACCACCTCCTCCTTGACGCCCGCCCAGCGCCAGGCCTGTAAGTCGTCGAGCAGCTTGCGCGAAGATTCGAGCTTGAACAGCATCGGCAACTCGGCCACGTCGAACAGTTTCGCCAGCCACGCATAGTCGTTGCCCCAGGCATCGCTGTAGACGGTCTGTCCGCGCAACAACTCGTTGACGCGTCGCGCCACTTCGATCGGGGGTTTGCCGTGCAGAAGCAGGATAGGGCGCGAGATGTGGTGCACCGCTTCCGCCGCTTCATCCCAATGGGTCCATGCGGGGTCGGGTTGGACCAGGGCGCAATACATGTCGCCGGCCGGCGTGATGAGTCCAACCTCGATCGGATAGCTGCGGCCGCCGAGGCCGGAGGCCTCGACGTCGATGAAGGCGGGGGTTTGCATGTCTCTCTTTTTTGTGTGTGTTGAAGGCAGTGTGCGGGCTTACGAATTCTACGGACCGGCGGGATTTTCGCGCGTGCGGGTTTATGCTTGCAGGCCACTGCAAAATAGCACGCGACCCGATGACGGACATCCAGGAAGACATCCAGGAAGACATCCAG
>CAYYFR010000066.1:0-17187 GCA_964470865.1 uncultured Burkholderiales bacterium | reverse complement strand
GACATCCAGGAAGACATCCAGGAAGACATCCAGAAAGACATCCAGAAAGACATACAGCAATGAGCATGCCAGCCGCGCAGGAACTGTTAGTGATGCCGCGCAATACGCGCGAGGTGGACGCCGCCATCCGCCGCGCACGGGCGCGCCTGACCAAAACCGCCGCCTGGGCGTCGGCTGCTTCGGTGATCCCGTTGCCGGGCCTCGATATCGCGGTAGATGCCGCAGCCCTGATCAAGCTGATTCCCGAGATCAATGCCGAGTTCGGCCTGACACCGGCGCAAATCGAGCAGTTGTCGGCCAACAAGCAGCTGATCGTCTACAAGGCCATCGTCGTCGTCGGCGGTGCAATGGTGGGCAAATTGATCACCCGTGAACTGGTGGTCGAGGCGCTCAAGGCGGTCGGTGTGCGGCTGACCGTGAAGCAGGTGGCGAAATACGTGCCGCTGGCCGGCCAGGCCTTGTCGATGGCCATCGGCTACGCCGCCATGCAGTATGTGGGCCGCGCGCACATTCGCGAATGCGCGCGCGTGGTCGAATTGGTGCGCCAGCTAAAGTAGCCCTGCCGCGCGCGACTGGTCGAGCCATGTAGCCGCTTTTGCGGCAATCCGTTCAGGCGATGCTGTCGCCGTTCAGGTAGAGCCAGCGGCCATTCTCGAGAACGAAGCGGCTGCTTTCGTGCAGGCGTTGCGCGCGCCCGCCGATTTTGAATCGTGCAACGAACTCGACGCCGGCGTGCCGGTCATCCTGTTGCGTTGTCGCTCGGATATCCAGGCCCAGCCAGCGCGGCTTCGGTATCTCGAAGGTCAGGCCGGAGGGGCGCGTCGACGGGTGCCAGGTGGCTAGCAGGTAAGCCGACTGTTCCAGCACGTGAGCGCTATAGCGCGAGCGCATCAGGTCAAGTGCGGTGGGTGCGTCGGCATCGCCGTCGATGTAGCGCCCGCAGCATGCGGCGTAGGTGGCGGCCGCGCCGCAAGGGCATGCTGTCTGCACCATCTTGTCTGTTGAAGTCAGTGGGTTCCAAGCGGCAGGCGGGGCCGGAGAAATGCGCACGAAAAAAAAGCGGGCCTGCGCCCGCTTTTTTCTTGAAGGGAAAAGAAATTACTTCTTCTTTTCGTCTTTCTTCATCGCGTCTTTCTTGTCGTCTTTCTTGGCTTCCGCTTTTTTCTCGTCTTTCTTGTCGGCTGCGATAGCAACCGAAGCGGTGGAAGCGAATGCGCCGGCGATGATCAGGGCGAGCAGTTTTTGCATGGTATCTCCTCTCGAAATCGAAAAAATGGGCAAATGCCCGATAAGTCAACACAACCTGTGTATTCCAGGCTGGCGCATATTATCAAGAAAATTGCCCTTTGGGCAGAGGTCTGGAATCGGGGAAAACCCTTTGTTTTCATCGAGTTTAGGCGGCAACTTCAACGTCCGCGCGGGTCTCTCCTGCCAACTCTGCTAAGATGCCTTTTTCGTGCTGCCCCCGACCTTGCCATCCAGGCCTCAAGTCGTCGCCGGTACGCCCATCCACAAACGCCCGAAACGCCGCGCCGGATCACTCCGGTTGCCGTGGCATGCCGGGCCATTAAGTCAAAGAAAGCCGATGCCATTTTCCAGTCTCGGGCTGTCCGAGCCCATTCTTCGCGCCGTGCACGATGCCGGCTACACCATTCCAACCCCGATCCAGTTGCAGGCCATTCCTGCCGTGTTGGCCGGCGGCGACCTCTTGGCCGGCGCCCAGACCGGCACCGGCAAGACCGCCGGCTTCACCCTGCCGATCCTGGAGCGCCTGTCCGCCGGCACCAAGCCGAGTTCCCCGTACGGCCCGCGCGCGGTGCGCTGCCTGATTCTCACGCCCACCCGCGAATTGGCCGCGCAGATCGAGGAGTCGGTACGCACCTATGGCAAGTACCTGAAGATCAAGTCCACGGTGATCTATGGTGGCGTCGGCATCAATCCGCAAATCGACGCCTTGCGCAAGGGCGTCGACATCGTGGTGGCCACACCCGGCCGCCTGCTCGACCTGCACCAGCAGCGTGCGGTCGATCTCACCAGGGTCGAGATCCTGGTGCTTGACGAAGCCGATCGCATGCTCGACATGGGCTTCATTCATGACATCAAGCGCATCCTGGCCCTGCTGCCGCGGGCGCGCCAGAACCTGCTGTTCTCCGCCACTTTCTCCGACGAGATCAAGACCCTGGCCGACGGCCTGCTCAACAAGCCCGCGATGATCGAAGTGGCGCGGCGCAACTCGACGGTGGAAATCATTGCGCAGAAGGTGCACCCGGTGGATCGCCATCGCAAGGCCGAAATGCTGGCCCACCTGATCAAGGAACACAACTGGTTCCAGGTGCTGGTGTTTACCCGCACCAAGCATGGCGCCAATCGCCTGGCCGAGCAGCTTGGCGCCAAGGGCATTCCGTCACTCGCCATCCACGGCAACAAGAGCCAGGGCGCACGCACGCGAGCCTTGTCCGAATTCAAGAACAACAAGCTGCAGGCCTTGGTCGCCACCGACATCGCTGCGCGCGGCATCGATATCGACCAGTTGCCGCATGTGGTGAATTACGATCTGCCAAACGTGCCCGAGGATTACGTGCACCGCATTGGCCGCACAGGGCGTGCCGGCGCCACCGGCGAGGCGATTTCTTTGGTGTGCGTCGACGAGCATGTGTTCCTGCGCGATATCGAACGGCTGATCAAGCGCGAGATTCCCTGCCAGGTAATTCCCGGTTTCGAACCCGATCCGCATGCAAGGCCGGAGCCGATCCAGACTGGCGCGCGTCGCCCCCCTTCAAACGGGCGTGGCGGTGCGCCGCGCTCGAACGGCGCCGGTCAGGGTCGTTTCGCACCCCGCACCAATAGCGCCGCCACGGCCAAGCCGCGGCCGGTGCAGCGCGTCGGCGGCAGTGGTGCGGCGACCGCGGTGCCGGCTGGCGCCCGCCCGCCGGCACCGCGCGGTGGCCGGTCGCAACCGGCACTGCTGGCAGCCAACCATCGTTCCGGCGGCCGCGGCCGCTGACAATTGCGGCCGGCTTGCGGCCCCGATCGTTTCCATTGGAAAGGAAGTTCCCATGAGCACCCTGAAAACCGCTCTGATCACCGCCGCAGGTTCGGGCATGGGCGCGGCGATTGCCGAAAAGCTGGCCGCCACAGGCTACCGTGTCGCCGTGATGTCGTCGTCCGGCAAGGGCGAGGCCCTGGGCAAGCGCTTGGGCGGCATCGGCTTCACTGGCTCCGGCAACGATCCGGCCGCGCTCAAGGCCTTCGTTGATACCGCCATGGCAGCGTTTGGTCGCATCGACGCGGTGGCCAACAGCGCGGCCCATCCGCCCAAGGGCGACCTGCTCGAATTGACCGATGAGCAGTGGCACACCGGCATGGACACCGCGCTTCTCAACGTGGTGCGCATCGCGCGCCTGGTGACGCCGATCATGGAGCGCCAGGGCAGCGGTGCAATCGTCAATATCTCGACCTTCGCGGCCTTCGAGCCCGACTTGCTTTTTCCGATCTCCGGTGCCATGCGCGCCGCGCTCGGCGCCTATGCCAAGCTGTATTCGGACCGCTATGCCAAGGCCGGCATCCGCATGAACAACCTGTTGCCGGGCTATATCGACAGCCTCGCCGAAAAGGAAGAACGCAAGGCGAAGATTCCGATGGGCCGCTACGGTCGGGTGGCCGAGGTGGCCGATACGGCGGCCTTTTTGCTGTCGGATGGCGCCGGCTACATCACCGGGCAGAACCTGCGGGTCGACGGCGGAATCACGCGCGGCGTGTGACACCGATGCGGGGCCAAAAACCCTTTTCGGAAGCCAGCGAACGTAATCGAGAGCCGATTCTCACGCTGCTGGCCCGCCACTTCGCCGATCGCAGCCGTGTGCTGGAGATCGCAAGCGGCAGCGGCCAGCACGCGGTGCATTTCGCCCAGGCGCTGCCGCACCTGACCTGGCAGTGTTCGGAGATGCCTGCACAACTGCCGGGCATCCGGCTCTGGCTGGACCAAGCCGGATTAGCCAATACGCCGGTGCCGCTGGCGCTCGATGTGGATGGTGCATGGCCTTGCGATCGCTTTGACGCCGTTTTCACCGCGAACACCCTGCACATCATGGCTTGGGAGCAGGTGCTGCACATGTTCTCCCGCCTGCCTGGCGTGATGACCGCTGATGCCGTGCTGGCGATCTACGGCCCGTTCAACTACCAGGGGCGCTTCACCAGTGCGGGCAATGCCGCTTTCGATGCAAGTCTCAAGGCGCGCACAGCGCACATGGGAATCCGCGATTTTGAAGCCGTTGACGGCGCGGCGCGCGGCGCCGGCCTGGAGTTGGTCGAAGACTGCACCATGCCTGCGAACAATCGTTGCCTGGTCTGGCGCAAGCGGCGATCAGATGGACCCGCAGCGGACTGAAAAATCTGGCTCAATCGCGGCGCACCGCTTTTCGGCTCAGGTAATCTTGCGCCCGAGGATCTGCGGCAAGGCGGCGTCCAGCACATCCTTGCGCAGCGGCTTGACGATGTAGGCGGCAACTCCCAGCATCATCGCCTGAGCCAGGTCCGCGCGCGCGCCGCGTGGCGAAATCAGCACCATGCGCACGCCCTTGAGCCCGGAGTCGATGCGCATCGCATCCAGAGTGCGGAAGGCGTCGAGCATCGGCATCTCGGCATCGACCACCAGAATGTCCGGCTTGTCGGCGCCACCCAGTACTGCCCGCAGGCCCTCGCGCGACTGCACGATCGAAGGCTTGATGGCGGCGCGCGCGAACAGCAGTTCGAGCACGCGGTTTTGTGCAGCAATGTGGCCGGCGATGCACACACGCGGATGTTTGGGCAGGCCGTCGGCGGTATTCGGATAGACAAAATAGCCGGCCTTGCCCATCGCATTGTGCGATCCCGCCGCTTCGATCGCCGCCATGCGGCCGGTGGTGGCAAGGCGCTTCTCGACCTCGGCATCGATCATCGGACCCAACACCTTGGAGACGTCGGCCATGATGTCGTCGATCAGCGCTGTCGGGGCTGCGCCCACGGCAGCCAAGGCCTTGGCCGACATTTCGCTGGTCATCTCGAATGCCATGTCGTCGACCGGCACGGTGTCCTTCTGCGCGATCAGGCCTTGGCGGATCAGTTCGCCGGTCCACAATTCGAGGTCTTCCGCGTCAAGCTGGGGCATGCCCGCCAACACCGCGTTGCCGTCACGCTTGCCGTCGATCAGACGCAACATCTGGCGAAACCCGCCCGACAGCGGTATTTGATCGCCGGTCAGCGCAAGCGCACCGTTGCGGGTGCGGACAAACACGGTTTCAAGCAGCATGGTCGATGAATACTACCGGTTTGCCCGCGCAACTACCGCAAAAGCCTGCGTGGAGCAGGATCTGCTGGGGCATGGTCTTGGTGCGGTTGAATCCCGCCGTTCGAGGGTCCGCGCTGCACGGGCGTGAGCTGTTCTTCCCGGGCGCTGCGAAGTGCCGGATTGCCTGATCAAGAATGTGATCGAAATGCAACGGGCAATGTTTCTCTTCGAGGCGGCCGCGCATCGCGTGCAAACTGCCAGTAGGCAACGCATAATATGACCCTTCAGACGCATTTCAACCGGTGCTGCCGCTGGCGCGCAGCCAGCGATCATGCGGCACTCGATTTTCCCGCTTGCTGCGGGTTTTCATCCGGAGATCAAGACCGTGTTTTTCAAGTATTTTCGATGGGCCTTGCCCTTGGCGGCGTTACTGGCGCTGACCGCGTGCAACGAAAGCACCCCTCCGGGAGGCGCCACAAAGGCGCCCGCCGCGCCGACGCCTGCTGCCGCGCCAATCGCCAACGCCTACGAGGCGGCTGCCAAGGGCGCCGGCTTCACCGTGGGCAGCCTGATGGCGACGCGGCAGATCTATGTGTTCTTCGACCCGCAATGTCCGCATTGCGGGCACTTGTGGGAGGCGGCCAAGCCGCTCACCAACCAGCTGCGCATGGTGTGGATACCGGTCGGTTTCATTTCCGCGCGTTCGACCGCGCAGGGCGCAGCCCTGCTGGCTGCAACCGATCCGATGGCGGCGATGAGTGCGCATGAGCAAAGCCTGCTGGCGCAGAAGGGTGGCTTGATTCCGCCGGACAATCTGCCCGCCGAGCTGACCGACAAGGTCAAGGCCAATACCAAGCTGTGGCAGCAGCTCGGTGGCGAGTCGGTGCCGCTGGTGATTTTCAAGAATCCGGCTTCGGGCGAGGCCGGAAAGTTTGCCGGTGCGCTTGACACCCAGGGTTTGAAACGACTGGTCGGGATTTGAACCTCAAGGCGCGCCCTGGGTCTTGCCGGGTGTCTGGTGGCGCCGGCTAGTCCATGCACTTGATGATGCTGGCGACCAAGGTCTTGGGGCTGACCGGCTTGGACAGGTAGCCGTTGACCGCGAGTTGCAGACCGCGACCCACAGCCTTTTCGTCGGTCTGGCTGGTCAGCATCAGCACCGGTACGTCGGCTAAGCGCGGATGGGCGCGCATGCTTCTGAGAATGTCGAAACCGTTGCGGCATGCCTGCGCCCGCCGCGCTCCCGCTGATCCTCTTGCCATCCGTGCCGCCGACGCGCGAAGGTGATGCGCAGCAACTTTTCGGTGCGCGGCTTCTCAAGCCCTTGCGCCAGGCGCCGCTGTTCGAAGCGGTTTGCGCAGCCCTCGATACGCCACGCTTTTCGCTTCGTTGGTGAACGCGAACACATGGCTGCGGCAGGCGCCTACAGCAGCACTTCGATCAGATAGGGGCCTTTGCTGGCCAGGCCGCGACGCGTCTGCGTTATCAGTTCGTCGAGCGTATTGGCCTGGCCGGCCTCGACGCCATGGCCACGCGCCAGTGCCTGCCAGTCGAGATCGGGCCGGTCGAGCGTAAGCATGTCGGTTGCGCGCTGGCCGGGGGCGCCGGCGCCGACGTTCACCAGTTCACCGCGCAGGATGTTGTAGGAGCGGTTGGCGAACACCACGATGGTCACATCGAGATTCTCGCGCGCCATGGTCCACAGCGCCTGCAGGGTATACATCGCGCTGCCGTCGCCTTCGAGCGCGATCACCTTGCGCTCGCGGCAGGCGATGGCCGCGCCAACCGAGGTCGGCAGGGCGAAGCCGATGGCGCCGCCCATCAGGTTCAACCAGTCATGCGGCTGCGCGTGGGTGGTGAGCGCGGCGAAGCCGCGGCCGGTCGAGACCGACTCGTCGACCACGATCGCGTTTTCCGGCAACAGCGCGCCCAGCACCGCGGCAATGCCTTCCTGGGTCAGCTTGCCGCTGGGCAGAGCGGGCGGGTCCAGGCGGGCCAGGTGCGCCGGCGCCAGAGTGCGCGCGCCGAGTAGGTCGGCCAGCGCCTCGAGCGCGCCTGCGATGTCTTCTTCGACACCGGCCAAGCGCGTGAACACGCAGCCGGCCGGCGCCTGCAGGCTGGGCTTGCCGGGATAAGCGAAAAAACTGACCGGCGGGCGACTGCCGGCCAGCACGATCGAATGCAAGTCACCGAGCGCCTTTCGGGCCGCGTCGACCACGTAGGGCACGCGCTGGGTGGCCACGCGGCCGGCCCCGCGCTCCATGCGTGCATTGCCGTACTCGGAAAAAATCCTGCAGCCGGTGGCCTGCGCGATGCGCCCGGCCCATTCGAGGGCGCGGGCATGCACACCGACACCGCCCAGCAACAGGGCGGCATTGGGTTGCCTGAGTGCCGCCGCGGCCGCCTTGACGGCATCGACAGGCACCGTCGCGCGCGGCAGCGGCGCACGTGCGACCGTCGGTCCGTCGGCCGGGTTCCAGGCGGTGTCGGCCGGCAGTATCAGGGTGGCGATCTGGCCGGGCGCGCTGCGTGCCGCCTCGACCGCGCGCGCGCCGTCGCTGGCGATATCGCGCGCACTCTTCGAAGTGCGCACCCAGTCCGACATCGGGCGCGCCACCCCTTCGATGTCGGATGTCAGCGGCGCGTTGTGGCCGATGTGGTAACTGGCGTGTTCGCCCACGATGTTGACAATCCCGGACTGCGCCTTCCTGGCGTTGTGCAGGTTGGCCAGGCCGTTGCAAAGGCCCGGTCCCAGGTGCAGCAGGGTGGCGGCGGGCTTGCCGGCCATGCGGTAATAGCCGTCGGCCGCGCCGGTGACCACACCCTCGAACAGGCCCAGCACGCAACGCATGCCTTCGACCTTGTCGAGCGCGGCGACGAAATGCATTTCCGAGGTGCCGGGGTTGGCGAAGCAGACATCGACTTCGCTGGCTACCAGCGTGCGCACCAGGCTTTCGGCTCCGTTCATGGGAAGGGGTCCAGGGATTGGTCGAAGGGCCAGACTTTACTCCTTCAGCCCGGGTAGCCATTGCCGCATGCCGCGCGGGCGGTTACAAAGGCATTGCGTCACCAGGGGCTCTACGGCCAATCCTCGGGCAGAAATTGACGCGAAAGCGGCGCCCTAACGGCGCGTCAGCAGCACCGCCAGCTCGGCAATGCCCAACGGATGGTCGATGCGCGCATAGGGCGGCTTCGGCCAGTTCCAGCGCGAGGCCTCGAACAGCGCGCGCATGGCGTTGATGTCGCAGTGATACGGCGGGCCTTCCACCTGCCCTTCTGCGGCGCCCTTGCGCCAGCCCTGCATGAAAAGCGCAAACAGGCGGCCGCCGGGCTTCTGCCAGCCGTGCAGGGCGATGGCGTAGTTGATCCAGTAGTCCGGGTGCAGGGCGCACAGGCAGGTTTGCTCGTAGATCGCGTCGAACGGCGCGTCGGGCTGCCAGTCGAGCACATTGGCTTCGAGCACCTGCGCGGTGACGCCGGCGCTTGCCAGCGCCGCACGGGTGCGGTCCACGGCCGCGCTGGCGTAATCGAGTGCCACCACTTCGAAGCCGCGCTGTGCCAGCAACACGACCTCATGCCCCGAGCCGCAGCCGGGGACGGCGATCCGGCAGGGGGTGAGCGTGCCCCCATCGAGCCAACTGAGCAACTGCGGGCTGGGCGCGCCGCGATCCCAGGGGGTCGTGCGTTGCAGGAACTTTTCCTGCCAGAATTGTCGCGTGGGGCCTGCCATGCGGGGCATTTTGCCATGCCGCCCTGCGCCGCCAGCGCCGCTGTTGTGCGCAGTCGAAACTGCCCTACAATTTCGGGCTTTTGAGGCAACAGTTTTTCGCCTGGAGAAATGTGCGATGGCACTTGAACTCAAACCGCTGACACCGAATATCGGCGCCGACGCCAGCGGTCTCGACCTGCGTCACCCGCTCGATGCGGCAGGCATCGCCGCGCTCGACGCGGCGCTGGATCGATATGCGGTGCTGGTGTTTCGCGACCAGCCGATGAGCCAAGCGCAGCAGGTCGCCTGTGCGCGCCAGTTCGGCCCGCTCGACGCCGGCCTGCGCAAGGCCACCGGCGCGGCCACCCGCTTCCAGCACGAAGAGCTGATCGACATTTCCAATCTCGCGCTCGACGGTTCGGTTGCCGGCGGCGACAACGCACGCCTGATCGGCGCGCTGGCCAACCAGCTGTGGCATAGCGACAGCTCGTTCCAGCCGCTGCCGATCAAGTACTCGATGCTCTCTGCGGTGACGGTGCCCGCCCACGGAGGCGATACCGAATGGGCCGACCTGCGCGCCGCCTGCGACGCCTTGCCTGAAGACCTGCGGCGCGAAGTCGCGGGCCGCAGCGCGCGGCATTCGACCTTTCATTCGCGCATCATGCTGGGCGACGATCAATACACGGCGGAACAGCTGAACCGCTTTCCGCCGGTCGAGTGGCCGCTGGTTCGCACCCATCCGGGCTCAGGCCGCAAGCTGCTGTTCGTCGGCGTGCACTGCGATCGGGTCAGCGGCATGAGCGTGCCCGAGGGGCGCATGCTGATCGCCGACCTGATCGAGCACGCCACCCAGCGTCAGTTCGTCTATCGTCATCAGTGGCGTGCCGGCGACTACGTGATGTGGGACAACCGCTCCACCCTGCATCGCGGTCGCCGTTATGATCTGGCCGCGCGTCGCGACTTGCGCCGCACCACCACACTTGAACGCGCTGTCGCGCAGGCGATGTCGGCCTGAAACCAGTCTTGTGGCCGCGTGCGATTGGCGCGGCTTTCATCCCCTTTCTGTCTACGGAGTCAAAGCCTTGAAAAACTTCAATTCTCGTGCCTGGGCGGTAACGCTTGCGACCCTTTCCTGTGCGGCCGGCAGCGTCGCCTTTGCACAAGCCTATCCGAATCGCCCGGTGAAGATCATCGTGCCTTTTGCCACCGGCTCGACGTCCGACATTCTCGGGCGCACCATCGGTGACCGCCTGACCCAGGTCATGGGCCAACCCTACGTGGTGGACAACCGGCCCGGCGCCGGCGGCACTATCGGCAGCGAGTTTGTCGCCAAGTCGCCCGCCGACGGCTACACCCTGCTTCTCTCCACCGCGGCCACGCCGATCACCGCCAGCGCTTATCCGTCGCTCAAGTACGACACCGGGCAATTCGCGTCGGTCATCGTGCTGACCCACTCACCGCTTGGCTTCGCCGCCAATCTCAACTTCCCGCCCAAGACGGTGCGCGAGTTCATCGACTACACCAAGGCCAATCCGACCAAGGTGAATTTCGGTTCGCTCGGCAACGGCACCTCGCACCACCTGACCGGCGAAAAGCTCAAGCTCGACGCCGGCATCAGCATGCAGCATGTGCCCTACAAGGGCTCGGCGGCCGCGCACACCGACCTGATGGGTGGGCAGATCCAGGTGATGTTCGACAACATCGTCGCCCTGCTGCCGCATTTCAAGGCAGGCAAGTTGCGCCCGCTCGCGGTATCGAGCATGAAGCGTCATCCACTCTTGCCCGATGTGCCGTCCTTGTCCGAATCCGGCGTGCGCGATTTCGAAGCAGTGGCCTGGTTCGGCATACTCGCGCCGCCAGCAACCCCGAAGGACATCATCGCGCGCCTGAATACCGAAATCGCAAGGATTCTGACGATTCCGGAGATTCGCCAGCGACTGGTCGACGGCGGATCGGAAGTGATCGCCAATTCACCCGAGGCCGCCGACAAGTTCCTGCAGAGCGAAATCGCGCGCTGGGGTGCGGTGGTGAAGGCGGCGAACATTCGGCTTGAATAGCGGCGTGGCCGCGCTCGCGCCTGCGGTGGCAGCGCGGTTTGACACTGCTTACCAATCAGTCCGCCTGCGTTGCGGGCTGGCAACGAAACTGCTGCGGCCGGCTGCCTAAGGTCGCTGCCCGCGATACCAGTCGAGAATCTGCGCACCATCCCAGGCCACCACGCCCTTTTTGGCCAGAATGGTTTCGAGGGTGCGCCTGACATGCCCGATCCGGTGCGGTACGCCCGACAGGTAGGGATGAAAGGCGAGCGCCATGATCTTGGGCTGCGTGGCACTTTCCGCGTACAGGCATTCGAAGTGGTCGATTGCCCGCGAATACAACACCTCCGACGGATGCTGCTGCAACGCCATCATCACGATGTCGTGGATTTCGAAGTTGTAGGGCAAGGCCACGATCGGTTTGGTGGTGGTGCGTAGCGTCACCGGCTCGTCGTCAAGCACCCAGTCACCGATGTATTCGATGCCGGCAGCCGCCAGGTGATCGATGGTGTCATGGGTCTGGGTCAGGCCGGGGCCGAACCAGCCACGCGGCCGCGTGCCCGAGAAATTGGTGATGATGTCGATCGACTTCCCGATCACCTCTGCCTGGTTGTCCAGCTTGTGCATCGGCATCTGGTCATAGCTGTGCGCGTTCAGCTCCCAGCGACTGGCCAGGCAAGCCTCCACCACTTTGGGATAGGTTTCGCACACCCGCGCGTTGAGCGTCACCGTCGGCGACAAGCCCAGTTGTTCGAACAGCTTGCGCATGCGCCAGAAGCCGACCCGCATGCCGTACTCGTGCCAGGTCCAGTTGGGCGCGTCCGGCAGCATCGGCTGCCCCTGCGGCGGCGATATCACCATGCGCGCCATCGGCCGCGCGATGTCCCACTCCTCGAGCGCCAGCACCGGCCACAGGATCATGCGCGCACCGTCCGGCAGGATCAGCGGTGCGCGCTCGGTGATGGGTGAAAAATCGAGTCGTTCTCTTGGAAGCATTGGCCAAGTCTCCCGGGTAGGCTCATGATGTCGCAGGTCACCCCCAATTTACCTGAAGTTGGCAATCCACCCGGCAGCGACGCCCGCCGGTTCCGCGCTGGCGCGCCTTCTTGTTGCCCATGCCAAGCGGTCGGTGTTCAGGCCGCCTTCGACTCCGCGGCGGCGTCTGACATTGGCTTGCCGCTGGCCGGCAGGAGGTTCTTCTCGACCCTGAGCAGGCGCGCTTCGTCGCGGTTGGGACGGGTTACGAAGCCGCGCTGGCGCATGAAGTCCAGCGCCTTGCGATTGCTGCCCAGCACGTCGCCGGTCAACTGTGCGACCCCGGCGGCGCGGGCGGCCTTTTCAAGCATGCGCAAGAGGCGGCTGCCGACGCCGGCCGCTTGCCAGTCGTCGGCCACCGCGATGGCGAATTCGGCCCGGGTCGAGCCATCTGGCGACGCTGTTTCGATCACGTAGCGCGCCTCGCCCACCTGCACCTGCTTGGCGTAAACCTGGGTGAGGGCGATCAGGCCCACATGCCGCACATGGTCGACATCTGTCAGGTAGACAAGCATGGAAGGCGGCAGGTCCGACAGACTCACCAGAAAGCGGCTGTAGCGCGACTCCGGGCTCAGTTGGCGCACGAAGGCGCGGGTCAGGGCGGCATCCGCTGGCAGCACCGGTCGGATGGTCACGCGGCGCTGGTCTTCGAGCTCCCAGGCCGCCGAGAGTTGTGCCGGGTAGTGGCGTCGGGCCTGGCCCGCACCGGGCCGGCCGCAGACGAGCGTATCAGTCATGGCGGCGCGTTTTCAGGCGTGGAGGCGCGGCGCCGCAACGGTCGCCGCATCCTCGATATCGACATCGGCATCTTCCAGGCCATAGATCAGCATGCTGCCGGTGCCGTTGCCGACATGCGATTGCCCCGGCATGAGGACGATGTCGTTGCTATCGCGATCTTCGGTGATCCAGACGCTGCCGCTGGAAACCGAGACGCGCGCGCCGCGCGTCTGCGGCAGGCTGACGATCTGCCGCGGCTTCAAGTGGAGGTGGATGGACGGGCTGTCGAATCGCATGGTCAAACTCCTTGTGTGGCCGTTGGTGGTGTGTGGCCGTTGGTGACAGTGACATACGCTATAGTCATGCCTGTATCGACCGCCGCAAGCGCGGGCACGTTGCGGCTTTGCGGCATTGATGTGACTCAAGTATTCACCAATGCCGCGACCCTCACCAGCGATTTTTGGGAATCCTTACCATGCGTATAGAGAATGCCTGATTCCGCGCAGCGCCTGCCGCCACTGGACCTGATCAAGGGCTTTGAGGCGGCCGCGCGGCTGTCGAACATCACGCTGGCGGCCGGCGAGTTGTTCCTCACGCAATCAGCGGTGAGTCGGCAAATCAAGGCGCTGGAGCAGCACCTGGGAGTGGCGCTGTTCGTGCGCCAGCATCGCGGCCTGGAATTGACCGAAGCGGGTCGGCGTTACTTCGATGCGGTCGCGCAGGCGCTCAAGTTGCTGCGCGCCGCCGGTGACGACGTGCGTGGCGCGCCGCGGTCCCTGACGGTGACCACCACACCCGGCTTCGCGTCACTCTGGCTGATTCCGCGCCTGACGGAATTCACCCGCACCCATCGCGACATAGACGTGCGCATTTCCGCCACCTACGAAGTCCTCGATCTGCAGCGCAAAGGCGTGGATTTCGCGATTCGCTATGGCGCGGTCAAGCCTGCAGGTGCGGCATGGCTGTTCGGTGAGCGCCTGATGCCGGTGGCCAGCCCGCTCTTGCTGGACGATCCCGGGCGCCCGCTCAAGAAGCCCGCCGACCTGCGGCACCACGTGCTGCTGCACATGGACCAGGATTCCACCCAGATTCCGTGGATGGACTGGAACACCTGGTTTCGCGCGGTCGGCATCGACGAAGTCAAGCCGGCCGGGATTCTGCGTTTCGCGCGCTATGACGAGGTGATCTCGGCGGCGCTGGCCGGGCAAGGGGTGGCGCCTGGCGGCATGCCGCTCCTGAAGCAGCACTTGCGCGACGGCCGGCTGCTCGCATTGTTCGGCAAGTCGCTGGCGACGCCGCGCGGCTACTACCTGGTCGAGTCCGCCAGCGCCGGCAGCAGTGAGGCGGCGCGCGATTTTGCGCGATGGGTCAAGCGCGAGGCCGCCGCGGCCAAAACTGCCGCGCCATGACGAGCGTCGCCAGCGACCCGCGCACCACCGCATACGACGGCCGCCGCCGTTCTTGCGCACCCGTTGAACCAGCAGGCAGCGCCCGCCGCACCTGTGGCACGGGTTCCAACATAAAATCCGTAGCTTGACCTGGCCCAAATGCGATACGGACCGGCTTTCCGAGCATGTTCCCGCCCCGTAACATGTCTTTGGGCGCTTTCCATGGACGGTCTGACGCACTGAACCTCACGGCAAACGAATTCCAACCTTAGCAGGCCCGATCTCCATGCCGATTTTCATGCAAGCCTTCGATCCGCACACCGAAACCGCATTGGTCACCGGCGCCGGCAACGGCATCGGTCGCGCCATCGCTTGGGGCCTGGTGGCCGAAGGCGTGCGCACGGTATTCGCCGATATCAAGCCCGATACCGTGGCCGCCGCGGTCGAGATGGCTGCCGATCCCAAGCTTGCGATTCCCTGGGTTGGCGATCTGGCGCAACGCACCGAATGCGACCGGCTGCTCAGCGAAAGCCGCGCCCACCTGGGCCTGATCACCCATTTCGTGCATAGCGCCGCGCCGCCGCGCAGCGAAGCCGACCATGCGCTTGCGGTCAAGGACGAGACCTGGGTGCAGATGCGCGCGGTGAACGTGGATGCCGGTTTTCACCTCGGGCGCGAGTTGGCCAAAAGTCTGATCGCCGCCAAGGTGCCAGGCTCGTTCATGTACCTGACCTCCCTGCACGCCGACACGCCGCGCAACCTGCCGCACTACAGCACCTCGAAAGCGGCGCTGGCCATGCTGGTGAAGGAATTCGCCAAGACCCTCGGGCGCTACCAGATCCGCGTCAACGCGCTGGTGCCCGGCGCCATTGCCGCCGGCGGCTCCGTCGCCGATCCCGCGCTGGCGCGGCACATTCCGCTCGGGCGCCTGGGCAAGAGCGACGATCTGGCGCCGCTGGCGCTGGCGGTGCTGTCGAACCGCATTTCCGGCTACGTAACCGGCGCGGCCATCGTCATCGACGGCGGCATCTCGCTTACCAACTGGTTCGATCCTCCCGTGCTGGAAGATTGAATCCGCAACCCGTAACGAAACAAAGGAACCCAATGCGCGCAGCAACCTACCGAGCCGCCGGTCCGGCCGCCGATGTGCTCAAGGTCGAGGACTTGCCGACCCCGCAACCCGGCCCGGGCGAAGTGCGGGTCAAACTGGCCTTTTCCGGTGCCAACCCGTCGGATGTGAAGTCGCGCAGCGGCGCCTCCAATCGCGGCTGGAATTATCCTGTCACCGTTCCGCACAGCGACGGCGCCGGTGTGATCGACGCCGTGGGTGCCGGTGTCGACGCATCACAGGTTGGTCGCCGCGTGTGGGTCTACAACGGCCAATGGGAGCGTGCTTTCGGTACCGCCGCGGAGTACATCGCCCTGCCGGCGGCCCAGGCCGTGCCTTTGCCGGACGGCGTCTCGTTCGAAGCCGGTGCCTCGATTGGCATTCCGCTGATGACCGCGTTCCATGCGGTGGCGGCCTGCGGCAGCCTGATCGGCCGCACCGTCATCGTCGCCGGCGCGGCCGGCAGCGTCGGCCACTACGCCACGCAACTCGCGCGGATTGCCGGCGCGCGCGTGATTGCCCTCATCAGCAGTGCAGCCAAGGCCGCCATCGCGCGCGACGCCGGCGCGCACGACAGCGTCAACTACCGCGAGGAAGACGTGGCCGCGCGCATCAAGGCCATCACCGGTGGACGCGGCGCGTCTTGCATCATCGATGTGGATGGCGCGGGCAACGGCAAGCACTACGCCGCCTGGCTGGAGTTCGGCGGCAAGGCGGTGATCTACGGCTCCAACGCAAAGGATGTGTCGGTTCCTTTCGGCCCGATGATCAGCAACTTTGTGACGATGGTTTTCTTCATCGTCTACCGGCTGCCAGCGCAGCAGATGCGCGAAACCGTCAACGGTGTCACCCAACTGCTGGAGGCCGGCCTGCTCAAGCACCCCGCAGCGGCCATCTACCCCCTGGACCAGATCGCCGCTGCTCATCAGCGGGTGGAGGCGGGCGCGAATGCCAAGGTGCTGATCAAGCTATAGGCGTTTTATTCCCAAGGCGCGGACCGCAAGGCCGCGCTGCCGCAGTTCCGTCGTGGCGCGCTCGCGCGTCGCGGCGTAGGCTTGCTCACATGGCCGGCATCGAAAGTCGGTTGCGGGTCATATTCGATCGCCAGTTGCGCCGCCTTGGCCGCATCCTCGCCCTTGAGTTCGGCCAGGAACGTTTCGCCGACACCTGGGCCTGCCAGATCGGTACGCTGGGCGGGGCCAACCATTTCATCGAGGTGTGCACCGACGAGGCGAACCAGGTGTGGGTGATGCTGCACTCGGGCTCGCGCGGCATCGGCAACGTGATGGGGCGCTACTTTATCGAGGCGGTGCGCAACCTGGCGATGAAGAACCAGGTGCGGCTGCCGGACCGCGACCTGGCGTGGTTCGACGCCGGCTCCCCGTGGTTCGACGATTACGTTGAAGCTGTGGGCTGGGCGCAGGACTACGCCATGACCAACCGGCGCGCGATGATGCGTCTGGTCCTTGATGCGCTGGACCGCGTGCTGCCGCAGGGCAGAAGCCGGCCGCGCGTCGCGGCCGAGGCGATCAACTGCCACCACAACTACGTGGCGCGCGAGACGCATTTCGGCACCCCGCTCTTCATCACCCGCAAGGGCGCCATCAGCGCGCGGCAGGGTGAACTGGGCATCATCCCGGGCAGCATGGGCGCGCAGAGCTACATCGTGCGCGGCCTGGGCAATCCGCAGTCGTTCTGCTCATGCTCGCACGGTGCCGGGCGGCGCATGAGCCGCACCGAGGCGCGCAAGCGCTTCAACCGCGACGATCTGGAAGCACAGACCGCCGGCGTGGAGTGCCGCAAGGACAGCGCGGTCATCGACGAGATCCCCGGTGCCTTCAACGACCTCGATGAAGTCATGGCCAACCAGCGCGATCTGGTCGAGGTCGTGCACACCCTCAAGCAGGTGGTGTGCGTGAAGGGCTAAC
>CAYYFR010000065.1:23897-27416 GCA_964470865.1 uncultured Burkholderiales bacterium | reverse complement strand
CCGGTAACATTCCTTCTTGAGGCAACACGCCGGACAAGATAATTGACGCCGCCCAGCAGCGTGGCAATGTGCTTGTGCAGTGATTTTGTCGAGTCGAGCCGCAGACGGGGGTTGCCGCCTGTAGCTTTCAATGCCTGCATATACTGGCGCGTGCATCATCTACCCCCATGTTCGCCCTGGCTTAACGAGCTGAATCTCACATGAACAACGCCCTCGTCATCGGTCCCCTGGCCATCCCCTACGCCCTGCTGTTGGTTTTCGCCGTCCTGACGTCGAGCCTCGTTGTTGGAACACGCAGCGCACGCAAGGCGCACACCACGGTCGAGCCGGAGCTGTGGAAGACACTGATCGCAGGCCTGGTCGTCGCCCGGCTTGCGTTCGTCTGGGAATTTCGCTCGGCCTACATGTTGTCGCCGCTGGGCATGCTCGATATCCGCGATGGCGGTTGGAATGCCACCGCCGGTTTCATTGGAGCCTGGCTATTCGCGCTAAGCCTCTACGGACGCCGACCGGCCTTGCGAAAGCCGCTGCAGGCGGCCATGCTCACCGGTTCGTTGGTCTGGCTCGTAGGGTCGATTGCGCTGGCACTGCAGGCCGACAAAGGGCAGGATTTACCGGCATTGAACTTCCAGTCTCTGCAGGGTCAGACAGTGCCACTGACTGCGTTCAAGGGCAAACCAGCGGTGGTCAATCTCTGGGCCACCTGGTGCCCGCCGTGTGTGCGCGAGATGCCGGTGCTGCAACAGGCCCAAGTGGATCGGCCCGGGGTAAATTTCGTATTCCTGAACCAGGGCGAGTCAGCCGCCAAGGTCGATGCATGGTTGCGGGCGCGCAATCTGGGCCTGAACAATGTACTGCTGGACGAGGCTCGCACAGCGGGCGCAGCATTCAAACAAAGCGCGCTGCCCATGACGCTGTTCTTCGACGCCCAAGGGCGGCTTGTCAGCACGCGGATCGGCGAGCTATCTCAAGCCACACTGGCCGAAAGACTGGCCGCCACCGGCCCTTGAGCGCCCATCAACTTGGTGTTGCGTATGGCTGTGCCGGGCGCCAGCTGGGCAACGGCCACGAATTGGGCTGTGCAAACCGCCGTGAAATCCTTCGGGGGCGAGAAGAGGGTGGCATAGCTGCTGCCGATGCAGTCGTGCAACGGCCCGGGCGCAGTGGTGTTATCGCCAGCGCGCAAATGGATGCTTGATGAGGTTCGCGTTGAAGTAGCGAGGATCGCTTGTGACCTCGTCGCCCACCCAGGCCGGCTTTTCGATGGCTTGGCCCTCGGTCGCCAGTTCCACCTCGGCTATGATCAGCCCCGCGTTTTCCCCCAGGAACTCATCGACTTCCCAGGTAAGGCCGCCGAAGGGGATTTTGTATCGGGTCTTCTCGATCAGTGGCTTTTCGGCAAGGTCCTCCAGCATTGCCTGGCAATCCTCCAGCGGAATTTCATACTCATATTCCGCCCGGCTTGCCCCTACGCTGATCCCCTTGATGGTCAGGTAAGCCTTTTCACCGGCGGCGCGCACACGCACCGTGCGCTCCTTGGCGCTGTTGAGATAACCCTGCCGGTAGCGCGTGCCCTTGGCGAGCGCCCGCCAGGAATCGTCCCTGACGAGAAACTTGCGTTCGATTTCCTTGCCCATGATCGCTTCCTCTCCTGCGTCGCGCGAGATTTTGCACTTTACCCCCCCATCCGGCCCACCCAGGCCGACACGTGCTGGCTGGAAAGCCGGTTCCACGCTTGCTCTTGATGCCCGTAGCCGGGGTACTCAGTGTCGAAGCTCTGGAAAAACTTGCGCGCGGCAGAACCCGTTACGAACAGCAGGCCCACTTGCACACAGCCCATGCATGAAGGCGTCGGCCTGCTCGAAACCAGACACCAGAAACTGCTTCAGATCTTCCTGAATGTCGCGTGCGAGTAGGGATGGCAACATGAGCGGTGCGGCTCAGCGGTCGTGGAGCGGATGTCCGGAGGATGTCCGGTTGCTAGCGCTCAGGCCCATGATGCCGTCTCGGATGATCCGATGAAGCTACGGCAAATCAATGACCTGGCTTCATCGGCGGCGATCGGCTGTGCCAGCGGGAAGGCTGGCGATGTCCGGTTCATGTCCGGTTTGGCGACGCTCATGTCCGGTTTGTCCGCACGTAGGCGGTGGTGGCGCCTGCACCCTCCACCCGCAGCAGACCCAGTTCTTCCATCGCCATCAAGTCTCGGCGGGCCTGGCGCTCGGACACTTCGGCTGCGAAACGCTCGCGGTACTCCGCAGGCCGGATTCGCTCCTCCAGCTTCATCGCTGCCAGCAGCGCCTGTCGACGTGCGTTGAGCGATGCCTGTTCCTCTGGCGCACTGCCCGGCCCCCACAGCGTCAGCGTGACGCCGGTTTCCCGGTCCTCCGATTGCGGCTGGCGCAACCCCAGGTCCACAGACGACTGGATGATCTTCTGCATGCCACGGCCGATACGTTCCATCAGTCCCCGCAGGTATGCGCGAGGATGGCCTTGCCATTCCGCCACCGGCAAACCGCGTGGAATACATCGAAGTCGCAGCTTGAACCGGCCCGGCTTGCGGGCCGATGAGCGCGCGCCGCCACTTTCTGCGTATTTCAGACCAAAGTGACCGCCCGTTTCGGCATCGTGACCGCCGAATTCGGGAACGTGACCGGCTGTTTCGGTGACGTGACCGGCGGAAGAATCGGACCCGATTGGTCGGGTGTTGGTCATGGCCCCAGGTCTCGCCGGTGTAGCGCAGAATCCCGACGAAGTCGTCCCGCGCGATCGGCGAAAGCCTGAGCGGCAGCCCCTTACGGGAGGACATCCGGGTCCGCAGGCCGGCCGCTGTGTATGGCGCCGATGGCGCTTTTCGTCATCGCGTCCAGGGTCTCGCCGGTGTTGGCGACACCCTCGCCGCGATCGAGCTGCTCGTCGCCCTTCCTGATCGCCGCCTGCCAGGCTGCGACGCGGCTTTCCTCGGCCTGCATGCGGCGGATCGCGTCGCGGATCACCTCTGTGGCGTTGCCATAGAAGCCGCTGGCGACCTTGCCCTTGATGAAACCTTCCATCTCTGGTGATAGATTCACGTGCATGTTAATGGGAATCTCTCCGGGCAAGTCATAACCACAAAATATACATGAAATGGATATCCCATAGCCCCGCCTGCATTTGTGACCTCGCCGGCGGCTATCCGACCAAACTCCGAGGTCGGGCCGACTCGCCGCGCAACATTTCGCACATCTTTCACCCCCTCATCCGGCCCGCTGTGCGTTTAAGCACCACCGCGACCTTGAGACACTTTCCGGGGGCCGGTGGCGGCGCCTCTAAATGGCTCATCGCAGTTTGCAACGCCGCCTGAAGCCCGATCGAATCACCGAATGCTGCAATCAGAGGGGAGTCCACCGTGAAATTCGAAAACGTTCTCATCGCCGCCATCCAGTACATCGGCCTCTCGGCCAGCGCCGCCCTGGCCTCCGCGGATTTCCCGGGAGCATGCGTATCGACGCGCCGGCCACGCAGGTGAGCGACCCGATC
>CAYYFR010000065.1:5003-23797 GCA_964470865.1 uncultured Burkholderiales bacterium | reverse complement strand
CGATCAGGCCACGGCCTTCGACGTCTTCAGCAGCTAAAAGCCTCAGCGGGCCGGCCCGCAGCACCCGCCCGCGTCCTGCACCGGCGGGCATTTCACCGAGCCGTACGAGCAAAACACGCAACAATCCCCCGCCTTCGGCCGCAGCATCGCCTTGCAGCGCTCGCATTCGTAGAAAAACTGGCAGGCATCGGTCGGCATGTCCTCGCGCTTGGCGAAGCCGCACGCCGGGCAGGTCAACACCGAGGAGAGAATCGCCGCGCTCAAAGTGGCCGCCAGGTGAAATCGACGCTGATCGGTCGCCCGACATGTTTATGGCACATTGACATATATGGCATATTGAAATAGTCTACGCAAGCTTGCCAAACTCTCAAACATGCTGATCCCTAATCAAAATCTCGACAAATACTCGAATCTCGCTCAAACATTCGAATTTACTCAAAATCTTGTCAAGTTCATTCAAAAATCACTCATTCACTCACTCACTAGACAGAACCAAGGAAACGACCATGACGACCGCCCCATTAACCTTTGCGATGCCGCAGGCGTCGAGGCCATTTTTGAAAGACAAGCATGCGGGTCATATCAAAAGCACGTCTGAGGGATTTTTGGTTGGTGCACCCGCGGGCCAAGCGCGGCCTTGAAGCGTGGTACCAATCAATTTCCCATCAGGAATATGTGGACTTCAGTGCCCTGAAGAGCACATTCGGCGCCTCGGTAGACTATGTTGATCCAGTATGCGTCTTCGATATCGGCGGCAATAAATTCCGACTTGTCGCCGCGATGCATTTCAACCGGCAGATCTGCTACGTGCGACATGTATTGACGCACGCCGAATATGACCTTGACGCATGGAAACAATGAACCCCTCATGAACCTGAATTTGAACGTATCACGCGAACGCCAGCGGCTGATTTCCGCCTGGACGTTGATCAAGAATGCCACGGGTATCGGCCCGATTCGCTCGCCGGCTGACTATGAAGCCATGCGAACGTTGGCGGATCAGCTTGTCGATCAGGTCGGCACACAGGTCGGGCACCCGCTTTCCGACCTGCTGGATGTTGTGCTTGAACTCATGGCGTCGTGGGAAGACGACAACATCAGCGTGCAAGAACAATCGCCGAAGGACATGCTGTCGTATCTGATCAAGGCCAACGGTTTGAAACAGACTGATTTGGCGAATATCGTGTCGCAGGGAACGTTGAGCAATATATTGCGCGGCAAGCGCGAAATCAGCAAGCAACTGGCCAAGAAGTTCGCCGAGCGATTCAGCGTCAACGTTTCGGTGTTTCTTTAGCGCCATCTCCTCCCGCCTGGCGAAGCCGTACGCCGGGTCAAGCCGCGACGACAACCCGCTGCACCGGTTTGACCTTGATTTTCTTCTCGCGCTGGGCATGCCAGAGGTCGTACTGGGCCTGGGCTCGTAGCCACGTCTCTGCGCTGCCGCCAAGCCATTGCGCAAGCCGGATCGCCATGTCCGCGCTGATCGCGGCACGGCCATTGATTGCCCGCGAGAGCGCCACGCGGGAAACGCCAAGCTGATTTGCTGCCTCGGTCACGGAAAGGCCGAGATCGGGCAGAACGTCTTCACGGATGATCAGGCCGGGATGGGGCGGATTGAACATCTTCATGGTCGATTCCTCAGTGATAGTCATGGTAGTCCACAACTTCGGCGTCCTCGCCGACGAACTTGAACGTCAAGCGCCAATTGCCGTTGACCCAAACGGACCAGCGGCCGGCGTCGCGGCCGATCAAACGGTGCAGCTTCCAGCCGGGCTTGTCCATTTCCTCAGGCGCCTTGGCGACGTTCAGAATCGCCAACTGGCGCGCCAGTTTGTCGGCGTGCGACGGCTGGATGCCTGCCTTGCGCCCGGTCAGGAAAAACTTCTCAAACCCCTTGTGGGCGAAGCTCCTGATCATGCGTAATTGTATCGCGTAACGATACAATTACGCAACTTGATCAAGCCACCGCGTGCAGCGGCGTGCCTTCGCTTGGCTTGAATTGAATACCCGCCCGATGCGCATCAGCCCGGTGCCAATGTAGGGGCTGTTCCCCATGTGCCGCAAGGCAACGCGAGGGTCCAGCCCACATCTTGCGACAAAACGCCACCATTTCGGCGCATGCCACGTTGAGAATCGCTACATGATGATTGGCTGCAAGCTTGAGCTTGGTGCCGCTACCTGTAACGCCGATGCGCGGAGCGTAAAAGGTGAAGTGCGACACCCAGGGCCGAACCTGGCGGCAGGCGCCAGGCGGGCCACTGAGATACATGATCCAGGCCTGCGCGGGACGCTCGGTGCGAGTTCCGCTGATGGGAGCATCGAGCATGGTCCGCCCCTGGCTGCGCAACACAGTTTCCGCCTGCTTCTTGTCAGCCAATGGCAGGGTGCTGGTTTCCAGCAGGATCTGGCCGCGCTTGCGCGGCTTGACGTCCTTGAGCCCCGACACAACGTCGTGCAGCGCCTGGGCCGAAGGCAGTGAGGTGATCAGTGCATCGGCCTGCTTGCAACCTCGGCGTAGCCGGGCATGGGTTTCCCACCCGCACGGCGCAGCGCCCGCAAGCTGGCATCATCGATGTCGTAGCCGGGTACCTGATGACCGGCGGCCAGCAGGGCACGCGTCATGGTGCCGCCCATGATGCCGCCCATGATGCCCAGGCCGATGATGCCGATGCGGGCCGATTTGGGTTCGCTGATGGAAGGCTTTCCCTTCATGGCAGGCTCGAACATCTTCATGCTCGATTCTTCGGTGGTAGTCCTGGTAGTCCAGCATCCCCTGGAACCACGAGCGACGGCCTACGCGGAATCCTTGAGCGGGATGTTCAAAAATTGCTTGGCCAACTTCAACCCTTGGCCTTGATAGTTCGATTTGATGTCGCGCCCATACAGAAGGTTTGGCGTTGCTGCCATGCGTTCATAGCGCAGCCATCCTACTGTCTGCCCGTGCTCCAGCAGAAATGGCACTTCATGCGAACGAACCTCGAGCACACCCCGGCTGCTGCCGGCCTTGCCCTTCGACGCGTCCCAACCGAATCCGGGGTCGAAAAATCCCGCATAGTGAACCCGGAATTCGCCGGCACGCGTGTCGTACGGCAGCATTTCGGCGGCGAAGTCCGGCGGCACGGCGATTGCCTCTTTGGTCATCAGAATATAAAACTCGTCAGGGTCGAGTATCAAGGAGGCAGATTTGCGAAAGCGGATCGGTTCCCAAAACTCCAGCGGGTCGTAATCCCGTCGTTCCAGATCGATTCTCTTCGTATGCTTCTTGACGCGATAGCCAATCAAGGCATCCGGCTGCCCGGAACCTCGAAGGTCGACTGTGAAAGGCAGCATGCCTCTCCTGGTGTGTCCGATGGCTTGCTCACTGTCGCGAAAATCAACAATCCGGCCCTGGCCGAGCAATTGCCGCCACTCCGTTGCGGCAATTGGTTTAGGCCCCTCGCCTCGGGTACGGCGAAACCGCAGCTGATTGAGCCGCGTCCCGGGTTTGACAACAACACTGAAGCTGCGGGGGGCCACTTCCAGGTACAGCGCTCCGCTGTAACCCTCTTCAACCTGATCGAAACTGCTTGCACCGTCTGCAATCAGCCGCGTCAGAATATCCAGGCGCCCTGTAGAACTCTTCGGATTTGCGAATGCCGCAACCTCGCTCTTGAGCTTGATTGCCTCCATCAGCGGAATGACGTAAACCCGCCCCTTTTCCAACACAGCACCGTTTTCAAGATCAATGCCGAAACGCTCGAACTGAGCGTCAAGTTGCCGCATCTTTTCAAGGACTTTCACGCCTTTCCCGGGAAGAAAGCTGGTGTCCACAGGGTAGGCAACTTGCCCTAGCCGCAGATCGATGCTGGCAGGCTGAATCTGGTCTGGGTCGATCCCTTGCAAAGGAAGCAAAGAGAATATCTCTCCGCTTGCCACCATCGCCTCGATGCGCTGGCTCGGCAGAATGCCGGTGTACTCGCGACCGCGCGTCGGTGTCGGCGCACCGGCTTGTTGCGACCAGACGCCGCCTGGCGTAGCTTCACTCACCGCTTTCCCCATTCCTGGATGCATAGGCAATGCGGCGCGCAATTTCAGCAGCGTTCCACTGCGTGTAGCAATTCAAGGAGCAAAATACGCCGTCCTTGAACTGCCCGCTTCCGCACTTGTGCACGATTGCGCGTTGGCATGCCGGGCAGACATTTTGGTCCCGGCAGGGTCGCAAATATTCCGCTGCAACTTCCGCCATAGATATCCCGGTAAAAACCGTCGCGAGGGTGATCTCGCTACGAAGGAAGATTATAAGCCGCGTGGTCTGACGCCAATGATTTGCCGCGTCCCTGGTGTAGAGGCCGGCAGCCGCGGCCGCCCCTGGCAGTTCGAAAATGCACCAAAGCCGGGCCGCGTGACCGTACCCGGGAAACCGGGTGACGATTTGGCGCCTGCAACATTGAACTGTATTTTGAAGCAGCCCGGCTTGAAGCAAGTGAGGCTCCAATGCGCTACGCGATCGTGATCGACAAGGCCGAGAACAATTATTCGGCATACGTACCCGACCTGCCCGGTTGCGCGGCAACGGCACCTCGCAGCACCTGACGATGGCGATGTTCATGCGCATGGCCGACATCAAGATGCAGCACGTTCCCTACAAGGGCATGGGCCCGGCAATCAGCGATCTGATGGGCGGCCAGGTGGACGCGCTAATCAGCCCCACGGCCTCGGTCGCCGGCCACATCAAGAGCGGCCAGCTGCGCGCACTGGGTGTCACGACCACCGAACGCTACCCTCTTCTGCCCGACGTGCCCACCATTGCGGAGACGGGCTTTGGCGGCTACCAGATGGAAATCTGGCACGGCCTGGTCGCCCCCGCAGGGACGCCCGCCGCGGTCGTCCTGCTGTTGAGCAAGCAGGTGCAGGAGATCATGCAATTGCCCGAGATGAAGGACAAGTTCAGCCAGATGGGCGCCACGCCCGCGCCCAACACGTCGGTGCAATTTGCGCAGCAGATATACCGCGAGATCGCCAAGTGGCGCAAGATCGTCCAGGAAGCCGGCATCGTCGGCGAGTGACGCGGTGATCCCGATGCGACGGCCTCGTTCCGCCGGGTAGCAGGAATCCGCCCGTCAACGATTGCCGCAGACGGATATCGCCGGATCACTCCAAAATGCCATGGAAATTCCATTCATGTCAGTATCCTGGTCTACAATTGCGTACACATTTGATGACCGAGGTGTCCCATGGACTATGTAACCGTTCGCGAGCTCCGCGCTGAATCCGGCAAGGTGTGGGAGCGCGTCGAGGCCGGCGAGGAGATCGTCGTCACACGCAATGGCAAGCCTTTCGCGCTTTTGTTGCACACCAAGCCGAACGAAGTGGAAGCGACACTGCGTGCTCACCGCGCTGCACGCTTCGGCGCCGTGCTCGACCGCATCCAGACGCGCGCAGAGGAGAAAGGGCTGAACAAGATCACGACCAGGGAAATCGACGCCGAGATCGCTGCCGCACGCAAAGACCGCCAAACCGCCAATGTCAAGCCTGGCCGTCGTTGACACCAATATCCTGGTATCGGCGCTGCTCAAGCGGGGCAGCATCCCCGACAAGGTGGCGCTGGCAATCCGCCACGGCATTCTCTTGCCAGTGATATGTGCCGAGATTCTCGACGAATACATCGATGTGTTGCAGCGGCCACGATTTGGTTTCCTTGAACGCGACGTGACGCAGCTACTTGACTTGTTCGCGGCGCAGGCGCGCTGGATTCGCATCACGCCGTATCTGCCAGTACTGAAACTGCCCGACCCTGCGGACTGGCCTTTTATCGCCGCCGCATTGGCCGCTGACTGCCCGGTGATTACGGGCAACGTGCGGCACTTTCCGAAGCGGATCGGCGTGGAAGTCATGACGGCGAGGCAGTGGATGGAGCGCTCGATTTGAATTGCGGAGAGCATCTGATCCGATGCGCGTTCAATCAGCCGCGCCGCTGCCGTATCGTATTTGTTACCAGTAGAGAATATCTCTCCGCTTGCCACCATCGCCTCGATGCGCTGGCTCGGCAGAATGCCGGTGTACTCGCGACCGCGGGTCGGTGTCGGCGCACCGGCTTGTTGCGACGAGACGCCGCCTGGCGTAGCTTCACTCACCGCTTTCCCCATTCCTGGATATATAGGCAAGGCGGCGCGCAATTTCAGCAGCGTTCCACTGCGTGAAGCAATTCAAGGAGCAAAATACGCTGTCCTTGAACTGCCCGCTTCCGCACTTGTGCACGATTGCGCGTCGGCATGCCGGGCAGACATTTTGGCCGGGATTGCTTCGGCATGACGCCAGCGGAAGACCCTCTCAGCCGATCGTGCTCAAACCGTTGCGGATACGCGCGCGCAGGCACTTGTCGTCGCCCGGCTGAACCTCCCGGCACGGCGCCGGCCGCTGGCCATATACGCGACAACGGACCGTCTCGCCCACCTGGCCCTCGAGCGCCGCGCAACGCGGGGCCGCGCGATTGGTGCCCGCCATGCAGGCGTAGAACGGGCCCATCTGCTCGACCAGCGTATCCGGCAGTCCCAGGCTTGTCGCTTCGGCCCAGTAAAACGAAACACGATAAGTCACACAACAGGCGCCACATTCCTGGCAATTGAAAACCTGTGCGGCGTCGGAATGGTCTGCTTCGACCGATGCCCCGACGCACAGGGTCTCCCGCGTCATGGCGTCACTTCGACGCCGCGCCAGAACGCCAGCCGACTCTTGCGCCGGGGGCACGCGCGCTTGCGCCGAATGCGTCTTTCGCCCAGCAGCCGCGCAAGGCATGGCGAATCGGCTTGCTGACTAGCGGTTCGACGAGTCTCCGGTATTGACGGTACCCAAGCTGGCTCGCGTCGGGCTGTCGAGAAATCCCGGCAATCCTGAGGCCAAGGCGCAACTCGCCGCCATTTCGGGCGGCCGCATTGAAGGTTGGCGACATTGTGATGGTGCAAGGCGCAACCGTGGTGATTATCAGGCTGGCGCCAACTCGAGTTTTATGCGGCGGCCAAGTGCGGCTGCCGCACCAGCTAACGTTGTCAGGGTCAGGCTGGTATCGTTTTCATCCAGCAAGCGATTGAGCGCAGCACGGCTGGTATGCATCTTTTTTGCCATTGCCGTCTTTGTGATCTTTTGCGCGGCCATTTCCCGCTCGATCTGCCACGCAATAACCCGTTTCACCGCCACGGCAGTAGCTTCTTCTAACCTGCCTTCCTCCTTAAGGAAGTCATCGAAATCGCTTCCAATGTTTTGCTTTTTCATTTGCGCCTCTTCAACAGTTTGAGTCGTTCTTTTGCCAAGTCCAATTCCGGCTTGGGAGTCTTCTGTTCTTTCTTGATGAAGCCATGCAACAGAACGATCATGTCGCTATCGAGAACAAACAACAATCGTGCGATACGCGTGCTCAGGCGGGTGCGCAAGTGCGTACCTCCCAGATGCCACTTTCAAGATGCGCCACCAGCGGCATACCCATGGGCCATCCAAATTGAACAGTCTTGATGTCTTCGCCTATGGTTTTGCGCTCCGCAACTGGAATATCCTTCAACCAGTCGCGAACGGGTTCAGCGCCGGCATCCGTTCTGAAAAATCGTACGCCCAAGGTTGGGACAAGTTTTTTCTCCACGGCCTAGTGTATCATTTTTGGTACGCGCGTATCTTGACGGCGGAGCGGCTTGCGTGGTGAGAGCGGCCGATACTGGATAAGCCGGGACGCGCGGTCAAGCTGCTGCTGCCGTGGCCGAGACCTTTGGCACCCAGTTGCACGGCGGCAACTCCGCCGAGCGATCGACGTGGTGCGCATTGATGCGCTCCGGCGCATCTTTGAGATATGCGAAAGGTTCCACCTCCACCAGCTTGCAGCACTCGATCAACGACAAGGCCGCGGCGACGGCCCGGCCCCCGCGCCATCGCTCAGCGGAAATGCTGCGATTCAGTCAAACCAGCGAGGAGCCGGTCGATGCTGGTAGTCATGGCTCATCCCGCTCCTGAAAGGGCAATGCTTTCGGCCCAGTAGAACGAAACGCGATAGGCCGCGCAACCGGCGTCGCTTTCCTCGCAATTGAAGGTTTCGCTTCGGGTAGGACCGGTCCCCATTGACCAATGCTCCGGCGCACAGCGCCTCTTCCGTCACGGCGTTACTTCGACCCCGCGCCAGAACGCCACCCGCCCTTTGATCTGCGCCGCCGCCTCTTTTGGCTCAGCGTAGTACCAGACCGCGTCCGGATTGGCCTTGCCGCGATGTTGAGGGAATAGTAGTTGGCCGTACCCTTCCAGCCGCACACGGTGGTGGTGCCGCTCTTCTCCAGATATTCGGGTTTGACCGCTTCGAGCGGGAAATAATGGTTGCTGTCGGAGAACACGCGGATTTCCATGGATGCGTTTGTTGAGGCAAAGGGATATCGGCTCACCGAATCCACGCTGACTTTCGCGGCCAATCTTTATGATGATCAAGGAAACACGTTGGCGGTGATGAACGCCAAGTTTTACCCTGCCGATCCAATCACGCAGGCAGGCGGAGACGAAGCAACTAACCGCGGCCGACCTATCCACATTCGACGCTCAAATTCGCAAGGTATCCGCTCATCCGTGAATATCACCACTTGGCTTAAGGTAGTGCAATGGTGCCGAACTTGGGCGCGACGACCTCGGCCCAGAACCGGATCAGCCCCCAGCGCAGCGCGACTAGCTCGGTGCCGTTTGGTTCTTCAGCGGCGTCCGCTTCGATACTTCTGAGCGCGGGCACCTGGTGCGTGGGCGCGACGTTCCAGTTGACGCGATTGATCTGGTCGTGTGAACGGCGGTCCAAATCCGCCACTATATGGCGATGCGCTTTTTTCGGGCATGAAAAATGCGTGACGCCAGATAGCCCAGGAGCCGGGTCAAGGGCAGGCTGCGGTCTTTTGCAGCCTGGCGTAGCGGACCCTTGACGCGGCGGAGGGGCGATAGACTTTGTCATGGTTGCAAGCGCGGCAGTTTCGCGCTTGCAACCATGGAAGTTTGCGATTTTCGTCGCCAGAAATGTTCGCTTTTGCACCGCCGTTAACACCCAGACGGATATGGCCGGATTACTCCAACAATGGCGTTGGAATTCCTATCCTTCGGCATCCCCCTTCTTGGCTGGTCAATCTTCGGTCGGCGTCAACAGCAACATTCATCACATACCTCCACAACGTGAAATTTAACTACTTCGTGGGATACGTTTCCGAGGGGGCACTTCAGAATACGGCTGGTCTACAATATCTGCTATACGTACCTACACGAGGTGGATCATGGGCAATGTTGAGGCGTTGGAAACTCTCAGTATCCGCGCGGACGGCACGGCCAGTATCGAACTCGATGCGGCCACTGTGCGCGTTCTCGTCAGACAGGCAAAGACGTCACGCAAGCCGGCGGCGGCGTTGGCCACGTCACTGTTACGTGAAGCCCTCGAGGATGCGACGGATCTGCGCGACGCCCGCCGCACCTTGTCGCAAATCAACACCGGCAAACAAAAGACAGTCAGTGCGGAAGCGGTGTTCCGCCGCAATGGCCTTCAAGCTTAGCTTTAGCGAAGCGGCGGGCCGGGAGTTCGACGCGCTCGACGGCGCCCTGCAATTGCGCGTGCGCAGCTTTCTGAAAACAGCGACAGCGTCGACCGATCCGACGGTGCACTTCAAACGTCTCGGTGGAAGTCTTCACGGGTTCTGGAAACGTCGAGAAGGACACGTCCGCCTGATTGCTGATATCGATCCCGGCAAGGTGCGTGTGCTGGTGCTCAAAATAGGGCGCCGCGACGAAATCTACAACGTTGACAAGGCTGGGTTGAAGCGTTTTGGGCGGAAAATCGCAAAACCGTAAAGCCGCCAAGGCGGCTTCGGAGGCGGCGCAGGCGCTGTACGACATGATCCTCAGGCCGGCGAAGAGCGGCTCCACACGACGGAAATCGGCCTGAGAGGCGCTTCTACCAATGGTTCTAGGCCGGCGTTTATATGCTGCCGGAGGCAGGCGCGTGGATGGCGCGCGACGAGCTGGTCGCGGAAATGGATGCACAGCCGATCGGCGTAGGCCTTGAGCAACAAGCGCTGCCCGGCATACAAGGCGGGCACCGAGTAGTGGTTCGAATCCAGCGGCACCCGGAACTGCTTGGTGGCCCGTACCGAGCACACCCGTGCCAGATCGAAAGGCGCGGGATTGAGCGGTTTCAGATGCGCGCGCTCGGCCTCGAAGTGATCGATCGGGCGCTGCTGGGTCCACTCGTGGTGAATCTGGGGACTTCACCGCGCACGGAAGCGTCTTGACAGCCCGAGCCATATCAGGAAATCCCGAAGTGGCGCGGAGTACAGGACGCAGGAATCATAAACGGCCGTGAACTGCGAATGCCTCATTCGTAGCCCACCCACGGGGCATTGGGCGCCAACACCAAGCACTAACGAAGAGCGCTTTTCGCAGTCACCAACCGCCGAATCTCCGCCAGCTTGGACTTCAGGCGTCTTTCATTGTCCAGCCCCATACGAACCAGAAGCTTCTGTCCTGAAGATAGGGAACGCAAACCAGGGTCAGAAAATTCGTAGCTCAGCCATGGTCGGGTTACCTTGATTGGCCCTTTCACTTCTGTAATCCGGAGGTCGACCGGTCGCGCCGGTTCAGGTGCGGCAAGAAGATTGTCGATCACTTCCACAAGGCGATCATTGAAGTATCGCCCCGGATAGCCCAAGCCTTCGTAAGCGCGCTGAAACAATGGATACAGCTGTACGTAAAGGGCAACGCCCGCGGCAAGGTCGACCGACTCGACTATCCGTACGAAGGGCAGGTAGCGCAAGCCGTTGTCGGGGTTGAGTGATTGGGCGCCGGCCTTGCCGGTCACGGAGAATCGCCCGGGCGTCGGGTTAACCGGCCATAGGCCGGACGCGGCGTGCTCGCGCGCCAGATTGTCGACGGTCACCACAACGCGACGTACAAAATCGCCCGTCTGTAACATCGACAATACGGCCCTTTGACCCAGGAGTTTGACCAGCGCGTCGGCCACGTACGCATCAACCTTGTCGGCCGCGGGCAGCGTACCAGGGTCGACACCATTGACGGCCGCGATTGGGTATTTGACGGCAGGTTCCGCCACTTGCGGTGCCACCGGTCGCGGAGCCACTGCGATTCGGCTCGGCATCGATACGCCCACCGCGGAGAACAAGTGTGTCCACGCCCAGTAGCCGCCGGCCAATACCATCAGGCTCAGCACCAGCACAATCCAAAGCGCCAGGTGGTCGCGAAATCCGCCCTTCTCAGGCTTCAATTTTCCGGTTGACTCGATGCCAGGCTGAGGGAGTTTTCCATCCGGGCCGAAGCTGGGTTCCAATCGTACGTGCATATGTGCTCCTACTCTGTCGCGCCGGATAACGAAGATCGGCGCGCCTGTTTTGCGACCACGACAACTCGTCGCGGCCAGTCGCGAAAAGTTGATTCCTGCCGAAGCTGACGGTTTCCATCTTCGACTCCTTCACGCCATATGGTTTCAGCGGGCGCTGAAGCGGGTGCCGGGTTAACGAGGGCCGGCGTAGGCATTGGCTTGGACGTGCCGCTACAGGCAACAAGCAAGACAACGGCGATGATTGAAACGAGGATGGCTACTGCAACCCTCACACGCGGTCACCGGTAGTTGGCGCCCGTACACGGACGCAAGAGGTTTTGTTTCGGCTCCCAGCCATGCCGGAGCCTCAGCACATGCTGGCGGAAGGGTACATTTGTGCAAATATAAATGTCAAGGATTATTCTCTTGCAATTCTGCGTTGGTCAAACGGCAAACGATTCACAGTAAACCAACGAGAGAGTCGGGCGATTTGGACGCCGGTTGAGCCTGGCAATAATCAGACAGAAATCGTAATCTGCCCGGAGGCATGGCGCTACTGCAAATTCCATCGAGTCGTACGTGTTGGAACACCGTCGAAGCCATAGAACTGCCCGCCTGTGGATTTCTACCGCGACCTGGCACTCAAGTTGTTCCCTTGGCTGGCCACCCGACAGCGGCCTTTGTTGACTTCCTCGGCGGCGTTGTTCGAATTGCTCGACAGCGGCCGCATCGTGGTCCGATGCGCACTGCAGCGATCCGACTGATTGCCAGCATATGTGCAGCAGGAACTTTTCTCCCTGTTTGGAGCCTGCAATCTGGTTTGGCTGGTATCGGTCGGCCGTGACTGCGCGACCGGATCGCGTTCATTCTTGCGACAGAACAAATACAACGAGCTCAGTCCCTACTTTCGACTCGCGCCTTTCGGGAACTGCTGCCAGTTGCGGCAACACCCGTACCGAATAAAGGCAACGCGTGAATTCGATGGGGCGATTTGGCGAGCGAGGGCAGGCCGAGACGATTTTTTGCAGGGCGCTTTTCGCCTCTGTTAATCAGCAGGTCCCTGGTTCGTGCCCATGGTTGCTTGCCGCCGCCCTGGCCATTCTCCGTTCACAGCGAGAGCATCGGCAACGGCGACTCGTCCTGGAGGCTCATGTGTTCCAAGCGCCATTGCTTTGGAGCTTCGCTTTGGGCGACCGTAATCGCATTGTCCGAAACCGGGTCGCAGTATTTGAGTTGGATGTTTTTCCACGCACCGGTTGGCTTCAGAAATGCCAACTCGAAAAGTGACTCCAGTTCCTCGGACGCCTTTGTCGCTGCTGCTGCCGCTGTTGGTTCGTCTCGACCACCGTCGTACAGCACGACTATCCCCAGTTGGTATAAATCATCCGCTGCCGAGCGCTCGACATCAACGCCCTGGTCGAGATCAAACATCAATGCGCGAATGTGATCACCACTTGCCGCCAAAATGTTTTGAATTTTCTTCAGAAGCTTGAGTTTTCCTGGAATCGTTGCATCGCGCAGTCGATCTTCGAAAGCCTCCGGAAAAGCCGCGCGCGAATAGCGTGCTGCAAGCCAGCGCTGGAGAATTCTCAATCCCTGCCCTTCCAGCGTCATATCCCGGCGCGGGTCAGTTGCAAATAACGCTGCCTTGCTAATGGACTGTTTCGAAGTGGCCAACAGTTCTAATGGAACGGGCCCGCCATCCGACTGATACTCGAAATGGAGGCGACGCGCCGTCTTTGCATAAGAATCCGCACCGAGCGTTGCGATGCGCCACCCAACGACGACTTCCGCTTCAGCCTCCTTGTCAGCGGCAGCCGCCAAATCGCAGTCATGTGAAATCACTACGACGAACGTGTCTAGCAGCCTGTCGGACTTGGGGAATCGCAAGCCGAGGGTTTTCGCGGCTTCGTCGGTTAGGACATTTCCCTGAAGCCACAATACCTGACGGGCACTATCTGCCATTCACACACTCGTCAAGTATTTTCACGAAGGTGCGAGGCGCCGAAAGCGTCGGCAGGCACCGTCACCTCTTGGTGTTCAGCGAGACGTTCGGCCAAGCGTTTGCGTTGCTGGAACTCGCGAGACAGCGTCTCAACTAGGTTGCGTGCCAGTTCCACGGCCTTGCCATCCTCGTTGACGGATTCCAGAATTGACCGGCCGCTCGCCCCCCTTCGGCGAAGCATCTGGGGCGTGACGTCAATCGTCGAATCGAGAAAAATATCCGCAACCTGCGCCAAGTCCGATAGCCGCGATTCATTCTGCCTTGATGGCGAGCCCCCGTTGAGCCACTCATGCACCGCCTGCCGCGAAACACCAAAGGTCCTTGCCATCTCCGTGACCGATATTTTCAAAACCTGCCGAATGTGTGCAATCTCTCGCGAGGCGGAAGTCGCCGCGTGGACCACTGCCGTACGCGGATCCTCGAATTCGATCTGATTGATGGTCCAAGTCGCGGTAGCTGCGCTGGCATGAAGATACAGCGGCGTAAGTAAACCCAATGTCCCTGCGAGGCAATAACTGACGATTCGGCCATGAAAGTCGGCACCGACAATGGCCGCCTCATCTAGATGCTCATCATTTTTTGTGAGCGTCGTTGCCCTGACAACGTGCGGCGAGGGGCCGTCAACTTGATACGCAGCGTACATATCGCAGTTTCCTTTAAATTATTTGTTCCAAGCTGCGATGGCGGCCGGCGTGACTATCGCGTTGAATGCCAGACCGATACCGCCCCTGAGCATCGTCAGCCGCGATTTGACGGTATCCATTTCAAACACGTGCCGCCCCTCGATAGAGGCGTCGGTGTCGACAATCGCGTGGACGCCATTGATCACCTGGAATCGAGGCGCAAGATTGATACCGATGGGCTGCAGATCCATCGGAAATCCCAGCGGTCCGGCTTGAATGATCGTTCGTGCAAGTACAACACATTCGGAGGTCTTGAAATGCGTCTCGGTAAGCGAATGAGAAACCTGCACTTCGTCAGGCAATCTTCTGCTCAGGCCCAACACCCCCGGCACTAAAAAGTCTCCAAGTCCTGCTTCTCCATTGGGAGGAACCACCGCATCGAGATAACGCAGGCCAATCCGGTCAGTATGCGCGAGGGTCACGCATTCATGCACGATACCCACCCCCTTCATGAACTCGTCTGCGAACGTCTCGAACGTATCGTATTCCGTAGTCTGGAAAGACAACGCGTTTTGCTCGACGATAAACCCCTTCGTGCTATCGGTGCTGAAGAACATCAGCCGTTCGACTTGGTTGACCACGGGGGGAGGTTGAGGTTGCGACGTGTCCCCGATCATTGGCATCAAGTTGAATGCCATAGACACACCTTTTTTGAAGTCGGGGTAGCCCACTTTTCGCATCCGATCCTGAATATCAGCGGCATACGAACCCAGGCGAAGGATCGGATTATGACGGGCTTGAGCGATGGCGAAGTACACCGGCGCGTTCTTCATTTTTTCACCCATTCAAACTTCTAACTTGACAAACGTACTTACAGTTTACACTTTACTTGACAAAGCATGCGAGTGGCAATCGACATCGACGCAAGCCCCGTCAACCTCGATGCCCTGCCGCACCATCACGGCCAATTTCTCCTTGTCTTTGGACAAGGTGGGTAAACAACTTCTCGATGGGCGTCGCCAGTGCATGGGGCGCCGCCGCACCTACGGCCGCAACCAGTGCGGCCGGTGATATGGCAGGCAGTGCCTGCCACATTGGGGGGCAAGCCGTAGGCCTGAGGATTTGGCAGACGCTGTTTGCCAAAGCAGCGGATAAACGGTGTAGAACCGGCGGCACTGGCGCGGGGTGCGCGGGGACAGGTCGCGTATGCCGCGTGCGTCCAAGGCGTCGGCCAACCCGTTGACCATGGCCTCACCATAGGTGGCACGGTCGGCTCCTTGTTGCTCGTCTCGCGGCTAACTCAAGTGAAGTCTGTGTCGACGTCCGGCGACTGCAAACGAAACAAACAAAACGGGAAATAAACGAAACGAAGGCCCGTTTGCTCTATTCAGTCATGACAGTTTCCGTTTATTTGTATATAATTTTACACATTAAGTTATTTAATGCATAAATAAATGCCCGCCAATGAAGCGCTTCCGCTGGAGGTCAGGCAAGCCGTCCAAAGGCTTGGCAAGAACATTCGCCTGGCTCGCGTGCGCCGCCGAATAAGCCAGGAGGAGCTTGCAAAAGCCTGCCAAATCACCCGGAAAACGCTGTACGCCATCGAGACCGGCATTCCCGGCATCGCGGTCGGAACGCTCTTTTCGGTACTCTGGGCGCTCGGCCTGCTCGACCCGGCCATAGCTCTTGCTGACCCCGACCAGGACGAACACGGCAAAATCCTGGAGGCCGCACGTCAGCCGCAAAGAGTGCGCCATTCGCCAGCCATCGACAACAATTTCTGAGACCTGAACAATGGCGCACGAAGAGCAATCCTGCTATGTCCATATCCAGTTGCCTGCCACCATGGAGGTCGTTCCCTGCGCTTCCCTGAAAGTCAAAAACGTCGCCGCAGGGGTGTTCGAGGGCACCTTCACTTACGGCAAGCGGTATCTCGAGCGTTCGAACGTCATCGCATTGGACCGCTTTCACCTGCCCCTGACGGAACGTGCCTTCAAGTTCACCAAGCTCAAGGGCATTCCAGGTGCCGTCCGTGATGCGAGTCCTGACGCATGGGGGCGCAGGGTCATCCAGGCCAGGTTGCAACGGCCTGAATCCGATATTTCGGAAATCGACTATCTCCTCAATGGGCCCGACGATGGCGCAGGCAATCTGAGCATCAGCCGCACGGTCGAGCCGCCTGCCCGGACTCGTCGGTGCAACCAAACCCACCAACTGGAAGCGCTCACCCATGCAGCGCAGAAGCTGGAAGAGGACGGGCGATTGCCACACGAAGTGCTGGAAGAACTGGAGCCAGGCACGAGCATGGGCGGTGCGCGCCCCAAGGTGAGCATCGAAGACGACAACAAGATCTGGTTGGCCAAGCTGCCAGAACTAGGTGATCGTCACAACATGCAGCGCATCGAATATGCGACGCTGGAACTTGCGCGCGAAGCCGGCCTGCGCGTATGCGGCACTCGCATGGAGCCGGTCGGCACAAAGGAAACCCTGCTGCTTCAGCGCTTCGACCGCGAGTGGAATCCCGATGCCAAGGCTTACTGGCGGCACGGACTCGTATCGGGCCTGACGGTCCTTGACGCCGAAGATGGCTACCTCGGCCGCCAGCGCTGGTCCTACTTGTTATTGGCAGACGAGCTGCGTCGCTGGTCGGTCAAGCCGGAGGAAGACCGTCGCGAACTGTTTCTGCGCATGGTCTTCAACGCCATGGTCACCAACAACGACGACCACCCACGCAACCACGCCATGCTGCATACGCCCGGCGGCTGGCGGCTCTCGCCAGCCTACGACATAGTGCCGGTGCCGTTGATATCCCAGGAGCGCAGAGACCTGGCGCTGGAGGTCGGAAAGTTTGGGCGGGCAGCCAGCCGGTACAACCTCTTTTCCCGGTGCGATGTTTTCGGACTCACGCGCGAGGATGCCGAAAAACTGGCCTACGCCATGCAGGGCGTCGTGTCGGGCTGGCGGGCATTCTTCGCCGCCAAGGGTGTCGAGCCACGCAGCCTCGACATGCTTGAACAGGCCATACTTCCGCAGTCGTTCCTTTGGGACAGCCCGCCTGAAGCCATCTAGCCGTTATCGGCCATCAGGTTCGCTTGGGCGGCCGCCGGTCGTGAGCCGACCAATGAAAGGGCGGCCCCACCTATGCAACCCGCCAAAACGGCCGCAAGCGCCGAAATTCGCGCGCCGACACGACGATGTGTTCGAGCAGCAGCGCGCGGCGCACATTCAAGGTCTTTTCGATAGGCGCGACCATGGTTGCCGCTGAATCGCCGGCCTGCTGCGCCAGTTCAGACACCAGACGCTGCGCGGTCGCGAGATCCTGCATCTCGCCCAAAAGGGCCTGCAGGTTCTCTACCGCAACGAGATAAGGCTGCGCCACCGCTTCATCATGCAGCGGTGCTGCCACCTGGCTTAGATAGCGCAGCTTTTTCACTTCGATCCGGAAATGGTGCAAAGCCTCGGCGGACGCCGTTTCGGTATGGCGCGCGCATTTGCGCGCCCGCCTGGCACGCCGCTCCAGCAGGTCGCCAAGCGCACGCCTGACCCGGTCATCGCGTTCGTCGGGGCTGCGGGTTGCCGGTGCCGCGAAGGCGGCTCCGATGAGCGCAGGCAGGCTGCCAAAGCGAGTGCCGGCAAGCACCACACCGGTGTGCTCGCGCTGCCTGGCCTGGTAATTCAGTGCGCGGCGGCGCAGTTGCGCCCGCACGGTCTTGGCAAGGTCGACGCTGAGGATCGGCAAAGTCTCATGGACAAACACGTCGGCATCGCGCGACGCGCCCAACACCCCGGCGATCCAGCGCATCGCGTCGCGGCTGGCCGAGTATTCGGGCCCGAATCGGCCGGCATCGACGGCCTGCAGCACGCCGTGCAGCCCGCGCATCCGCCGCAGCCCCACACGCAACTGGTGCACAAACTCCGGATCCCGGCTGGCCAAGGCAGCGTGGGCATTGGCCTGGAATTTGCGCAGCCACGCCAGCCCCAGCGCCGCCAGGCTCGACCGCGAGCGCAAGTCATTCGCGCGCGGCCTGCGGCCCGCGCCGGGCGGAGCGGGCTTTTTTTCCGGCGCGAGCGGGCTGGATCGGCTTTTCGAACCGCTAGCCATCGGTCGCCGCCGGGCGACGGCTCCAGCCACAAAAGTCAGGGGCAAATCCCTGAGCCGCAGCGAAGCGGGTTTCGTCTTCTTACCAGGCACCGGTGTTCCCCATTCGAAGTTTGGCGCTGCCCGTCGCTATTGGCGCGTACCGCGCCGCCCGGCTCGCGCGCACTGCGCGTGGCTTGCACAAAAAACACATCATGGTCGCTCCCCGTTCTTTCGCCGCCTCAATCCTTCGGCCGTTGCCTCAATGCGTCGAGCCGCTCGCGCAAAGCCCGTTTCTGTTCTTCCAATTCCGTGTTGCGCGCATACAGTCGTTTGAGGTCGGTGGCATATTGGCCGCTGCGATTGCGCACTTCCTGTTCGCTGCGCACCATTTCCTCGTAGTTCCGGGGCGGCAAGTTCATCGCGGCGGCCCCCTGCACGGCAGGGACATCGAGGGTCGACTGCTCCACTCGTCGCATTTCCTGCGTCATCTGGAAGCTCTGGAATGTGGCCTGCTGTTCCTGTTGCACACGCACGATTTCCGCCTCGATCCCGCGCATCTCGGCTTCAGGTGCCGGATCGGCGAGCGCCAAGTGGCACGTCAGGCCCAGTGTCGCGATGATGCAGGCCGCTTTCCGATTGCTCATGGTATTTCCCTCGCGGTGACCGTTCGGGTCGATTATCCACCCGCTACACCCCGGCACACACCTTCGTCAACCGGGTGCACACCAGCCTAGCAGGGAATCGTGACAATCCGCCCACACATTGCAGCGAAGGTGCATT
>CAYYFR010000065.1:0-4903 GCA_964470865.1 uncultured Burkholderiales bacterium | reverse complement strand
TCGATCGCCGTTGACGAGCATCGGCAAGCGACCCTTTGCCGAACTAGCCGTAAAGGCTGTGATGCTTGAAAACTCACGTTTTGTAGCAGGCTCAGCGCTTCACGCCCGTCATGCGCCGCGGTTCGCCCACGCCGATCCTGCCGTCCGCCCGCGCCGAAAGGTAGGCGTACAGGTCCAGCACATGCGGATCCACCATTGCATCCCCCTCCCAGGCGGGCATGCTGACCCGGCCGCCTGTGCCGCGTTCGCGCCGCATGATCTGCTCGAGCATGGTGTCAGGCGTCGCCGCGCCATTGTCCACCGGCGGCCCGTCGGCGGGTGCGACGATACGGTAGCTGGCCAGCACCTTGGCGGCGAAGGCGCGCGGGGTCATGTTGCCGATACGCGCGGTAAGGTCGGGCGCGATCGCGCTGCCCGCGCCGCCCATTCCATGGCAGGCGCTGCAGGCCGAATGGAAGATGCGCCAGCCCGCGTAGGTGCCCGAGTCGACACGCCCGTCGACAATCCGATAGTTGCCGGGCATGGGCTCGGCGCCCGCTTGTGCCAGCGCAAGCGGTGCGCTCAATGCGCAGCCAAGCGCCGCCGCCCACACCACGCGCGTGACCACTTGCCGGGTGGTGCAACAACTGATCCTTCGCTTCATCGGATTTCCCCTGGCGTATTCCAAGCCGACATCTTGGCGCATCGCAGGGCGCCGGGCTTGAGCAAGATCAAGTCGCGTCCAAGATCGTCCAGGGCACACCCGGAACCGTGCGCGGGCCGGCAGACAACGGCAACGCACGACTTCACTCTTGCGGCGACTGCGGCTGCCGGACAGGCAACTACCCGGTTCGCGATCCGACGCGAACTTTTCCGCGATTGCGAAACGGCACCGACTGCCGCCGGGAATCAGCGCCGACACCTTGGCGCGCAACACCGGCTGGCTGGTAAAGTTCAGCGGCCCAAGCTATCAAGACACAAGCGGTCAAAATTCGACGAGCGGCAAAAAGCACGGCCATGGGTTACGCTTGGCGAGCACGATGTCTGCAAGCGCTCGGCGGCACGAGCGACACCGGCACCTGCCGCGGCGCGCGGCGTGAAGCCCGCAATCGCCATCGCCCCTCGCGCGTGCAGAGCGCGCGGATCAACCCACCCAGTCCCGCCATGAGCCCGCCCGCCAAGCGTTTCGCGAATCTGCTTGCCATCGGCCGCCGCCCGCTGCCGATTTCGCGCCGCCGCTTTTTCACAGGCCTTAGCCTGGCAGCGGCCGCCGGCGTCACCTGGGAAGCCTGGCGCTACCACCATCCGGTTTGGCGCGATACGCTGGCGCTGCAATTGCGCCTGCCCACGCCGCACGACAGCGAGACGCAACTGGCGCGCATCGTTGCCGCCGCCGCTGCGCAGCGCCCGTTGTTCACGCGCAAGGTCAAGCCGCGCTACGGCGAATGGCTGGCCCATTTCGAGGAACCCGGCGAGACCTTCAACCAGTACCTGCGCGCGGTCCCGCTGTCGCGACGCAGCATCGACGGCGACATCCTGGTGCTGCCGCTGGGCAGCTTCGATGAACGCCTGTCGCGCATCGTCACCGATGTGGTGGCCTTGGCGCAGCTGTTCTACGGCCGCACGGTGCGGCTCCTGCCGGCGCAGCCGGTGCCGCCCTTGCCGGCCGGGCAGCGCCGCGGCAGCGGCCCCGCGGAGCAGCTCTACAGCCTGCCGCTGCTCGACCTGCTGAAGCCGCTTGTTCCGCCGGGCGCCGCCGCGCTGCTGGCGATGACGCCACAGGACCTGACCCCCGGCCCCGGGTGGAACTACGTATTCGGCCAGGCCAGCCTCATCGACCGCGTCGGCGTGTGGTCGCTGTACCGTCTGGCCGAGGCGCGCGCGCCGGCGCCCATGCAATTGCGCCGCGTGGCCCAGGTCGTGCTGCATGAGCTCGGCCACATGTTCGGCCTGTGGCACTGCACGGCCTATGGCTGCTGCATGAACGGTTCGAACTCGCTTTCCGAGTCGGACCGGGCGCCGCTGGCATTCTGCCCGGAGTGCGACGCCAAGGTAGTGTGGCGCTTCGGCCTGGACCCGGCGCCGCGCCAGCGCCGCCTGGCGGCATTCGCCTCGATTCGCGGCCTCGCTGCCGATGCCGAACTATGGAGCCGCTGCGCTGCCGCGACAGAGCGCGTGCTCGGCACGGCGGTGGTGCGCGCCTGAGGCCGGCGCACAGCGCTGCAATGGCGTACAAGCGGGCCGGCTTGCCGGGCCGCGGTCAAGCCTCCCCGGCCTGCCGCCTGCAACACCGCCCAAGGACACACTGAACAAGTCCGTAGGCCAGGAACGTCCCTCTCGCAGAGCGTCGAATCAAAAGGACCCTTGGTTCGCGGATCCGCATGCCAAGGACTGGTTCAGCGTTTTCCTAACCGGCTTCGCGCAATTCCAGGGCACCGCCCTTGAGCCGGCCGCGATACTTCTTGTCGCCGGCGGCGAACTCGATGTTCTGGCCGCGCACCCGCCCCTTGATCTCCTGCGTGGCACTGTCGGTCTTGAGCGTGCCGCCCAGCTTCTGGTACTTCTGCTTGAGCGTGATCTGCCCCTGCGCCACGCTGTAGGTGCCGGCCACGCGCTGCGGCACCACCCAGAACAGCACCGTGCAATAGGAACTTTCGCAGCCGGGCTTGCCGTGCATCTCCACTTTGACATCCGGTTCCCAATCACCCATGGTGAAGGTGTTGGAAACGATGCGGGTGCCGGGCTTCAAGCCGAGGATCTTCGGGCGCAGCTTGAGGTTGATATCCGGCAACAGAAACATGGTGATCACGCTGGCCTTCGAAAAGCTGGTCTCGAACAGGTCGGCCTTGGCGAAGGTGGCTTTGGCTGCGACGCCGGCTTTCTCGGCGTTGCGCCGCGCGAATTCCACCATGTCCGGGTTGTATTCGATGCCGCTGGCACGCGCCCCCAATTTAGCCGCGGTGATCACGGTGCGGCCGTCGCCTGACCCCAGGTCGATCACATAATCCTTCGGGCCCACCCGCGCGACTTCCAGCATCTTGTCGACCACCGCTTGCGGGGTCGGCAGCCAGATCACGTCCTTGCCTTCCTGGCCCGATGTCGGTTCATAGCTCGCCGCGGGTGCAGGCGACACGGGCGGGGTTTGCGCCAGGGCGATGCCCGCGATCGATGCCAAAAGGGCAGCGGCAAAGTGCAACGAAGCAACAGCGGACATTGAAAGACTCCTGCGGGCTTGGGTGGCAAGGGGTCGCACATTATGCGCGAGATCAAACAGCCGGCGCGGCGCCGGCCACCGCGCGCCAGCAGCGCCGGCCGCGCCGGGTTGCATCTGGTGCAGCGACTTGCGCGCGGCACTCCCCGGCAGGCAAATGCGGCCGCAAAAAAGCTGCGCTTTCGGCTGCATTTGCCGTAAACATCGAAACAGCATCCGGCCATTGGCGGGCTGCGCGCCTGCGGCGTGGCTGTTGCGGCAACCATCGGCGCGAGTTCAGCACCCGCTCACGTTGCGTGCCACCGCTGCACCAAAGCCATTGACCTGTCGACTCGAAAGGAAAACCGCATGCTCCGCTGCAAGCCTTTTCGCACCCTGCTGCCATTGGCCTTGCTGGTGTTTTCAGGCGCCTCGTTCGCCGTCGATCCAAACGGCGTGTGGTACGGTCCGAGCGCCACCAGAATCAGGGTTGTGGCGGCCCAGGACCAGGTGTTTGTCACCATCAACAATGCGCAGGGCCAGATCGGCCCGCTCACCGGCAAGTGGAACACCGAGGGCGAGCGCTTCAGCTTCCGGCACAACGACTGGACCTATGCGGCAGCCATCCGCAACGAGCGCCAGATCGATGTCACCAATCCGAATGGCAGCACCAGCGTGTGGCAGCGCGGCCGCATGCCGGCACTTGATGCCGGCATGAAGGCCGCGCCACAAGGCGTCGATATCGCCGGGCTGTGGCGTTCGACCAGCGGCAGTTCGGTGCAGATCAGTGCGCAAGGCCAGCAGGTGTTTGTCACCCTGATCAATGCAGCCGGCAAGCGCTTTCAGGGCAGCGGTCGCTGGCTGCAGGCGGGCCAGACCTTCGACTACTCCCTGCCCGGCTATCCGGGTGTGGCCACCGGCACTGTACACAGCGCCAAGCGCATCACCGTGGCCTACGGCGCGACGCCGTCGACCTGGACACGCCAGTTAAGCGCCGCGCCCGGGCGCAGCCACGCGCCGGCTCAGCCGGCGTTGCGCAAGGCCAGCGTGCCGCCCTTGAGCCGGCCGCGATACTTCCTGTCGCCGGCTTCCAGTTCGATGCTCTCGCCGCGTACCCGGCCCTTCAGGTCGAGCGTGGCGCCGGCGCTCTTGAGCGTGCCGCTGAGCATCTGAAACTCCTGCTTGAGCGTCACCTCGCCCTGCGCGACCTGGTAGGTGCCGGCCACCTGGCGCGGCACCATCCAATACAGCACCGTGCAGTAGGCGCTCTCGCAGCCGGGCTGGCCCACCAGATCGGCGCGCGCGTCGGGCTCCCATTCGCCCATGGTGAAGGTGTTGGAAACAATCCGGGTGCCGGGCTTGAGGGTGAGGATCTTCGGCCGCAGCTTCAGGTTGATGTCGGTCAAAAGAAACATGGTGACCACGCTGGCCTTGTCGAAGCTGGTCTCGAACAGGTCGGCCTTGACGAAGCTGGCCTTGCCGGACACGCCGGCTTTCTCGGCGGCGCGCTTGGCCAGTTCCACCATCTCCGGGTTGTATTCGACGCCCAGGGCGCGCGCGCCGCGCCTGGCCGCGGTGATCACGGTGCGGCCGTCGCCGGAGCCCAGATCCATCACGTAATCCTTGGGCCCGACGCGCGCCATATCGAGCATCTTGTCGACCACCACCTGCGGGGTCGGCACCCACACCACATCCTTGCCTTCCTGGCCCGAACGCGGCTCATAGGCCGCGGCC
>CAYYFR010000064.1:16325-27963 GCA_964470865.1 uncultured Burkholderiales bacterium | reverse complement strand
ACCAAGCTGGTCGATCAGGCCGGCAAGACGATGGACGAGATCGTCACCTCGGTCAAACGCGTGACCGACATCATGAGCGAGATCACGGCGGCCTCGCAGGAGCAGTCGTCCGGCATCGACCAGGTCAGCACCGCAATCACGCAGATGGACGAAGTGACGCAGCAGAACGCGGCGCTGGTTGAAGAAGCGGCCGCGGCGGCTGAGAGCCTGGAAGAACAGGCGCAGAAGCTGGTTGAAGCGGTGGCGATGTTCAAGCTCGACGACTCGGTTCGTGCGGAGCGCCGCGCGCCAACCCGCGCTTCCAACGTGACGCGTTTGCCGAGCAAGCCGGTGGCCAAGTCGAAAGCGGCATCGCAGCCGGAAGCCAAACCGGCGCCGCGGCGTGCTGCCAAGGTGGCCGGCGGCGGCGCTGGTGCGGCCGAAAGCTGGGAAGAGTTCTGACCGGCAATTGGAAGCGGCAGCCGGCACGCGCGATCAATCACGCGGGCCGGCTGGCAAAAAAATAATTGAGTATTGCAACCTGCCGGCGCTGGCGCCAGCGGGTTGCTGGCAACTGTCACCCATCATTGCTTTGAGGACTTATCGGCATGCAACAGGAGCGCAATGACGGCGGGGATTTTGAATTCACCGACAGTGACTTCGAGCGGATCTGCCGGCTGATTCACACCAGGGCCGGCATCTCCCTCAAGGAAACCAAGCGGCAGATGGTGTATAGCCGCGTCGGGCGGCGCCTGCGGCATCTGGGGGTGCAGCGTTTTGCCGATTATCTTGACCGGTTGGAGTCAAAAAAGGATGCTGCAGAGTGGCAGCAGTTCACCAATGCCCTGACTACCAATTTGACCTCGTTTTTTCGCGAACAACATCATTTTCCGGTGTTGGCCGATCTGCTGCGCAAAGGGGCTGGCCGCGGCAGCATGACAGTCTGGTGCAGCGCGGCTTCAACCGGCGAAGAACCTTACTCGATCGCGATGACCGCGCTCGATACGCTCGGGCGCCAGGCGTCGAAAATGCGCATTCTGGCGACTGACCTCGATACCAATGTGTTGCAAACGGCCACCGCCGGCGTGTATCCGCTCGAATTACTGGAGCGCCTGCCGGACGGTTACGCCAAGCGGTTTTTTCTCAAGGGCAGTGGTGCGCAGACCGGGTTTGCGCGGGTGCGCGATGAGGTGCGTGAGCTCGTCACCTTCCGCCAGCTCAATCTGCTGGACCCAAGCTGGCCGGTGCGCGGGCCGCTCGACGCGATCTTTTGCCGTAATGTGATGATCTATTTCGACCGACCGACCCAGCGCAGAATACTCGAGCGCTTCTACCCGCTGCTGCGTGAAGACGCGCTCCTTTTCATGGGGCATTCGGAAAGCCTGCACCACGCGACCGACCTGTTCAAGCTGCGTGGCAAGACGGTCTATCAACCATTGGCAAAACACTGACATGGCAGAACCAACCGCAGCCGACGGTCTGGCACGCAATCGGTATATGGATCCGGGTTTGCAGCGAACCGCGGTGAAGCTCTTGCCGGGCGAATACCACGTCACCAATGAAGATCTGGTGCAAGTGACGGTGTTGGGCTCGTGCGTTGCCGCCTGCATTCGCGATGTCACAAGCGGTATCGGCGGGATGAATCACTTCATGCTGCCGGATGCCGGCAGCGGCGGGGCCGACCGCTTCGGCAGTACCGGGCGCTATGGTGTGCAGGCAATGGAACTGCTGATCAACGGGCTGCTCAAGCTGGGCGCTTCCAGGCGGAATTTCGAAGCCAAGGTGTTCGGCGGCGGTAACGTGATGAATTGCCTGAGTAACACCAACGTGGGGTCGCGCAACGCACAGTTCGTGCTGGAATTTCTTGCCGATGAAGGGATCCGCGTGGCGGCACGCGACCTCGAGGATATTTATCCGCGCAAGGTTTATTTTTTCCCGCGGGACGGGCGCGTGCGGGTCAAAAAGCTGACCAACATGCACAACAACACGCTGGCCGAGCGGGAAGCCCAATACACGCAGCGTTTGCGCCGGGATGCGGGAGCCGGCGCAGGTGGCGACATCGAGTTGTTCGGTTGAGCACGCGCAAAGGGGAAATCAATGCAATCAGCAGCAGCCGCGACAGTGCGGAAAATTCGTGTGCTGGCCGTAGACGACTCGGCCTTGATCCGTAAAGTGTTGACCGAGATTGTCAATCAAGAGCGCGATATGGAGATGATAGGCGCGGCGCCGGACCCGATCGCCGCGCGCGAAATGATTCGTGCGTTGAATCCGGACGTGCTCACGCTGGATATTGAAATGCCGAAAATGGACGGCCTCGATTTTCTTGAGCGCCTGATGCGATTGCGGCCGATGCCGGTGGTGATGGTGTCCACCCTGACCGAGCGCGGCTCGGACATCACAATGCGCGCACTGGAACTGGGCGCGGTCGATTTTGTCGCCAAACCCAAGCTCGATATCGTCAACGGCATGCAGGTCTACGCGCGCGAGATCACCGACAAGATCCGCGTCGCAGCAGCGGCCAAAATCGGCCTGCGGCACCGCTCGGCGGCTGCTGCCGGGCAACCTGCGGCAACGCCGCTGCAGTCTCTGGCAAACCGGCAGATCTCGACCGAGAAGATCATCGCCATCGGCGCTTCCACCGGGGGCACCGAGGCAATCAAGGAAGTGTTGATGCAGTTGCCGCCGGATAGCCCCGGCGTGCTGATCACCCAGCACATGCCGGAAGGGTTTACCCGTTCCTTCGCCAACCGCCTGGATAGCCTGTGCCGCATCACGGTGACCGAGGCGGTGCACAACGAACGCATTCTGCCCGGCCACGCCTACATCGCGCCGGGTCATTCGCATCTGTTGCTCAAACGCAGTGGCGCCAATTACATGACCGAGTTGTCGCAAGCGCCGCCGGTGAACCGGCACCGTCCGGCAGTCGATGTGCTGTTCCGTTCTTGCGCCGTGCACGCCGGGCAGAATGCGGTGGCGGCAATTCTCACCGGCATGGGGCGCGATGGCGCAGTGGGAATGGAAGAACTGCATGATGCCGGCGCCTACACCATCGCCCAGGATGAAGCGAGCTGCGTCGTATTCGGCATGCCCAAGGAAGCCATCGCGCAAGGCGGGGTGGATGAGGTGGTGCCAATTCAGGATATTGCCCGGCGCATCCTCACGCAAATCAACGCGCGTGGCCGGCACGGAATTCGTGTATAGCTTGAAACCCTTGGTGGGAGCCGCTTTCAGGTTATCTCAAGAGGGCGGAATCTGCCGCCTTGGCGGCGCTCTCGGGTGCGATTCAAACTGATGTGGCGACGCGTTCAAGTGGCGCGACATGCGGATCTCTTGCCCAACATTGATCCCAGCTCCAACCATACGACACATCAGTTTGAATCGCACCCGCTGTGCGGCGGGTTTTCTGCGGTTTTCTGCGGCTTCCCGGCGCCAGAGTAGACCTGTAGCATGCTGGACGTGTGGAAAGAAGAGCATGGAAATGAAAAGCGCGGAAGTGGTTCGCAACGCCGAGGAACGCAAGGCGTTTTACGCCAGGATCGATGGCGACAATTTGGCGCCGCTGTGGGAAGTGCTCAAGGGCCTGGTTCCGGCAGAGCCCAAGCCCGCCGCCGCGCCGCACCTGCGGGACTATGACGCGATTCGCCCGCGCATTTTCGAGTCAGGCGGGGGCCTACACCGCGGTCAATGGCGAAAAACCCTGATGCACGAGGGCGATTTCGGCATCACGCCCTCATGGACCTGGCCCGACCCCGGCAATGACTCGCCCGACCCGATGGTCTGGCTCGATGTCCTTCATTTGTCGACGGTTGCGCATTTTCATGGCCATCCAACACCCCAAAATCACCCACTCGATTTCCCGAAGACCCAAAATGTTTAACGCGCTCATTATTGACGATAACCAAATGATTCGTATGGTGTTACGAACCATCTTGAACGCTGCTGGTTATAGAGTAGTTGGGGAATCAGGCAATGGCGAAGTTGGGCTTGAATTACTGATCAAGCTCGAACCCCATATCGTATTTTTGGACATCATGATGCCCGATAGTGATGGCCTTGAAGTCTTGAGCCAAATTCTGGAGCGCGCGCCGCAAACTATTGTGTTGATGGTCACCGGCAAACACGATGCGGAAACGGTGCAAAATGCGATTCGCGGCGGTGCAAAAGGCTTCATCATCAAGCCCTTCAATTCTGGCGCTGTACTCGATGCGGTTGAATGGGCGCTCGCGCGCGCAGCAGCGGAGCGTGCGGAAAGGCTGGAAAAGCAAAGGGATTGACAAGCGCGCTGAACGAGCTTTGCTGAACGCATTCCCATGCTGGTGAGGCTGTCGCAAAAGTCAGAAACCTGCGCGCAAGGCTGCAAAGCCAAGCTACACCCGCTCCAGCAATCGGAGACTTTCGCGAAACAGTAAACCTCAGTGCGGGGACGGCCCTCTCCCTCTATCCGCTTGAGGCTGTCGCAAAAGGGCAAGCCTCAGCGCAGTGACAGACCAGTTCCCAGTTCCCAGTTCCCACTACCCGCTTGCGGGAGAGGGTTGGCCTCCTCTATCAAAATAGTTGTCGCCTCGATACGAGATGAGCGGCCTCGATCATAATATCCATGCAGGATATGGTATTGCCATGGCATCCAAAAACGGCAAACAAGACGCGATCAGGAAAGCATTGATTGACGACGATGGTACCGACCTCGATTTCCCTGGTGTTTATCGAATCTCGCTTCGGGTTTAGGAGGTTTCTCCCAGTCTTGGCATCCCGCTCGGCCTCAGATTTGCCTTCAACCTGTTTGCTCCGAACCCCACCAGCTTTGGGATCATCGAAGTCCGGCATATCAGAGAGGTTGTTCTCTCGCGCCAGCGGGCCGAGGATTTTCTTGTTGATCTGGTCACCAATATCCGACTTGCCCTTGAGCGCGACCATGTCGGCAAAGCTCGCGCCCGGCGGAATTTTGATCGGGGCAAAGGGCTGGCCCGCGTATTTGTCGCTCACGTATTTGACGAACAACAGCACGAGGGCGTAGTCCTTGTATTGGCTGGCGTCCATGCTGCCGCGAAGTTCGTCACAGCTCGACCAGAGCGAGGAATAGAGTTCTGATTTTTTGAGGGCCATCCCTTAATTGTCAGCGCCGAGCCGAAAGTGTATGAATTCAGCCGATCTGGCTATGCGGCGATTTTGTCGTTCCTTTTTCTTCGTCTCCATTGTCTCCGACAGTCTTCTTCGCTTTGACAGTCGCTATTTCAATGACTTGGACGACATCAGACAATCCAGGCCGTGAACGAATGGTGGTCGTGAGTCCGAAATCACTGCAGTTTCAAACCGGCCAAAAACCAGCACGTTCGCACCGGCGCCCACACTTAATCGCTCCAGTTGATGGGCATGAGCATAGTGGTCACATATCACCGCTGTTTTTCCTTCCAATCGCGGAACTCCGAAAGGCGCAAGCGATAGCGGGCAATGTTGCCGTCGTGCAGCCCCTTCAATTCGGCGATGGCCATTTCGATGAATCGCGTTCGATCTTCGGCCGGGACAAGGTTCGCAGTTTCCCGCTCGATGATCAACGAGTCCGCCTCCCATCGTTTGCGCACGATTTCCCCGATGATATCTGCCAGTACGTCACGATATTTTCTTCTGAACGGATCTGGCTGCGGTAACGAATCGGCTATTGCGCGGTATTGCTGGCAGGATCGTTCGTAGGCCCACGCGAATACATCTACAAGCAACTCGACCTTGTTTCGCTCATAGACAGCCAGAGTTCCTTCGACGTAAGCGCGTTCAGGCACTTCGACAAAGGACAAGGGGCAAAGGTTGTGCTTGAGCAACGGAATGTTGGCGCCGAGCCGCGAAACCCGCTTGTTCACGTCTTCGAAAGGCTGCAGGTAGGGAATCTGCACCATCAGGAAGAACGCCTGTTCAAACGGGTCGCCGATCGCCGCCGCTTTGTCGAGAACAACACGAAAGAAGCCGTCGATCTGTTGCGGGATGGCCAGCGGACGAAACACCGTGCCCGAGATATCCACGATGCGCTCGCGCAGTTTGCCGCCCGCGCCAGGATCTGCGAGCAGATTCTCCGACAGCAGCGCATGCAGGTTTTGAAAAGTATGAATGTCATAGCCGATCTCGTCGGCGCCATCCACCAGGTACTCGATGGCGCGCTTGTGGTTCAGGATCATCTGCGTTTCGCGCGCGTCGCGGCCGGCGGCCGCCTCACCTTGCTCGATCAGGCGTTGGGTATCCAGCCGCGTGTAGGTGTTGCCCTCGAGTTTGGATGAAGCCCATGAAAGGTCGATCAGCAACCGCCCGAGCACATCGCGTGCATAGGTGCCCGCCCGCCGCTCGGGCGTTGGGGCTTCGCCCAGGCCGCGCAGGTGAGTACGCGTCTCGCGTGGCAAATACCAGGTTTCATTGGGCCGGTAATCGAGCAGGAATTCGCGCCGGTAGCCGAGCGGCGCTCGCAGCGTGAGCGGGCGGCGCACGAGGTCGCGCAGACGCGAGCCCTCTGCTGACATCGGGACGTAGATCTCCACGGAGAGCGCCCCCGCCTCTGCGTTTATCGCCCCCGCTTCTGGCTGGACGCTAACGCTGCCTTCTGCCGGCACGCGGTACATGGCGCCGCGTTTGCGGCCCTTCGCAACAAGACGGCCCTGCTTGACCAGTTCATTTAGCCGGCGTTGCAGCGTTCTTCTGGCCACGCCCTCGCCGAGGCCCGACTGAATCATCTCGATACTCGCGCCGTCTGGCCGTTGGCGTACCGCGTTCACGACCACTTCGTACTCGGCGGTTGAGACTATCTTCGGCATGGGTCAGCTCGGAGGATGGGTACCAATTGCGCCATATCCTACGCGCGTTTTGGCGCAAATTCAATAATGCGCCAATTAAAATGGCGCATTACAGTTTCTATTTGGCGCAATAACAGCGCCAATTTGGCCGGAAATTCTTGCGCGAGTCCGAGCGCCTTCTGTCCCACATGCTGTTCGCCCATTGGCGAGGGAAAAACGAAGATGTCGTGTAACGCCCTGCGCGCTTTCAATAGCTCGACAGCCTGGCTTGGAAGCATCACGGCATGGGGCTCACCGTTCTTGGTCTCGTGAATCGTCCAGACCGCGCGCTCAAGATCGATATCGCGCCATAGCGCGGCGACCACTTCACCTGAGCGGCAGCCGGGGAACAGCACCAACGAAAGCGCATCGCGCACGGTAAGGCTGTTGGGGCTACGCGGCAGCCACCGGATGAACGTCGCGAGCTCGGCATCGGTAAAAGCGCGCTTCCTGCGCACCTGGGGCGCACCTTTGATGCCCAGCGTCGGAAACACAAAGTCATCGGGAATGCGCCCCTGATCTGCGGCGTGGGCATAGGCGTTACGTATGCGCGACAGCAGATAGGTGCCACCGCGCGGCGCACGTTTCAACATGGGTCGGATGACTTCATCCTGCAGTTCGCGCCGTGTTAATCCGGCGGCAGCGCGATCCCGGAGTTTTGGAAGAATGTCGCGTCGCAACAGTCGCGCGCCCTCCGCGCCACGCTTCTGTTTGCTCAGTTTCTCTGCTACGAAATCCTCAACCAGTTTCTCGACCGTATAGCTCGACAGTTTCTCGGCTTCGCGCTTTCGCCGCGCTTCTGAGCGTACCTGCTGCTTCTGCAACTGCGGATCGACGCCACTTTCGCGTTCGAGCTTGAGCCTTCCCAAAGCCTTCCTGGCTTCCGCCAGGGTCATGGGACCGAACTGGCCGAGCTTGATCTCGCGCAGTGCGCCATCACTGGCCCGGTCGCGGTAGAAAAACACCCGTGCGGCATTGGTGCGGCGTACCCGCAATCCCGGGTAATCGGGATCGGCGCAGTCGTCTCCCGAACGCAGGTCGGCGACAATGCGGGGGGGTGAGCATTGGTGGCGGTTTCTTCATTGCGATTGCAGCGTAGACCTATACCGCCACCTCCACCAAACCGACTGACAAGGCTGGACAAGACTGGTCGAATCCAGTCATCCAGCAGAGACCGAAATGTGAAATAAGCGCCATCTTTACAAGTGGTTGCCCGCAGTTTTGCCAAAGACGAGAAGAGCTTGAACGACCCCGCAATCAGCAACCATACCCCGATGATGCGCCAGTACCTGGCGCTCAAGGCGGACCATCCGGCGACCCTGATGTTCTACCGCATGGGTGACTTCTACGAGCTGTTCTACGCCGATGCGGAGAAGGCAGCGCGCCTCCTGGGCATCACGCTTACCACGCGCGGCGCGTCCGCTGGCCAGCCGGTCAAGATGGCAGGTGTGCCGGTGCATGCGCTCGAGCAATACCTGGCGCGCCTGGTCAAGCTGGGCGAATCGGTGGCGATCTGCGAGCAGATCGGCGACCCCGCCACCTCCAAGGGACCGGTCGAACGCAAGGTGGTGCGGGTGGTCACGCCGGGCACCATCACCGACCAGGCCCTGCTGCCGGAAAAGGCCGACGCCCTGTTGCTGGCGCTGCTGCCAGACAAGGTCGGTATCGGCGCCCAGGTGCGTTCGTACGGGCTGGCCTGGCTCAACATCGCTACTGGCGAGCTGACCGTAGCCGAGATCGCCCCGGCCAGACTGGCGCATGATCTCGAACGCCTGCGCCCGGCCGAAATCGTGCTGCCCGATGGCGCCAGCTTCAGCCTCGGCGCCGGCCTGCCCGAGGGGGTGGCGCGTACGCTGCAAAACGCCTGGAATTTCGATCTGCGCGCCGGCACCAAGCTGTTGCAGGACCATTTCAAGGTGGCGACACTCGACGGCTTCGGCTGCGCCGGCCTCGGCCTGGCCCTGGGCGCCGCCGGCGCGCTGCTGCGCTATGCGCAAGCCACGCAGGGCCAGGCGCTCACGCATGTGCAGGGCATCGCCGTCGAGAGCGGCGACGAATACCTGACGCTCGATGCGGTTACGCGGCGCAACCTGGAGATCACCGAAACGCTGCGCGGCGCGCCCTCCCCCACGCTCTTCGCCACACTCGACAGCTGCATCACCTCGATGGGCAGCCGCATGCTGGCACGCTGGCTGCACCATCCGCGGCGCGATCGGCGCGTGGCGCAGGCACGCCATCTGGCGATCGCCGCACTGCTGGACAGCGGCCGCGGCTTCGACAAGCCGCGCGAAATGTTGCGCGCGGTATCCGACATCGAGCGCATTGCCACGCGGGTCGCGCTGCGCTCGGTACGCCCGCGCGAACTGGCGGGCTTGCGCGAATCGCTGACGGCACTGCCGGTGATTGGTACTTGCCTGCCGCAAGCCGGCCTGTTCGCCGAGCTGGCCCACGGCCTCGCCGTTCCGCCCGGGCTAGCCGCCCTGCTTCAGGCGGCCGTGCATGCCGAGCCGGCCGCGCGCCTGATCGATGGTGGCGTGATCGCCGGCGGATTCGACCACGAACTAGACGAACTGCGTGCGCTCACCACCAATGCCGGCGAATTCCTGGTGGCGCTGGAGGCGCGCGAGCGCGAACGCACCGGCATTCCCAACCTGCGGGTTGAATACAACCGCGTGCACGGCTATTACATCGAGGTGACCAACAGCCACGGCCACAAGATTCCCGACGACTACCGGCGCCGCCAGACACTGAAAAACGCGGAGCGCTACATCACGCCGGAACTCAAGAGCTTCGAGGATCGTGCCCTGTCGGCGGAAAGCCGTGCGTTGTCGCGCGAAAAAGCGCTTTACGAAAAGCTGCTCGATGACTTGCAGCCATATGTAGCTGCCCTGCAGCGCGCCGCGCGTGCCACCGCCCAGACCGACGCGCTGGCATGCCTGGCCGAGCGTGCCTATGTGCTGGGCTGGAACGCGCCGCTGTTAGACGATGCGCCCGGGCTTGCAATCGAGGCCGGCTGCCATCCGGTGGTGGCGCAGCAGGTAGCCGACTTCGTGCCCAACGATTGCCGGCTCGACCCGCAGCGCAGCCTGCTCCTGATCACCGGCCCCAACATGGGCGGCAAATCGACCTTCATGCGCCAGACCGCTCTTCTGACCTTGCTGGCGTATGCCGGCAGCTTCGTGCCGGCACGCGCGGCGCGCTTCGGCCCGATCGACCGCATCTTCACGCGCATCGGCGCCGCCGACGATCTGGCGCAGGGCCGTTCGACCTTCATGGTCGAGATGACCGAATCGGCGGCCATTCTCAACAGCGCCACGCCGCTGAGCCTGGTGCTGATGGACGAAGTCGGGCGCGGTACTTCCACCTTCGACGGCCTGGCGCTAGCCTGGGCCATCGCGCGCCGCCTGATCGAGACCAACCGCAGCCTGACCCTGTTTGCCACGCATTATTTCGAGCTGACCCAGCTCGACGGCGAGTATCCGCAAGCTGCCAATGTGCACTTGTCGGCCGCCGAACATGATGGCGGCGTGGTGTTTCTGCACTCGGTACGCGAAGGGCCGGCCAGCCAGAGCTACGGCCTGCAGGTGGCACAACTGGCCGGTGTGCCCACGCCGGTGATCCGCGCGGCGCGCCGGCACCTGGCCGATCTGGAAGAACAGGCGGCACGCATGACGCGCCCGCAACTCGATCTCTTCAACGCCAGCGCGCAAGCGCATGTCACGCCGGAACCCGAACCGCAAGTGCATCCGGCACTGGCGCGCATGGCTGAAATCAAGCCGGATGAACTGACACCGCGCGACGCGCTCGACCTGTTGTACGAGCTCAAGGGCTTGGCCGACGCAGGCGCGGCGTGAAGGCCCTGCTCCGCTTGCTGCGCGAACCGGCCCGCGCGCTCTGCCTGGCGCTGCTTCTGGCAGCATGCCCACCCGCCCATGCCGGCCACTTCGCCCTGATCGGCGACATGCCCTACAGCGACGGCGAGATCGAGATGATGCACACGATTCTGCAGGAGATCTCCAACGACGACTCGATCGCCTTCGTGGTGCACGACGGCGACATCAAGTCCGGCAGCGAACGCTGCGACGACGACCGCCTCAAGGCGCGGCGTGACGATTTCGACGGGTCGCGCCACCCGTTCATCCTGATCCCCGGCGACAACGATTGGACCGATTGCCACCGCGCCAGCAACGGCGGCTTCGATCCCGAGGAGCGCCTGTCAAAGTTGCGCGAACTATTCGCCGCCGGCGCAGAGAGTCTCGGGCGTCGCCGCATCAGGCTTACCCGCCAGGGCGATCTGCAGCCGCAATTCGCGGCCTGGCGCGAGAACGTGCGCTGGGTTTTCGAGGAAGTATTGCTGGTCGGGCTCAATATTCCGGGCAGCAACAACAACTGGAAGAATCGCGGCGACAACCGCGAGTTTCACGCACGTCTCGCGGCCAATACTGCATGGCTGGAAATAGCCTTTGCACATGCGCGCGCTGCCAGGCTGCGCGCGGTCATGCTGGTGATCCAGGCCAATCCGGATTTCGAGGGTGATGAAGCGCGCAAATCGGGCACGCGCCCAGGCTTTCGCGACGGCTACGCCGAGTTCAAGGCGCAGCTGGCACGCGAAGCCCGCGCCTTCGGTGGGCCGGTGGTGCTGGTGCACGGCGACACCCATTCATACCGCATCGACCAGCCGCTCAAAGACGCTTCCGGCAACACGCTTTCCAACGTGACACGGGTCGAAACCTTTGGCTCGCCCGGCCTGGGCTGGATCAAAGTGAGCATCGACCCGCAGCACCCGGCGCTGTTTCGCTTCAATGCGCGGCGCTTTGTGCGCAGCCCTTGAGACGCAGCCCTTGAGACGC
>CAYYFR010000064.1:0-16225 GCA_964470865.1 uncultured Burkholderiales bacterium | reverse complement strand
GCCCTTGAGACGCAGCCCTTGAGACGCAGCCCTTGAGACGCAGCCGGGTCGGCCTGCCTGAAAAACCGCTACGGTCAGTGCTGGTGGCCCCCGGCCCCATGCACATGCCGATGCGTCACTTCCTCAGGCGTCGCCGCGCGCACTTCCATCACCTTGCATTCGAACACCAGCGCCATGCCGGCCAAGGGATGGTTGGCGTCGAGCACCACCTTGCCGTCGGCGATGTCGGTGACGGTGAAGATGTCGGTGTCGGCGTCGACAGCTTCGCCGGGAATGCCCTCGAACTGCATGCCGATATCGAGCACCTCGGGGAACAGGTCGCGTGCCTCGACGCGCAAAAGCTGCTCGTCGTAGTCGCCGAAGGCATCTTCCGGTTCGAGCTTGACGCTGGCGCGGTCACCCGGCGCCTTGCCCTGCAGGGTCTGCTCGACCAAGGGGAAGATGTTGCCGTAGCCGCCGTGCAGATAGGCGATCGGTTGTTCGGTCTGTTCGACCAGTTCGCCCTGGGCGTCGAACAGTGTGTAGGAAATCGAGACCACCGAGTCGAGGCCGATGTTCATGCGCAAATTTTCCGGGTTGGATGAAGGAAAGGTTGAATAGTTCGTAGAAAGCACAAACCGCTTCTGCAGCCCGTTGTACTGCGGCGCCCCGCTGTTGGCTGATCCGCGTAGTACCGGGAATTGCACAAATCATGACAAAAACATGCCTCTGGCGAGGCTGTCATGTTTTTGGAAAATGATCAACCGGCAATCGAGCGGCGCTTTGATCGGCTTCAGTGTGGCAGAGTCTTGACCAGGTCAAGCACTTCGCTGGCATGCCCCTTGGGGCTCACGCCATACAGCGCGTGCCGCACCTTGCCCAGACGATCGATGATAAAGGTGGAACGCAACACGTGCGGCCGGCCGACGGTCGGATGGGCTACCACCCGGACCACATCGTACTGGCGGCAGACCTCGCATTCGGGATCGGACAGCAGGGTCACGGTCAAGCCGTGGCGATCGCGGAATTCGGCATGGCTTAGCCAGTCATCCGGTGAAACGCCCAGGACGACGCAGTTGCAGCGACGGAAGTCGGCGTCCAGATCGGAGAACTCGATGGCTTCCATGGTGCTGCCTGGCAGGTTGTCCTTGTCATAAAAATACAGCACCACGTTGCGCTTGCCGCGCAGCTTTGCGATATCGACCAGCGCCATGTCGGCATCGGCCAGACGGAACTTCGGGGCGGACTGTCCTGCGTTGAGCATGACTCGACTCCTGCGTGGGCGACAAGCATCAGACAAGGCCTGACCAAGCGCGGTGCAATTGAAAAGGGCTGGCAACTCCTGAAATTTCTGATTCCGTGTTCCTATAATAGCCAGATGAAAAACGAATTGCCAAGCGATATTTCGCAACTTTTGGGCGGCTATTCACCCGATCGGTTCCTCAAACTCTTCTGGCACAAGAAGCCGCTCCTGATCCGGCGTGCGATTCCCGCCATGAACGCGCCGGTATCCAAGGCCGAATTATTCGCCCTGGCCGCGCGCGACACGGTGGAAAGCCGCCTGGTCGCACGCGACGGCCGGCGCTGGTCGCTCCTGCATGGCCCCTTTTCCGCGCGCGAGCTGCGCGCGAAAAAGGCCCATCCGTGGACTCTTTTGGTGCAAGGGGTCAACCTGCACCACGACGCGGCTGACGAGTTTCTGCGGCGCTTCGCATTCATCCCGGCGGCGCGCTTGGACGACCTGATGATTTCCTGGGCCAGTGACGGCGGCGGTGTCGGCCCGCATTTCGATTCCTACGATGTGTTCCTGCTGCAGGCCCGGGGACGCCGGCGCTGGCGCATTTCGACCCAGGAGGAGCGCAGCCTCGTGGCGGGTGCACCACTGAAGATCCTGCGCAAGTTCCGGCCCGACTGCGAATTCGTGCTCGAGCCCGGCGACATGTTGTATCTGCCCCCGGGCTGCGCACATGAAGGTGTTGCGCTGGGTGAATGCATGACCTGGTCGATCGGCTTTCGCGCGCCCTCCGCACAGGAACTGGCGCGCGGCCTGCTGGAGCACCTGGCGGACAAGGTCGAGCGCGACGGCATGTTTGCCGACCCCGATCTGCGGCCGGCGCGCGCAAGCGCGTTGATCGATGATGCCTATCTGGCACAGGCCATGCGCCTGATCGGCCGCTTGCAACCAAGCCGCGAGGAAGTGGCCGGATTTCTTGGCACCAGCCTGAGCGAGCCCAAGGCGGATGTGTTTTTCGTAGCGCCCGCGGCACCGCTTGGCAAGCCCGGTTTTGCCCGTGCGATCGCGGGCCAGGGCGTGCGGCTGGATCGAAAGACGCGCATGCTGCATCGCGGGGAGTGGCTTTACATCAACGGCGAGGCCATCCAGACGGCGCCGGCCGTACTGCGCCGACTGGCCGACGCCCGGTACCTGGAATCGGTGCCCGCAACGGCAAGCGCGGCAACTGGTTTGCTTTATGCTTGGTATACGCACGGATGGTTGCATACGGGAACAACGCCATGAGTAACGACAACACTGACCTTGACTTCACCAACTGGAAGCCGCCCCCGGAGCCGCCGCCGACAACGGCGGTCATCGAGGGTCAACCGCAACGCCGCCTGATCACCGCCCGGGAGGAGTTCGCGCTGGCCTTGGATCAGGTGATCGGCAAGACCCGGCGTACCTTGCGACTGTTCGACCCGACTTTGGCCAACTACGGCATGGGCACGGCTTATCGCGAGGAGCAGTTGCGCAGCTTTCTTCTGAAAAACCGCAGTAGCAGACTGATGATCGCGGTACACGATACGAGCATCATCACTCGCTCTTCACCGCGCCTGATGCGCCTGTTGCGCCAGTTCAGCCATGCCATCGCGATCCACCAGACGCACGAGGAAATCCGCAAGCTCGACGATTCGCTGGTGATCGGCGACGATGCCCATTGCCTGCGCCGCCCGCACAGCGGGCAGGCCAGGGGCTCGGTCTATCTGGATGACGCGGTCGAATCGCGCGCCTGGCTCAATCGCTTCAACGCCATCTGGGAACAGAGTTCACCGGCGGTCAGCGCCACCACCATCGGACTTTGAATCGATGCGCGCCACCTGGTATTTCGATTTCATTTCGCCCTTTGCGTATCTGCATTTCAAGCAGTTCGCACAATTGCCTGCCGGACTCGAAATCGAGTGTGTGCCGGTGCTGTTTGCCGGCCTGCTCAAGGCGCATGGCCACAAAGGGCCCGCCGAAATCGCGCAAAAACGCCGCCAGACCTACCGCATGTGCGTATGGCTGGCGCAGGAACAGGGCATCGCAATGCGCTTTCCGCCGGCCCACCCGTTCAATCCGTTGCATGCGCTGCGACTGGCGCTTGCTGCCGGTGCCACGCGAGATGCGGTCGAGGCAATTTTCGACATGATCTGGAAGAGAGGAGAAGACGTGAACGCGCCCGCGACCTTTGCCGCCTTGGCGCGTACGCTCGGGGTCGCCAATGCTGCGGATGCGATCGCCGACCCGGCGGTTAAGCAGAAGCTCGCTGCCAATACCGAGCGCGCGCTGGCGCGCGGGGTCTACGGCGTGCCGACCTTCGATTTCGCCGGCGAGTTGTTCTGGGGCGCGGATGCCATGGGCATGATGCGAGCGTTTGCGGCCGATCCCGCGCTATTCAAGCGCGGGGAATACGCGCGGGTCGATGCGTTGCCGGCCGCGGCCATGCGCAAAGAGGCGTAAAAAAACCCCGCAGCGCGAGGTTCTCGCAGTAGCAACCTGCGCCAGGCTCACACTGCCGATTCGCCAGTCTCGCCGGTACGGATGCGCAGCACATGGTCGACGCCGGTGACGAAAATCTTGCCGTCGCCGATCTTGCCGGTACGCGCCGCCTTGATGATTGCGTCGAGCACGTTTTGCACATCCTTGTCGGCAGCGACGACCTCGACCTTCACCTTGGGCAGGAAATCGACCACGTATTCAGCGCCGCGGTAAAGCTCGGTGTGCCCCTTTTGCCGGCCGAATCCCTTGACCTCGGTCACCGTCAGACCGGTCACCCCGACCTCGGACAGCGCCTCGCGCACTTCGTCCAGCTTGAACGGCTTGATCACCGCCTCGATCTTTTTCATGCAATCTCCCTGGGAATATCCTGTGTGTCGGAGTATATCAACAGCACCCGACCGCGGATTCAGTCGCGGAAACGGTTGACGATCGGCATGCGCCAGTCGCGCCCGAAGGCGCGATGCGTGACCCGCACGCCGACCGGCGACTGGCGCCGCTTGTATTCGGAAATGCGGATCAGGCGCACCACTTTTTCCACATCCTCCTTCGCAAAACCGGCGGCGACGATGTCGGCTGTGCTCTGGTCTTCCTCGACATACAGCGCCAGGATCGCGTCGAGTGCGTCGTAGGGTGGCAGGCTGTCCTGGTCTTTCTGGTCCGGCCGCAGTTCGGCCGACGGTGGGCGCGTGATGATGCGCTCAGGAATCACCGCCGAAATGGTGTTGCGGTACACCGCCAGACGATAGACCAGGGTCTTGGCGATGTCCTTGATGACCGCGAAACCGCCGGCCATGTCACCGTAAAGGGTGCAGTAGCCGACCGCCATTTCACTCTTGTTGCCGGTGGTGAGCACGATCGAGCCGTGCTTGTTGGAAAGCGCCATCAGCAATGTGCCGCGGATACGTGCCTGCAGGTTTTCCTCGGTGGTGTCGGCTTTGAGCCCCTTGAAATCCTGCGCCAGGGCAGCTTCGAAGGCATCGAACATCGGCTTGATGGCGATCTCGTCATAGCGCACGCCGAGTCGCTCGACCATGTCGCGCGAATCGATCCACGAAATGTCGGCGGTGTATTGCGAAGGCATCATCACCGCGCGCACCCGGTCGGCGCCCAGCGCATCGCAGGCGATTGCCAGGGTCAGCGCCGAATCGATGCCGCCCGACATGCCGATCAGGGCGCCGGGAAAACCGTTCTTGCCGACGTAATCGGCAACCCCCAGCTTGAGCGCCGCGTACACCTGGGCCTCGATTGCGGGCTCGGGCGCGATTTCGCTCCCGCTTATCTCGCCCGCATCTATTTCGACATAGCCCAGGCGCTCCTCGAACATCGGCAGGCGCGCCTTGAGCGTGCCCCTTGCATCGAGCGCGAAGGAACTGCCGTCGAAGACGATTTCATCCTGGCCGCCGACGTTGTGGGCGAAGACCAGCGGCAAACCGGTTTCGCCGACGCGCTGGCGCATCCGCTCGACCCTTTCACCGCTCTTGCCCATGTGGTACGGCGAGGCGTTGATCACCAGCAGCGCCTGCGCCCCGGCCTCCTTCGACTCGCGCGCCGGCTGTGGAAACCAGGCATCCTCGCAAATCAGGAGGCCGAAGCGCATTCCGCCGGCTTCGAACACCAGGGATTCGCGTCCCGGGGTGAAATAACGTTTTTCATCGAACACCTGGTAGTTCGGCAGTTCACGCTTGGCATAAGTGGCCAATACACGACCGTCGCCTAGCACCGAAGCGGCATTGTGACGCTGCTGGATGGTGATCGAGCGGGTGCGGTCGTCGCCGCCCGAAGGGTGGCCCACCACCACGCGCAAACCTGCCAGCGGCGCCAGTTCGACGGCCAGTTCGCGCAAATGCGTCATGGTCGCCTCCATGAAGGCGCGGCGCATCACCAGATCTTCCGGCGGATAACCGGTAAGCGCCAGTTCCGGCGTCAAAAGCACCTGCGCACCGGCCGCATGCGCGCGCACCGCCGCGTCGGCGATGCGCTTGCGATTGCCGGCTAAGTCACCGACGCTGAAATTGAGCTGCGCAATGGCTAGCTTGACGGGCATGAGGCTACAATCGAAGAAAAAAAGGAGACGGAAATTAAGACCACCGGAACTCCATGGAATTATCGCACTCCTCTTCCCCCGACTTGACAAGCCTTTCGATCATTGAATCCCTGAGCGAAGTCGACCCCGCGCAGTGGGATGCCCTCGCCGGCCACCATCCGTTGCTGTCGCACGCCTTCCTGCATGCCATGCACGAAACCGGCTGCGCCGGCGAAAAAGCCGGCTGGACCGCGCAATATTTGGCGCTGCGGGAAAAGGGCCAACTGGTGGGCGCCATGCCGCTGTACGTCAAGACGCATTCCTACGGCGAATACGTGTTCGACTGGGCCTGGGCCGACGCCTACCAGCGCCATGGTCTGGACTATTACCCCAAGCTCTTGTGTGCCATTCCGTTCACGCCTTGCACCACCGCGCGACTGCTGGGAACCGACACCGGCACGCAACAGGCCCTGATTGCCGGCGCGCTTGACCTGGCGAAAACGGCGCAGGTTTCCTCATTGCATGTGCTGTTCCCCGAGGACGACGAAGCGCAGTTGCTGGAGACGGCCGGCATGATGGCGCGCCGGACTGTGCAATTTCACTGGAGAAACCGCGAATACGCCGATTTCGATGCATTTCTTGCGACCATGTCGCACGACAAGCGCAAAAAGATCAAGCAGGAACGCCGCAAGGTGCGCGACGCCGGCGTCACCTACCGCTGGGTGCGCGGCAGCGACATAACGCCCGACCTGTGGCGCTTCTGGACGCGCTGCTACAGCCATACCTATCGCGCGCATCATTCAACGCCCTACCTGAACCTGGATTTCTTCGAAACCATCGGGCAACGCATGCCGCAGCACCTGTTGCTGGTGGTCGGCAGCCTCGATGGCAAGGACATCTGCGCATCCTTGTGCATCCACGACAAAGAAACCCTGTATGGCCGCTACTGGGGCGCTTTGGGCTACCTGCCCGGCCTGCATTTCGAGACCTGCTACTACCAGCCACTTGAATTCTGCATAGCCGAAGCGATTGCTACCTTCGAGGGCGGCGCCCAGGGCGAACACAAGCTGGCGCGCGGCTTCCTGCCGGTCGAAACCCGCTCACTGCACTGGCTCAAACACCCGCAGTTTGCTCACGCGGTCGAGGATTTCCTGAAGCGCGAATCCGCCGGCATCCACCGCTATGTGGACGAACTCAACGATCACAGCCCCTTCAAGGCACAGGCCTGAGGCAGGGGTCGCGCAAAACTGTCGGGAACATGTGCACCGCGTGCCGGTCCAAGCTTTGTATCCTGACCACAAACGCGGAGTTCGCCATGCGAATGGCACGAAGTCTCACCCTGCTTGTTGTAGCCGCCTTGATGACGGCCTGCGCCTCGCCTGGCCCGCCACCAGGGGCCGTGCAACGCCTGACGCCGGAACAATTGGCCAGTCTCAAGCCGGTCGCCAACCCGAAGGTGCCGTTAGACGAGATCGTCGCGCTGGCGCAGGCCGGCACGGCGGCGGATGCGATCATCGCGCGCCTGACGGCCACCTCCACGATTCATGCCCTGACCCCAGCGCAAATCGTGGTGCTGTCGCGCAACGGCGTGGACCAGAAGGTGATCGACCATCTGGTCGATACGCAGGAAAAGGCGCGCCAAGCCACCCTGATCACCCAACTGGCCGATCGCGATGCCGAGGTGGCGGCGCAACTGGCACGTGAACGCGAACGACGACGGGCCCTGCAGCATCGTCAGGACCAATGGATGTGGGGCTTTGGTTACGGACCCTGGGGGCCAGGTTTCGGCAGCAGCTGGGGCCGCGGATACCACTACGATCCGTTTTTCCGGCGCTTCGGTCCGCGCTGGTGACGCGCGACGGCGCCTGGCAGCCTGTCAGACTTGCGCAGCGTCGGCTGCCAGCAAACCAAACAACGCAGAATCAAGCGAACGCTACGCTCACGCGCCGATTCTGCCGTCCCTTGCTTTCGATTTTCTTCACCACTACTGCACCGATCTCGGCGATGTTCGCCACGTGAGTGCCGCCGCAGGCCTGCAGATCGATGCCTTCGATACGCAGCAGGCGCACGCGGCCAAACCCCGCCGGCGGCCTGACCGACATGGTCTTGACCAGTTCGGGCCGGGTCGCAAGTTCCTCCTCGCTGACCCACTCGGTGCTCACCGCAGCACCGGCTTTGATCATTTCATTGACTCGGGCTTCAATCTCCGTCTTGTCAAGGCGCTCGCCCTGCAAGTCGAAATCCAGGCGCCCGGAGTCCTCGCGCACACTGCCGCCGTTGACAGGCCCCGGCACCACTGCGGTCAGCACATGCAGGCAGGTATGCATGCGCATGAGCCGATGGCGACGCCCCCAATCGATCGCCATGGTCACCGCTGTGCCGACCGCGGGCAGCAACCTGCCAGGCGCCACGCAATGCACGATTTCGCCCGCTGCGGTGCCACGCCGCGTATCGGTGACCAGCAGTTCCCCGCCATCCCAGCTGATGCTGCCGGTGTCGCCCGGCTGGCCACCACCTGTGGCGTAAAAAATCGTCGCAGCCAGGGTGATGCCGGCAGCGTCGGCGGCCAATACCGTCGACTGCGCGCTTTTCAAGTAGGCGTCGTCACGAAACAGTTCGTGGGTCAGCATCCAAGCGCGCCCGCCAGTTCGCCGAAATCGCGCACATTGAGATCGAAGCGCTTTTCGTAGGCGCCGTCGCATTGGCCTGCCACCGCGCGCCCGAATTCCAGCGGGCGCGGCACAAAACAGGTCATCAGGCCGGCCTTGTTCGCGCCGTCCAGGTCGTTCTTGTGCGCCGCCACCAGCATCACCTCGGACGGCTTCAAGGCCAACATGCGCGGTGCCGAGAGATAGGTTTCGCGGTCCGGCTTGTAGTGGTGTACCCATTCGGCGGAAAACACCAGGTCCCAGGGCAGGCCGGCGAATTTCGCCATGTTGGTGAGCAAGGCCACGTTGCCATTGGACATGCTGCCAATCACGTGCCGGGTCTTCAGGCGCTTCAGGCCGCGCACCGCGTCCGGCCAGGCTTTGAGGCGGTGCCACATGCTGTTTATGCCAGCCAGGTCGGCCGCCTTGATCGCGCTCTTGGGTGTGCCATTCAGATACGTCGGCAGCAGGCCCTTGAGCGCCATCAGATGCAGTGCATCCAGGTTGGTCCAGGGCAACGCGCCACGGCGCACCTTTTGCATGTTGGGTTGATAGGCGCCACGCCAGGCGTCGACCAGGCCTTCCCAGTCGATGCTCCAGCGACGCTCGGCATTGAGCGCACGGCCTTCGGTGACAATGCTGCCGCGCCAATCGACGCAGGTGCCGAATACATCGAATACCAGGGCTTTGGGGAGTTGTTCCGACATAAAGTTCTTTTCGTGTTGATGAAGGTCGTAATGATGCTGCAATGCGGCAATGCGCGCCTCGCAACCAGGCCGCAAACCGGCATCGACCCGCTGCTTTCCGCTGGTGCCATCAAGTGTACTATCGACGTTCCCACAACCGATGCAACTATGCCGCTGGCTGTTGCCGTCAACGATGAAAACTGGTTGGAAACCGATCCTTGCGATCGCATCTCTTGCGCTTGCAAGCATCCTGCCTGCGGGCCCGATTGCCGCCCAGGGGGTGACCGAACGGGAAGTCGTGGTGGTGCAGACGGCCGGCTTCACGGGCGCCGTCGCCGGCTCGGTTGGCGAAATGACCGGGGGCGCACGCCTGTACATCGCTGCGGTCAATGCTGCAGGCGGCGTCAACGGCCGCAAGATCACGCTGATTTCGGTCGATGACAAGTTTGACCCCAAGCTGGCCGGCGAGAACGCGGCGCGCCTGGTCGCGGAGCGCGAGCCGGTGGCGTTCTTCGCGGTGCGCGGCACGCCGCACACCGAAGCCGTATTGGCGGTTGCCGGCGCCGCCGGAATCCCCATCATCGCGCCCTCGACCGGTGCGCTGATCTTCCACCAACCGATCAATCCTCTGGTCTTCAACGTGCGGGCCAAATACCAGACCGAAGTGGAAAAAGCGATCGAGCACTTGCACACCGTCGGCGTCAATCGGATTGCGATCGTTCACGTCAACGACTCGTTCGGGCGCGACGGCCTCGAGGGCTTCACGCGCAAGATGGACGCGCTCAAGCTCAAGCCGGCCGCAGTGGTGATCTACGAACGAACCCTGCTCGAAATGATGAAGCCGGCTGCCGAATTGGCCAAGGCCGATCCGCAAGCGGTGATTCTCATCGCTTCAGGCAAGAATGCCGCGGACCTGGTGGTGCGCATGCGCGCAGCCGGTTCGACGGCGCAGTTCGTGGCCATTTCGAACAACAGCGCGAAATCGTTCATCCGCGACCTTGGAACCAGTGCGCGCGGCGTGATGGTGACCCAGGTGTTTCCGAACCCCTTCAGTTCGAGCACGCCGCTGGCGCGCGAGATGCGCCGGCTCGCCGCAGGCAACAACGACGTGGTGTTGTCCCAGGCGGCAATGGAAGGATTCGCCGCCGCCAAGGTTCTTGTCGAAGGCCTGCGCCGTGCCGGCCGCGGCCTGACGCGCGCATCTCTGGTTGCCGCGCTGGAGGGCATCCGCAATCTCGATCTGGGCGGAGTAACGTTCTCATATGGCCCGCAGGACCGCACCGGTGCGGAGTTCGTCGAGATGAGCATCATCGACGCTCGCGGTGAATTCCTGCAGTGATGCAGCGCCGGACGCAGCGTCGGCCATGATCGCAATTGGAACTCAGGCAGCCTTTTTCGCAAGCGGCGCGAACTGCGCTTCCATGTCGCGACGCACCCTGTAGGCAGGCAGGTTCTCGTCGATCGCCACATCTGCCCAGGTCAGGCTCTGGCCTTTTTTAACCGGCCGCACCACCTTCACCTCATGCGCCAGGCCCAACGGCAAGCCGCCAGCCGCATGCGATTTTTGCGCCTGGAACAGTTTTCCCCAGACGGTGTAGCCGCCCTCGCCATCGAGCATTTCGCCAGGTTTCAGGTCGCGCTTGGCGGTCGCCACCACATCGGCGTTCCAACAGGTGGCCGCCCCGGTGGATTCACCGCGCAGCGCGACCGACGCCACCGAAATGCCCACCTCCAGCCCGATCAGGTGCCAGCGCTTGTACAGGCAGGCATAGCGGCCGCTGGGGTCGGTGCGCACCATGTATTCCTTGAAGCAGTTACGGATATATTCGGTCTCGCCTTCGAACACCACGAATACGCCGAAGCGGATGTCATAGGGAATCACCCGACCGTCCTTTTCGAGCGATGAAATCACCTCAACCTGACCCTTGGCATGCAGCACGCCACCCTCTGCGATCGGTCGGCACACGAAGGCAATATCGTCCACCGAGGCCGGCGGATAGAGGAGGCCGTCGGGCGGCGCCACAAGACCGGTTGCATTGCACACCGCAGTACTCTCGATCGAGGGCTTGGAGCCATCGAGAAAGGAATTGAACATCTTCGGGTTGAGCCCGCCGATGCGCGCGGTCTCAGGTGAGAGTCCATAGTGGCCCCACACCGTTTCCGGCGTCGACTCCGAAAAGTGCGGCAGCCATTTGTGGCCGCGCCCGGCCGCCACCACTGAAAAACCGGCGGCGCGCGCCCAGTCGACCAGATCGCAAATCAATGCCGGCTGGTCACCGTAGGCCAGGCTGTACACCACGCCGGCCTGTGCCGCCCTGGTCGCCAGCAGGGGCCCGCAAAAAGCATCGGCTTCAACCGTCACATTGACCACATGCTTGGCATGGGCGAATGCGGCGAGGATGTGTTCGACCGCTGCTACAGGGTTGCCGGTGCATTCGACAACGATCTCGATCTGCGGATGGCTTACCAAAGCCTGCCAGTCATCGCTGACACAGGTGTTGCCACGGCGAATGGCGTCGTCCAGTGAACTGGCCGCCGACTGTTCCGCCTTCCAGCCCACGCGCTCCAGGTTGGCGCGCGCATTGGCCGGATTGAGATCGGCGATGCCCACCAGGTGCACGCCGGGCGTACGCGGCACCTGCGCCAGATACATCGAGCCGAACTTGCCGGCGCCGATCAAACCGATGCGCACCGGCCTGCCCTCGGCCTGGCGTTTGAGAAGCTTGGCGTACAGATTCATCTCAAGCGGCCTCTTTGAGCAAACCGGTGAGTTCCTCGGGCGGCGTGGCGTTTTTCCACGGCGTTGCCACCGGGTAATCCTTCAGCAGGCAATCGTCGGGCAGGCAGACGATCGGGTCGAACTGGCGGTGCGCGATATAGCCCGGGCGCTTGAAGCGGCGAATATGGTTCGATACCGCATTGAGCGAAAGATACACGTTGACCCGGTTCCACGGCGACAGATTGGAGGTCGAGGCATGCACCAGGCAGCCGTGAAAAACGATCATCGAACCCGCTGGCCCCTTGGGCGCGACGATGCCGCCTTTCAAGCCGCCGGCCTTCGCGACCATCTGCGTGATGGTCTGATTGTTGATGGTCCACAAAGGGTAGCTGGTGGTCGAGGTATCGTGTCCGGCTTCCAGCACGCCCTGCTTGTGGCTGCCGGGGATGAACATCAGGGGACCGTTGAATTCATTGGTGTCGTCCAGGAAAATCGCCACATTCATCGCGCGCGCCTCGGGCATGTGGTCGTCGTTTCGCCAGGTGCCGTAGTCCTGGTGCCATTGCCACACATCGCCGTCGAAGGCCATCTTGCCGTTGATCTTGAACTGGTGCATGTAGAGGTCTTCGCCGAGGATCTGCCGCACCGGATCAACCATGCGCGGGTGACGTGCCAGGCGCGCAAAAATGTCGTTGTACATGTGGGCGGCGAAATTGGTGCGCACCACGTCGCCGCTTTTCTCGCGCACGTTCTCGGGGCGCCGCTGCGCGTAAATACCGGGCACCTCGTCGGCCAGTCGCTCGATCTCGTCGGGCTTGAACAGAGCGGGGAAAAACAGGTAGCCGTCGCGGTCGAACCCGGCGAGTTGTTCGGGGCTGAGTTTCATGTTGGCCGTCTCCACAAATGTTGTAGGCATGATATTACCGGATTGCCAAACCTGCTGGTATTGAGCTCGCAGCCCGGCCGCGCCTCGCCCGTGCGCCAGACCGACAGTGCCGGCGCAAACCGCAGCGGTGCGTAAACTCACGCACGATTCTTGCATCGAGCCTTATGCGTAGCGCGTACAGCTTTTCGCAGCCGTCGCCAACCCATGCCGCCTGCTCGGCATGATTGATTTCCCAACCAGCCGCAGGTCCCGCCATGAGCACCATTCGCATCTGTCAGATTCTTTTCGTTTTCCTGATCGGCGCATTCGCCGGTCTGGTAACCCTCAATAATCTGCGCGACCCGCAAAGCAACCTCAACTTCGTACGACACCTGATGAGCATGGATACCATTTTTCCGGGAAGCCGACTGAAGAGCCGCGCGATTGATTCGCCGTGGCTGCAGCGAATCTTTTTCGGGGCGATCGTGGCCGCTGAAGGCGTGACAGCGCTCCTGTGTTTCGCCGGCGCGTTTGTGCTCGCGACAGCCATCGGGGCACCGGCGGACGATTTCCATGTCGCCAAGGCGCTGGCGTTCGCCGGCTTGGGCCTGGGCTTTGCGTTGTGGTTCGGCGGTTTCATGGTGATTGGCGGCCAATGGTTCGCCAGTTGGCAATCGAAAGACTGGAACGGTCGCGAGTCCGCGTTCATGTTTTACGCCGCCATTGGTCTGGTGTTTCTGATACTGCTGCACAAGGCCTGAACAACGCGCCGGGTAAAGCCCGGTCGGGGCGCCTTGTCAGACGGATTCCTACTCGGATAAGCGCGGCAGAAGACGCGGTATTTCCCTGTTGTTCCACTGTTTGACTGCGCGCCTTGCAGGCTAGGATTGTTCATCAGTGTGCGACTGCGAAGGCCCGCCAAAATGTTCAACACCCTGTCACGCAAGATGATGCTGCGCCTCATGAAGAGCCGTGCCGAGAAGCATTCCGGTTGCCGCATCGACGTGGCCCGCCTGGCCACGGACCCCGAGTACGCAAGCGCCATACGCGTCCTGGCCCAGTTCACGCTCGACGAGGAGTTGCACGCGATCAGCGATCTTGCCCGTTTTGCTTCCGCCCGCACCCACCCTGCGCACAGGTCGCTGGCGGGGGACGAACACGAGGCAGCCGCACCGCTGCCGACGCATCTGGCGCAAGTCTTGCCGTTCCGCGCGCGCATCGCAGTCTGACCCGCACGGCCCGCCACCGGGGGCGTCGGCCGCATGGCTGGGCGGCAACAACCTGGTTGCCTTGGCCAAATGGCCCGGCGCATGGTCGCCCCTGTTCGCCGACCCGCCACAGTCCCCCGCCGCGGATCGGCTGGAGCTCACGCGCGAACCGAATCGCCATCTCGCCTTCGGCCTGGCATCCACCAATGCGCCAACTTGAACCTGGCGTGGCTTTAGGGTCGTACCGCGATCGGGCGATTTCCGGCCCGGTTTTCGTGCTGCCGCATCAACGGTGCACCACTGCACGACGGGCATGCGCTTGCGCGGCTTCCTCAAGGTTCCATGCGACGTTGGGCAACTGCGGTGTTTTTCCCGGCCTGCAAAGTCGATGAAGGACCTGCAGGTCGGTACAATCGGGTTCTCCTTTTCGTCACGCAAATCGTTGAAGAGCACAAATACATGGAACTGACCGGCACGCAAACCCTGCCCGTTTCCCAGCAAATTGCCTGGGATGCCCTAAACGACCCGGAGATACTGAAAGCCTCGATCACCGGCTGCGAGCAGCTCGAGCGCATCAGCGACAGCGAATTCAGCGCCGCGGTCACTGCGGCGATCGGCCCGGTGAAGGCACGCTTCAAAGCCAAGCTCACCTTGTCGGAGGTGGACGCGCCGAATTCCTACAAGATCCGCTTTGACGGTCAGGGCGGCGCTGCCGGTTTCGGCAAGGGCGAGGCCAAGGTTGCATTGACTGCGGAAGGCGCCGCCACGCGCCTGGACTACACCGCGCAGGCCAACGTCGGCGGCAAACTGGCGCAAATCGGCTCGCGACTGGTGGACGCCGCCTCGAGAAAGCTCGCAGACGAATTTTTCAACAAGTTCAATGCCGAGCTCAAGCGCCGCCACGCGCCGCCAGATGCTGCAGCCGCCGCGCACCTGGACGCGGTGCCGGCAAGCGGCCCGCACCTGGACGCGGTGCCGGCAAGCGGCCCGCACCCGGGCGATTCCGGCAGCGGCACCATCATCGCGATCACGCTGGCGATACTGGCGGCCGTTGCGGCGATTGCCGCGTTCCTCGCCAAGGGCTGACGCGGCGCCGGTTCCCGAGCAGCGCAATACACAATTCGGCGCTCCGGCCCCGGCGAGCGGCAAACTCGCGCGCAGCCTCGAAGCGGGGCTGGCCGGCACCTTGGTGCATGACGCTGCATGCTGACGGACCGCTCCGCTACAGCAGAGCAGCCACCCTATTTCCCGCGCATGGTGGTGGGTAGCCACAGCGCGATCTCCGGCCAGAACCAGAGCATCGCAATCACCGCCAGCATCAGGAATACGTAGGGGAAGGAACCCGCCACCACCTCGGAAAACTTGTGGCCACCCGAGATACCATGGATGGTGAACAGGTTGAGGCCCACCGGCGGGGTGATCTGGCCCAGTTCGATCAGGATGGTGATGATCACACCCAGCCAGATCAGGTCGAAGCCGACCACCTTGATGATCGGCAGCAACACCGGTAGCGTCATGTAGATCATCGATATGCCGTCGACGAAACAGCCAAGAATCACGTAGAGCACCACCAGCATCAGGAAAAACTCGAACTTGCTCAAACCCAGGGTCAGGACCCATTCGCTCAGTTCGCGGCTGACGCCGGAAAACGTCAGCGCGGTCGAGAGTATCTGCGCGCCGATGATGATCATCGCCACCATGCATGTGGTCTTGACCGTCGACATCACCGAATCCCTGAACACCTGCCAGGTCAGCGTGCGGTAGGCGGCAGCCAGCACCAGGGCACCGGCGGCACCGACCGCCGAGGCTTCCGTAGGCGTGGTGATACCGGCGTAGATTCCGCCCAAAACGCCAGTCAGCAACGCGACGAGCGGCAACACGTCCCGCAGCGGGCGTTTCGAGTGCACGCCAGCGGAGAGATCGAGTTTTTCACGGGCGGGAGCGATCGACGGATCGCGCATCAGCATGATGGCGATGTAGAGCATGAACACCGCGCTCATCAGGATACCGGGCAGGATGCCCGCGATGAACAGGCGCCCCACCGATTCTTCCACCAGCGCCGCATACAGCACCATGATGATCGAGGGCGGGATCAGGATGCCGAGGGTTCCGCCAGCCGCCAGCGATCCGAACACCGCGCGCGGCTGGTAGCCTGCGCGCAACAGCTCTGGAATGGCCACCGTTCCCACACTTGCCGCAGTGGCCACGCTCGAACCGCTGACCGCCGAGAAAATCGCGCAACTGACGATGTTTGCATGCAACAGTCCGCCGGGCAGGCGGCGCAGCAACGTGGCCACGCCCGCATAGAAGAACTTGCTCACGCCGCTGCGCAGGATCACCTCG
>CAYYFR010000063.1:0-28091 GCA_964470865.1 uncultured Burkholderiales bacterium | reverse complement strand
TTTTGTGGTGGGCCGCGCGCGCCGCCAATGAACAGCACAGAGCTTCAGGGAGACTTCGAAACATGCGTGAAATCCAGGTGCCGGTCCTGATTGTCGGCGGCGGCGGCTGCGGCCTGTCGACCTTCATCTTTCTCTCCAGTCTGGGTATCGAGTCCCTGCTGGTCGAGCGCCACCAACGCCCTTCGCCAATGCCCAAGGCGCGCGGCCTGAATCGCCGCACGCTGGAAGTGCTGCGCCAGCACGGTCTGGAAGATGAATTGCGCGATGGCGCCATGCCCGGCGGCTATGCCTCGAAAATCCGCTGGATGACCAGCCTCGGCGGCGATGGCCCGATCGACCGCAAGACCCTGTATGAACTGGAGTCGTTCGGCGGCGGCAGTTTGTCCGCGGAGTACGAGGCCGGCAGCCCGTTCGGCAAGATCCTGATGTATCCGCAAGTCAGGCTCGAGCCCTACCTGCGCGGGCGCGGCGAGGCCATGGGTGTCGGGCAGATGCGCTTTGATACCGAACTCCTCGAACTATCCCAGGACAGCAACGAGGTGCGTGCGCTGATTCGCGATCGTGCCACCGATGAAAAGACCCTGGTGCGGGCGCGTTACCTGGTGGCAGCCGACGCCGGCCGCACCGTCGGCCCGATCGTAGGCTCGCGCCTGCAGGGCACGGCGATCCTCAAGGAAATGATCACGGTCTACTTCCGTGCCGACCTGGAACAATACTTCGACGACGACCAACTCTCCACCACCATTTTCGTCAATCCCGAGGGCGACACCGCGTTCTGGGGCAGCGGCGCCCTGGGCAAGATCGGTCCGCCCTATGACCGCACCTGTCGCGAATGGTTGTTGCACAGCTCGGTGCGTGCCGGAGATCCGGAAAAGTTCGACGACGCTACCCTGACAGCGCGGATTCGCGAACTGCTGAAGATTCCCGATCTGGCAGTCGAGTTGCTGGGCAGCGCGCCATGGACCGGGCAGGGCCTGCTGGCCGAGCGTTATCGTTTTGGTCGGGTGTTTCTGGCAGGTGACAGCGCCCACCGCCATCCGCCGGCGACCGGACTGGGACTCAACTCGGGCATCCAGGATGCGCACAACCTGGCCTGGAAGCTCGCGCTGGTGCTCAAGGGGCAGGCGGGCGACAGCCTGCTGGATTCGTATGAGTCCGAGCGCCGTCCGGTGGCGCAGCGCAACGTGCGCTGGGCCTTGTTCGCCTTCTCCAACGCGCAACTCACCGGCCCGGCGATGGGCATCATTCCCGGCAATCCCGAAGAGAGTCGCGCCAATTTCCAGGCGCTACTGGCCGACGACGACGAAGGTCGGGCGCGGCGCACGCGGCTTGAGCATGTGATGCTGGTCAACCGCACCGAGTTTCAGGCCAACGATCTGGAAATCGGCTTCTGGTATGAACAAGGCGCGCTGATTGCCGACGGCACGCCGGCGCCGCCGCGTGACCCCCTGGGCCTGCACTACATGCCCACCACCCGACCCGGCCATCGTCTGCCGCACGCCTGGATCGGTCGCCAGGGGGCGATCGTGTCCACCCTCGACCTGGTGGCCCCGGGGCGCTTGGTGTTGCTGGTCGGGCAACCCGGGTCGCCGTGGATCGCCGCGGCCGGCGAGGCCGGGCGCGCGCTCGGCGTGGACCTCGATGCGATTGCCGTCGGCGACCGTGGCGCGGTGATCGACCGCGACCACGCCTGGCGGCGCCAGCGCGAAATCGGCGACGCCGGCGCCATCCTGGTGCGCCCGGACCAGCACGTGGCATGGCGTACCGCACAGGCCGATGCTGACCCGGCGGCAATGCTCAAGCAGGTGCTGGCGACGATTCTAGGGCGTTGAATGCGCAGGCGGCGAGGTCGGGTCGACGCGCATTGCGCCGGCGGCTTGCGCACCGGCGACAACCCGTCCAACCGGCATCCGCGCATGGAGCACCGCGCAATGGTGGGAAAATGCGGGGCAGATCGATTGACGTGGCCGAAAGCGCCGCGCACACCAGGGAGACACAATGAGCGCGGCTGAGGAAAAGTTCGAAGTGCGGGCCGAGTGGGTCCATGTGCAGTATGCGGAGACCGGCGGCTTTCGCGATGTCTATGGCTTTGCCAGCAGCCAGGGTGCGGTCAATCTCGAAGGCGTGCGTTTTGTGCCGGCAGGGCGGCCCTCCAAGACCCTGCTGGTCTACATGCATCCGGCCTCGACCCTGCAACTGCTGCCGATGCCGCGCGCGATGGCGATGCATGGCGTGCATGTGCTGTGCGCGGGCAGCCGCTATGCGCGCAACGACACGCCTTTGATCATGGAAAAGGTGATCCTCGATCTGGGTGCCTATATCCGCCATGCCAGGGAAGTGTGGGGCTACGAGAAGGTGGTGATCGGCGGCTGGTCCGGCGGCGGCTCGCTTTCGCTCCTCTATCAGGCGCAGGCCGAGAAGCCGAGCATCACCCATACCCCGGCCGGCGACCCGGTCGATATCGCCGGGGCGAAGCTGATTCCCGGCGACGCCATGATCTTCCAGGCCGCGCATGTTTCGCGCGCGGTGTGTCTGGCCGACTGGATCGACCCGTCGGTGCGTGATGAGGACAACCCCGACCTGCGCGATGCGGAACTCGACCTTTACGATCCGAAAAATCCGCATCAGCCGCCCTATTCGGCCGCATACATCAGCCGCTTTCGCGCCGCGCAACTGGCGCGCCTGCGCCGCCGCAGCGCCTGGGTCAAGGAGCGGCTGGACGACCTGAAGCGCCGTGGCGGCAAGGAAGTCGAGCGTGGTTTTGTCACCCATCGCACCCTGGCCGAACCGCGCTTCCTCGACGGCGCCCTCGACCGCAACGACCGCCGAATCGGCAGTTGCTACCTCGGGCATCCGGAAACGGTGAACAACGGCCCGGTCGGCATGGCGCGCTTCTCGACCCTGCGCGCCTGGCTGTCGCAATGGTCGATCGACGATACCAATGCGCATGGCGAACGCTGCGCCGCCGGGGTCGCGGTGCCGCTCCTGGCGATCGAGAATTCCGCCGACGATGCCGTGCCGCAGCCGCATACGCGGCGCATTTTCGATGCCGCCGCCAGCGCCGACAAGACCCATGAGGTGATCCGGGGCGCCACCCATTACTACGCCGGTCAGCCCGAGTTGCTCAAGCAGGCCGTAGACCTGTGCATGGGCTGGATGCGCGGGCGCAAGCTCCTCGATTGAAGCGCTGCACCACACCTGCAACAATGACCGAGAGCATACATGGCCGAACTTGAATACCCGTTTGAATCCGTGCCGGACAGCGGCGCCACCATCGAAGTGGCGCCCGGCGTGCACTGGATCCGCATGCCGATGCCTTTCTCGCTCTCGCACATCAACCTGTGGGCGATCGAAGACGACGAGGGTTGGGCGATCGTCGACACCGGCCTGCAAACCAACGACACGGTGGTGGCCTGGCGCGCCCTGTTGACCAAGCCAGGCCCGCTGGCGGGACGCAAGCTCAGCCGCGTGTTCGTCACGCACATGCATCCGGATCACATCGGCCTGGCCGGGCGCCTGACGCGCAGGTTCGATTGCCAGGTGTGGATGACGCGGCTCGAATATCTCAACTGCCGCATGCTGGTGGCCGATACCGGGCGCGAGGCGCCGGAAGACGGCGTGCGCTTTTATCGTCGCGCCGGCTGGGACGACGACCAGATCGAAACCTATCGCTCGCGCTTCGGCGGCTTCGGCAAGATGATCTACCAATTGCCCGACAGCTATCGCCGCATCGAAGACGGCGATCGCTTTCGCATCGGTGCGCATCAATGGCAGGTGGTGGTGGGCACCGGGCACTCGCCTGAACATGCCTGTCTTTACTGCCCTGACCTGAAGCTCTTGATCTCGGGCGATCAGGTGCTGCCGCGCATTTCGTCGAACGTATCGGTGTTTCCAACCGAACCCGAGGGCGATCCACTGCGCGACTGGACCGACTCGGTGGCCAAGTTGAAGGCTGCGGTGGCCGACGATGTGCAGGTGTTGCCGGCGCACAACGAGCCTTTCCGCGGCCTGCATGCGCGCCTGGATCGTCTTGCCGCCGGCCAGGAAGAAGGCCTGGTACGCCTGCGTTCGATGCTCACCGAGCCACGCCGCGCGATCGACGTGTTCAAGGCCTTGTTCAAGCGCGACATCGGCGACGATCCGCAGCAGTGGAGCCTGGCCACCGGTGAGAGCCTGGCACATATCAACTACCTGATCGGGCGCGGCGAAGCCAGGGTTGATTCGGTTACAGACGGTGTGGTCTGGTACAAGGGTGTGGGCGCGTGATCGAATCCCGATCGCGCCCTTTGTCAGAGCTTGTTTTTTTTAAGGATGCGAACCATGGCTGAACTCGTGAGGTCGAGCCGGATCGGCAAGCTGGCTTGCCGGCTTTTGCTGCCGGCGGCTTTGTTGTACTGCTCACCTGCGGCATTCGCGCAGGACACGACGGCGTTTCCCAACCGCCCCATCAAGATCATCACCCCCACCGCCGCCGGCGGCAATATCGACATCCTGGCGCGCACTTTGGCCGAGAAGCTCACCCTGGCCTGGGGCCAGGGCGTGGTGGTCGAGCCGCGCCCCGGTGCCAACGGCATGCTGGCCGCCGCCGCGGTGGCCAAGGCACCGCCTGACGGTTACACCGTGCTCTTCTCGCACAGCGCCTTGGTGCAGAACCTGCTGTTGCAGCCCAATCCGCCCTACCGGCTTGCCGAGCTGGCGCCGGTGTCGATGCTGGCCCTGTTTCCGATCGCCTACGGCGTCAACACTTCACTGGGAGTCAATTCGCTGCAGGAGTTGATCGCGCTGGCCCGCGCCAGGCCGAAGACGCTGTCGTTCGGCTCCTATGGCACCGGTTCGGGTGCGCACGTGATCGGTGCCGGACTGAATCGCGCCGCCGGCATCGACTTGACGCATGTGCCCTACAAGGGCGAGGTGCCGGCGGTGACCGACATGATGTCCGGCCAGGTGTCTTCGGCCTACGGCTCGGTGGGCTATATGGCGCGCCAGTTGGGCGGCGGCAAGGTCAGGCTGCTGGCGGTGGCCAGTCTTGCACGGCTGAAGAATTTTCCCGACCTGCCCACCTTCGCCGAAGCCGGTTTCCCGTCACTCAACCTGCCGGGCTGGGGCGGCATCTTCCTGCCTGCCGGTACGCCGCCCGAGATCGTCGCCAGGTTCAGTGCCGAAATCGTCAAGGCCGTGCGCATGGCGGACGTCGTAGCGAAGATCGACGGCATGGGTTTCGTGCCGGTGGGCAACAGCGCCGACGCCTTCGGCACTTCGATCAAATCGGAGTTCGAGAAATGGGAAGTGGCGATTCGTGAAAACCAGATCAAGCTCGATTGAAACGGTATGTGGTCTATGGCCGCCAACCTCGCTAACCCAGGCGCAATGGTCTGCGTGCTGTCACTTGAATTGATGGCTGATACGGGCGTCATTGCCTTGGGTGTCATTGCCTTGGGTGTGAGGCTGGATGCGCGCCGGGTGTCGGTCAATCCGGTTCGCCGGGACCAGGCAGGCGTGATGCCCCGCAGGCCTGTCGCCTGATGGTGTCGCCTGCGCAAAACCGCGGTAAACGTGGGCCGGGTGACCAGGCCACACACCTGCGCTCGGTACCGTTTCCACACGCCGCCGGCGCCCGTTTTTGCGCCACGCGGGAGCGCCAGGTCGAGCTGCGCCTGCCGTTCGCGCGCCTGGTACGCGCGCCGGGCGGTGCTGCCGTGGATGAGCGCGCCATCATGGCCATCCTCGATCACGCCTGCGGCGCGGCGATGTACGCGGCGCTTCCGGAGCCGCTGCCGATTGCCACGCTTGACTTGCGGGTGGCGTTCCAGCGCCCGGTCCCGGATGGCGCCGACATTCTGATCGCGGCGCGCACCACACACATCGCCGGCATGAGCGCATTCGTCGAGGCCCAGGCGTGCGCGGCTGACGGCGGGCCGCCGCTGTTGACGGCCAGTGGCGCTTTCATGGTCGGTGCGCATCCAGGCGGCGCCACCGGCAGCGACATGCCCGATCCGTGGCAGCCGGCGCGCCCGATCGAGATCGGCGACTTGTCGCAGCTCGATTCGTTCGAGAAGTTCCTGTGCCTGGCGCGCCATGGGCGACACGTGCGGATGGAATTCGCCGACCACTTGATCGGCGCGGTATCGTTGCCGGCCTTGCATGGCGGCGCGGTGGCGGCCTTGCTGGCGACCGCCGCGGCCGATTTGGCCGGAACCGAACGTGCCACGCGCCTGGTGGCCATGACCATTCAGTATCTGCGCGCAGGTCGCGCCGAAACGCTCACCGCCAATGCGGAATGGGAAAAACGCGGCAGCCGTTCCAGCGTGGTGGCGGTGGTGGCCAGGCAGGCGCATGGGGCGCGCGAGGTGGCGCGCGCGCAGTGCACTTTTGTGGCCGCCTGATGACTGACGATGTTGACCGGAGAAAAGCGTATGCAGACTGCTGCAGTTTCGCTCGATGCGCGTGAATTCGGCAACGAGCTGGTATCGGCGCAGGCCTTTGCAGACCCGCAGCGCATTCATCGGGTGCTGGCAAGCTTGCGCGCCCACGGCCGGCCGCTGTGGGTGACGCCGGACAACTTTCGGCCGTTCTGGGCGGTGGGATGCCACGCTCACGTTGTCGCGGCATCCAGCGACAACGCGCTCTTCATCAGCAGCCGGCGCCTGAACCTGATGAGCCGCTTGCAGGAGGCGGCGGCCTTCAAGGGGGCAGAGCGCTATGGCCAGGTGTTGCGCACCCTGGTGCACATGGACGAGCCGGACCACAAGAAGTACCGCGCCGTGGCGCAATACTGGTTTACCGCCGCTGCGGTCAAGCGCCAGCAAGGCATTCTTGAGGAGCTGGCGGGCGAGTTCGCAGCGAAGTTCGACCGCGCACCGGGTGGCGAGATCGATTTCGCTGCCGAAGTTGCCACGTACTTTCCGCTGCGCGTGATCATGGCCATCCTGGGCATTCCGCTTGCGGATTTGCCGCTGATGCAGCGTCTGACCAAGACCCTGTCGGCGCCCAACGACCCTGATTTCAGTGCCGATATCGACCGTGGCGATTCGATGTTCGACTCCATCCCCGAGTTCACCGAGTACTTCCTGAAAGTGATCGCAGACCGGCGCCGCCATCCGCGCGACGATCTCGCCAGCGTGATCGCCAATGGCGTCGTCGACGATGGGCCGCTGGGTGAGTTGGAGGCGGTGTCCTACTTCATCACCATGGCGGTGGCCGGCCATGACACGACGGCGGCGGCGATGGCCGGCGGCTGCCAGGCGCTGGCGCAACGGCCCGATCAGTGGGCGCGCCTGAAACAACGCCCGGCAATGCTCAAGAGCGCCGCCGAAGAGATGATCCGCTGGGTCACGCCGATCAAGCATTTCATGCGCACGGCCACGCGCGATTGCGAGCTCGGCGGCCAGGCGATGCGCGCCGGCGAAGCTCTTGCGCTCTACTATCTGGCGGCCAATTTCGACGACGCGGTGTTCGAGGCAGCGCACGAGTTTCGCATCGATCGCAATCCGAACCGGCAGATCGCCTTCGGCTTCGGTCCGCACGTGTGCCTGGGCATGGCGCTGTCGCGGCTGGAACTCACGGTATGGTTTGGCGCCATGCTGCGCCGGCTGGAGTCGATCGGGATGGCCGGCCCGGTACGCATGCTTGAATCCAATTTTCTTGGCGGCTACAAGTCGGTGCCGATACGCTACCTCCTCGCAAGTTAATTCCGGTCCGCCAAGCGACGGCCGCTTCGCAACGCCGTCATGACACCCGCCATTGCGGCAGCCGCGTTAGTTCCATAGCCTCGTCGAAGCCAGGCGGGCACCGGCGCCGAGCGCCTGCAGCTTGGCCCACGCGATGCTCATCGGAATCTCGGTGTTGCCCGCGGTGGACTGAAAACCACAGTCGTTACCGACAATCAGGTTTTCGCGGCCGACCGCGTTCGCCCAGCGCTCGATGCGGTCGGCAATCACCTCCGGGTGCTCGACCATGACGTTGCAGTGGGTCACCACGCCAGGCATGAGGATCTTGCCGTCCGGCAGCTTGAACTTTTGCGGCACGCGCCACTCGTGCTCGTGCCGCGGGTTCGCCGCCTCGAAGGAGTAGGACCCCGCCTTGATCAGATAGAACAGATCAATCAGGGAATCGAGTTGCAGGTCGCTTGTGCGCGGGCCGAAATTGATGCCGTAGCAGGTGTGGAAGCGGATGCGCTCCTCGGGAAAACCGCGCAGGGCGTGGTTGAGCAGTTCGACCCGGCCTGCCGCCCATTTACGATATTCCGCCAGCGTCATGTTCTTCAACTTGTCCCACGATCCGGCCAGCCGCGGATCGTCGATCTGCAGCAGCAGGCCGGCGTCGAGAATCGCCTTGTACTCCACGCGCATCGCCTCGCCATAGGCCAGCTGGAACTCCTGGTCCGACTTGTAGTATTCGTTGGCCTGCTCGCTCAAGGGCGCGGTCGCCGGCATGAATCCCTCGCTCGCGTTCGCTGCCGCCATCGCGTTGGCGAGGTTGGCGATGTCGCGCCGAAGCTGGTTGTGGCCGATATAGGTGATCGGCCCCACGCAGACGCGCGGCGCCACGCGGATGGCGTCGGCAAACGGATTGTGCAAAAGCACGTGTGCGTAGAAATCGGGGAATGCCTGCGCATCGCGGGTGTTGAGGTGGATCGGCCCGGTCGGCACCGGCAGCCCGCCGGAAGGTATGCGCGACTCGAATCCGCCGACGCGCTCTACCTGATAGGCGTTGAAGCCCGCCTTGCTGCATTCGCCGTCGTTGACCACGTCGATGCCGGCCGCCACCTGCATGCGCACGCTGGCGGCGACATGGGCGGCAAGCGCCCGTTCGTAGGCGGCTGCGTCATACGGCTGGCCGGCCTCGATTTGACGCATGGTTTCGAGGATTTCGGGAGGCCGCGGCATGCTGCCGGTGTGGGTGGTGCGAATCCGCTCGGTGCTGCGCATCATGGCCAGGGCCTCGTAGTCGTTGTCGGCATGCAGGTGGAATCATGCGGCAGGACGGCGGGTCGCGCAAGCGCCGCACCCGACCCATGTTCAAGTGGCGGCGCGCACCAAAGCTAACGGGCCTGGCAGCCTGCAAGGAACCACTGAACCAGTCCGCAGGTCGAGAAAGTCGCTCTTGCAAGATGTTGAATCGAAAAGCTTCTTCGTTCGAGAATCCGCATTCCAGGGATTTGTTCAGTGTTTTCCTAAGCCTTCAGAGCGTCACTCGAACCTGCTTGCAAAGCTTCCTTCCAGTAGACCTGCGCATTGCCGAGGTGACGGGCCATCAGTGAGGTGGCCAGCGCCACGTCGCGCTTTTCGATCGCCGTCACGATTCTTCGATGTGCGCGATCCGATGCGGCGCCGCGTGACGGATCGGCGAAGTAACTGCGCCGCCGTGGCAGGGTCAGGCAGTAGAACGCATTGAGCATGCGCGCCAGCACACTGTTGTGACTGGCGTCGGCCAATGCGCGATGGAACGTTTGATCGCAGTCGGCGATGTTGCCACCCACGGCCAGCAGCGCCCGCGTGTCGCCCAGGACTGCCTTTAGCGCGGACAGGTCGGCCTCGGTGCGGTGCGCGCAGGCAAGCGTGATCGCCTGGCGTTCCAGCAGCGTGCGTACCTCGATGCTTTCGCGCACTTCGGTCGCGGTCGGCTCGATGCCCTGTTCGGCCAGCAACACGGTGGCTTCGAAACTTGACTCGGCCGCCGAGCGGCGCAGGAATACACCGGAGTTGGGCCGGGCCTCGACCACGCGCAGGGATTCGAGGGTGGCCAAGGCTTCACGCAGCGCATTGCGCGATACGCCGAGCTTTTCGGCCAGCACGCGCTCGGCCGGCAGGCGGTCGCCGGGGGCGAAGTGTTTGTCTCGCGCGAAATCGACGACGCGCTTGATCAGCGCGCGGTTGCCCGGAATGGGTTCCCGTGTGGCGATTGCGGTTGACATGGCCTGACAATGTTTCCTAAAATTGGCTCTACCAGATTGGCCCTACCAGATAGGTACTACCAGATAGGTACTACCAGATCGGCCCTACCAGATCGGCTCTACCAAATTGGCACTACCAATATTGGAAGTTTGCATTATGGGGTTTTCGCGATGAATCAGCAAGCCGGTTTCGATCCCATCAGCTGGGCGGTGGTGGATGACCGTGCGCGCGGCGTGTTCCGGGTGCATCGGCGCGCCTTTGTCGACCAGCAGATTTTCGAGCTGGAGCGCGAGCGCATCTTCAGCCGTTGCTGGCTTTACGCCGGCCATGTGTCCGAGGTGGCGCAGCCGGGGCAATTCGTGGCGCGTCCGGTGGCGGGGCGGCCGCTTTTGATCAACCGCGATCGCCACGGCCGGCTGCATGTGTTTTTCAACAGCTGCACCCATCGGGGCGCCATGGTGTGTCGCGAGAACGCGGGTCGCGCGCGCAATTTTTCATGCCCGTATCACGGCTGGACCTTTGCCGACGACGGCCGCCTGGTGCAGCAGCCGATTCCCGAGTCCTACTCTCCCGCCTGCAATGCCGCAGGCGAGCTCAATCTGCGCGAAGTGCCGCGCTTTGACGAATTCTGCGGCTTCATCTTTGTCAGTTTCGATGCGCACGCGATCGACCTGGCCGACTACCTGGCCGAAGCCGGCGACTATCTGCGCATGGCCTCCGAGCATGGCGCGGCCGGCGCGGGCATGGAGATACTCGGCGGCACCCAGACTTACTGCGCCAAGGCCAACTGGAAGCTGCTGCAGGAAAACAGTGCCGACGGCTACCATGCCGATACCACCCATGCCAGCTACATGGATTACATCAAGGCGCGCGAGGGCGCGGTGCTCAACATGTATACGGCCAAGGGATTCGGCCGCGTGCGGAACCTGGGCCGCGGTCACGCGGTGTCCGAGTCGATCTGGGGCACGCCCTGGGGCCGGCCCTGCGCGCGTTCGATGCCTTCCTGGGGTGAGGACATCAAGGCCGAGCTCGATGGCGTGTTCGAGCAGATGGCCGGGCGTCTGGGGCGCGAGCGGGCCGACTTCATCTGCCATGGCGACCGCAATCTGTTGATCTTTCCGAACCTGGTGGTAAACGATGTCGGCGCGCTCACGGTACGCACCTTTTACCCAAGCGCGCCGGACTACTTCGAGATCACCGCATGGGCCTTGGCGCCGCGCGGCGAGAGCCAGCGCCTGCGCGACCTGCGGATCAGGAACTACCTTGAGTTTCTCGGGCCCGCCGGCTTCGCCACGCCGGATGACCAGGAAATGCTGGAGCTGTGCCAGCGCGGCTACCAGGCGCATGCCGGTGTGGAGTGGAATGATCTTTCGCGCGGCATGTTGGATGAGGATGGCGACAGCCCGGCCAAGCAGGATGAATTGCAGATGCGCACCTTCTGGCGGCGCTGGCGTGATCTGCTGGCCGGCGCCGAGGTATAGCGTGAGTGATGCGACCATGATGGAATCGGCCCGTGTGCAAGCCAGGCTCTCCGAGGTGACGCGTACCGAGGTCGAAGACTTCCTGTTCCATGAAGCCGACCTGCTGGATCGCTGGGAACTCGATGCATGGGCCAGGCTTTTCACCGACGACGGCGAGTATCTGATCCCGCCCACCGACCTGCCCGATGGCGACCCCTCGAAGGATTTGTTCCTGGTGTACGACGATCGCCATCGGCTGGGCGAACGGGCGAAGCGCCTGGGCAAGAAAAGCGCACATGCCGAGTTTCCGCATTCGCGCACCCGTCACATGATCAGCAATGTGCGGGTCAGGCCTTCAGGCGACATGCTGCGCGTGACCTGCAATTTCGTGGTCTACCGCTCGAAACAGGGAGTCAACGACATCTATCCGGGGCACAGCGAATACGATCTGGTGCTGGCGGCGGACGGCGGATTTTGCATTCGCCGCAAGCGCGCGGTGCTCGATGTCGATACGCTGCGGCCGCAGGGCAAGGTCAGCATCATTTTGTAGCGCCAAAAGACTTGAGGGCCGGCGCGTTCGCCGCGCCACGGCGGGCTGCCTGAGACGGCGCATTGCACTTCGATCCATTGATGAAACACCAACGGCACAACCGAACATGAGCGAACGGACATTCGAAGGCCAGGTGGCGATTGTTACCGGCGCGGGCAAGGGCAGCGGTGGCCTGGGGCGCGCCATCGCGCTGCGCCTGGCCCATGACGGCGCACGCGTCATGCTGGCGGACGTCGACTCCAAGGTTGCCCAGAGCGCGGCCGAAGTGGCGGCCGAGAGCGGCGCGCAAACCCTGCACTGCGTCGGTTCGCTGGCTGCGGAAGACAACGTCAAGCGCATGGTGGACCAAACGCATGCGCGCTGGGGCCGGGTCGATATTCTCGTCAACAACGCCGGCGGCGGCATCATCCGGCCGTTTCTGGAGCACGACGCCGCATCGCTTGCCGAGACCATCGCGCGCAATCTGTGGACGGCGATCTGGTGCTGCCACAAGGTGCTGCCGCACATGGTGGCGCAAAACTATGGTCGCATCGTCAACATCGGCGCCGATTCCCTGCGCACCGGCATTCCCAACCATGCCGGCTATAACGCCGCCAAAGGCGGGGTGATCGGCATGAGCGTCGCGCTGGCGCGTGATTTCGCGACACACGACATCACCATCAATACCGTGTCACCGTGCCTGATCAACACCGCGCGCTTTCAGGCATTGAAGACCACCGACCCGGTGCTGGCAGGGCGCTTCGAGGCGGTGATCCCGAAAGGTCGGGGCGTCGCCATCGACGAGGTTGTCGACGCGGTCTGCTTTCTGGCCAGGCGCGAGAGCGGATTCATCACCGGGCAGGAGATCAGCGTCAACGGCGGCAGCGCCATGCCTTAGAGTGGCGAGTGGCGCGGCAGGACGCGTGCCGCATGGTTTGCCTGCGTAGCAACCGCCGCAGCACGGCGGAGCCACAGAATCCACACATTGGGAGACATGCAATGATCAAGCAGACGGGCAGGGTTGTACGCATCTGGACGGCGCTGTTGGCATGGACGCTGGCCGGAGCGGCACTGGCGCAAGCTTTTCCGAATCGGCCGATTCGCGTAGTCGTGCCCTATCCGGCCGGCGGCGCCACCGACCAGATGGCACGCATCATCCAACAGCCGCTGTCCGAGATTCTCGGGCAGCCGATCATCATCGAAAACAAGGCCGGTGCCGCCGGGGCGATCGGCACCGACGCGGTGGCCAAGGCGGCGCCGGACGGCTACACCCTGGCGTTCGGCAACGCCGGCCCCAACTCGATGGGACCGGCGATCAAGAAGACTCCCTATGATCCTGTCAGGGACCTGGCGCCGATCTCGTTTGTCGCCAACGTGCCCTTGTTTCTTGCCGTGCATCCGACGCTGCCGGCCAACAGCGTGAAGGAACTGATCGAACTGGTGCGCGCCAACCCCGGCAAGTACAACTACGGTTCGACCGGCATCGCCTCCGCCTCGCATCTGATCGGCGAGTATTTCAACTTCGTCACCGGCCTGAAGATGGTCCATGTGCCTTACAAAGGCGGCGCGCCGGCGATGCTGGGCTTCATCGGCGCCGAGGTGCAGGTGATGTTCATGACCGGGCTGGATGGCTTGCAGCACGCGCGCGCGGGAAAACTGAAGGTGCTGGCAATCGCCACCGAGAAGCCGACCGAGCTGGCGCCCGGCGTGGCGACGGTGGCCGAGACCGTTCCCAATTTCAACGGCTCGGTCTGGTTCGGCCTGCTGGCACCCGCGGGCACGCCAGCGGAGGTGATCGCGAGGCTGCAGGACGCGATTGCCAGGTCGGTGACGCGCCCGAACGTGAAAAAGGCGCTGGGCGACCTCTCCGCCGATGCCGTTGCCAACACGCCCGAGCAGTTCTCCCGCGTCATCGCCGCCGAGCTGGCGCAATGGACGCGTGTGGTCAGGGAATCCGGCGCCAAATTCGAGTGAGCGAGAAGGTGGGCACATGATCCGCTACAGGAAGCTTGGTTACGTTGCGCTCAATGTCACCGATCTGCAGCGCTCGGCGACGTTCTATCGCGATTGCGTGGGCCTGCAGGCGGTACCCGCCTGCGAATCCGACGATGATGCGCCGTGCTTTTTCCGCTGTGACTGGGATCACCACAATGTGATCCTGTTCAAGGGCGAACGGCCGGGCCTGAAGCGCCTGGGATTCGAGATGGAATCGGGCGTCGAGCTGGAGCGCCTGTTCGGCATGCTCAAGTCCCGTGGGCTCACGGTGTTCGAGGTGCCGCGCGCCGAATGCGAGCGCTTCCACCAGGGCCGCAGCATCCGCGTAGTCGAGCCCGCGACCGGCGCCACGTTCGAGTTCTATGACCAGATGCGCGAATTCGGCGGCCAGCCGTATCAACCGACCGTGGCCAGGATCCAGCGCCTGGGCCATGTGGTGCTGCGCACGCCCGACTACGTAAAGGCGGTGGCGTTCCTCACCGATGTGCTCAATTTCCAGGTCTCGGATTCAATCGACGGCATGGTGTCGTTCATGCGCTGCTTCCCCAACCCGTTTCATCATTCGCTGGGCATTGGCAACGGCGGCGTGCGCGGTCTGCATCATGTCAACTTCATGGTCACCGAGGTCGACGACATCGGCCGCGCGATCTGGCGGCTCAAGCAGGAGAAGGTGCCGATCGTCAATGGCCCCGGCCGCCATCCACCCTCGGGCAGCATGTTCCTCTACTTCCTCGACCCCGACGGCATGACCCTCGAATACAGCTTCGGCATGGAGGAATTTCCCGAGGTCGCGCCACGCCGCGCGCGCATCCTCGAACCGGTTCGTGAATCGTTCGATTATTGGGGGGCGCCGGTCGATCCGCGCAAGGCGGCGGTGGGGGAGATTGAAGTCGCAACCGATCCGCTGCGCGCCAACCCGCCTGGCTGAGCGTCAGGAAAGCGCTCGCTGGTTTCTGCATTGATGGCCTCCATGCGGCATCGGTCGGACCGGGGCTGCTCGATAATGCTGCAGATGAATCGGCCATTGACAGGCAAGCAATTCGCCATAGCCAATCCGGAGGGTATGTGAACCACAGCGCCATCGATTGCCACACCCATGTGGTGCCGGAGAATTTTCCTGCCTACGCCGGGGTCCATGCAAGCGTACCCTGGCCATCGATGGCGCCGGCGCACGCCTGTCACCGCCACGTGATCATCGCCGGCAAGAACTACCGCACCGTCAGCGACGGCAGTTGGAGCGTGCCGCGCCGCATCGAAGGCATGGGCGGCATGCGCGTCGGCCGCCAGGCCCTGTCGCCGATGCCCGAGTTGCTGTCCTACTGGTTGCCGGCCGATGACGCTCAGGTACTTTTGCGCTACATCAACGACACCATCGCGAGCATGGTGGCGGCCGCACCGGAGCGTTTTACCGGCCTGGGCGCGGTACCGCTGCAGGACATGGACATGGCCTTGCGCGAACTCGAGTACCTGCGCCATACCCTGGGGTTCGCCGGCGTGGAAATCGCCACCCATGTCAACGGCGTGTCGATCGGCGACGCCCGCTTCGAGCCTTTCTTCGCCGCCGCCGAGCGACTGGGCGCGGCGATTTTCGTGCATGCCCTGCGCCCGGTGGGCCAGGACCGCATCGTCGGCCCGCTGTCGGAGCAGGCGGTGGCCTTTCCTGGCGACATCGGCTTGTGCGCGGCGGCCATCATCACCGGCGGCATCGCGGCGCGCCATGCGCGCCTGCGCATCGCTTTCTCCCACGGCGGCGGCGCCTTGTCGATGATGCTGCCGCGCCTGAAGCACGCCTGGTCGATGACGCCCAAGGCACTGGAAAACATGCCCGAGGCACCGGATATCTATGCACGGCGCTTTTTCTACGACTGCGTGGTGTTCGATCCGAAGCTGGTGCACCTCTTGATCGAGAGCTACGGCGCTTCGCAGATCGTGATCGGCAGCGACTATCCGTATGCGATGGGCGAGGCCGATCCGCTGGGCCTGCTCGAACGCTGCGGCCTGGATGCGCCGACTCTCCAGGCGATCACCCAAACCAATGCAAAACGCTTTCTCGGCATCGAGCAGGACGTTGCGAGCGCCGCTTGAATCGGACGATTTGCGGCAAAAAAAGCGGCTGACCTGTGTGATATCGCACATTTTGATGACATTTGGGCCTGTTGGTGACGCAGTTCACAGACATCGACGGACCTGCCGCGTAGAGTGGGAACTGTCTCCTCCTCTTTCTGCCCGTCAGACAGGCAGTTCGGCCGCAACCCCCAAGGTTGCGGCCTTTTTGTTTGTCTTGATGAGGGGTTGTGGTGGTCAGGGTCAAACAGCGAACGGGTTTTTGAACATCGCGTAGGTCCGCTTGTCGTTCCCGTGCAGGCGGAAACCCAATGGATGCGAGGCCCTGGATGCCCGCTTATGCGGGCATGATTTCTGGAAACACGGAACCAGTCCGTAGGTCGAGAAAGTCGCTCTTGCAAGATGTTGAATCGACAACGCTCTTTATTCGAAAGTCCGAAAGCAAGGGACTTGTTCAGCGTTTTCTTCTTTTGGAATCCTGGTTTGCGCGTGCGCGGATGTCGGTCAGGTCGAAACAGCGTTGTTGCATCGCACAGGCAAGTGTTGTTGGCGGGCGGAGAAATCAATTCGCCAGCACTTGCGCGCTTTGGCATCAAACCTCTTGACTTCGGCTTCTGCCAACGGCTTCCGGGCAGCGTGCCGGAGGGTTATCCACAGCTTTTGTGGATAACCAGGGGTACGGTTTGGTACAGTCGCGCGTCAGGTAGCGAAAACACAACAGGGGGTCATCCAGATGCAGGTCATTGCGCAAGCCGCGCCGTGCGGGGCGCTGGTGCATGGCGTCGACTTGAGGCGAGTCGATCAGGCCCAGGTTGCGGCGCTGCGTGAGCACTGGCTCACCCATCTGGTGCTGGCCTTTCCCGAGCAAAACTTGCAACTGGAAGACCTGGAGCGCTTTGCCGGCCTGATCGGTCCTTTCGGCAACGATCCGTTTTTCGAATCCGTGCCCGGGCATCCGCATGTGGCGCAGGTACGCCGCGACGCCGACGAGAAAACCAGGATATTCGCCGAGTCATGGCATTCGGACTGGAGTTTCCTGCCGCAGCCCCCGGCGGCCACGTTGCTCTATGGCAACATCATTCCGCCGGTCGGTGGCGATACCCTGTTCGCCAACCAGTACGCGGCCTGGGACGCACTGCCGGCCGCGCTGCGCGCGCGCGTTGGCGGGCGCCTGGGCATCCATTCCGCGCGGCGCGGCTATTCGCGCCAGGGCATGTACGGCGAGAACGATCGCGGCCGTTCGATGGCGATCAAGTTCTCCGATGGCGCGCTTGCCACCCAGACCCAGCCGATCGCGCGCGTCCACCCGGAAACCGGCCGCACCGCTCTTTATGTGAGCCCGGGCTACACCATCGGCATCGAGGGCATGCCGCACGAAGAGGCGGCGGCGCTGCTGGCCGAGTTGTTCGCGCATCAGGCGCGCGCCGAGTTCGTCTATCGCCATCAATGGTCGCGCGGCATGCTCCTGATGTGGGACAACCGCTGCCTGGTGCATGCGGCCACCGGCGGCTATGACGGCCACCAGCGCTTGCTGCACCGTATCACCGTGGCCGAAGCCGCTGCAGTGGCGCGCGCCTGAGGACGAATGTCGCGCGCTCCCGCAAACCAGGCCACAACGTGAACATTTTCTATGGCTGGCGCATGGTGGCCGCCGCCGCCGGCATCCAGTGCCTGCAGGCCGGCCTCTTGCATCAGGCCTTCGGCGCCTATGTCGCGGTGCTGTCCGAGCAGATGGGATGGAGCAAGACCGCGCTGTCCGGCGCGGCGGCGCTGCAATCGCTGGAGGCCGCCGTGCTCGGCCCGCTCCTGGGATGGGTGATCGATCGATCCGGCGCACAACGCATGATCGTGGCCGGCATGGTGGTGCTCGGCATGGGCTTCATGGTGCTGTCGCAAATCGAAACCATCAGCGGTTTTTACGGCGCCATCGTGATGATCGCCGTAGGCGCCAGTTTCAGCGGCTATTTCCCGCTCACCGTAGCAGTGGTGCAATGGTTCGAAAAGCAGCGCGCGCGGGCCTTGTCGGCGATGGGCTTTGGCCTGGCGTTCGGCGGGCTGGCGGTGCCGCTGGTGGCATGGGCGATGCAGACCTTCGGCTGGCGCGCCGCGGCCTTTGGCTCCGGTGTACTGATCATCGTGGTCGGCCTGCCGCTGGCGCGGGTGATCAGGAGCCGCCCGGAGGATCATGGCGAAACCGTCGATGGCCTGGCGCCGCCGCCGCCGCCTGCAACCGGATTCCCGCCCGTGGCACCGACGCAGCGCGAATTCACCACCCGTGAAGCGCTGCGTACCGCGGCTTTCTGGCTGCTGGCACTGGGTCATGGCGTGTCGCTCCTGATCGTAACGGCCGTCAACGTGCATGCGATTTCGCACATGACGGAATCTTTGGGCTACTCGGTGGCGCGGGCTTCGCTGGTGATCACCATCATGACCCTGGGCCAGGTATGCGGGGTGTTTCTCGGCTACGCCATCGGCGACCGCTTCGAGAAACGCTACGTCGCCGCCGTCTGCATGCTGATGCACGCAGCCGGCATGCTGATGCTCACCTATGCGGCGGGCAGTGCGATGCTGCTGGCCTTTGCGGTGCTGCACGGCGTGGCCTGGGGTCTGCGCGGCCCCTTCATGCAGGCGATTCGCGCCGACTACTTCGGGCGCAGTTCCATTGGCATGATCATGGGCCTGTCGGGGATCGTCATCGCCATAGGCCAGGTCGGCGGCCCGCTGGTGGCCGGCGTCCTGGCCGATTACACCGGCAACTATCGCGCCGGATTCACGCTGCTGGCGATTATTGCCGGGCTCGGTTCGCTGCTGTTCGTGATGGCGCGCAAGCCGGCTTGACGCTTGCGCCGCAGCGCCTGTGGAAACGCTGAACAAGCCCGCAGGGAACAACATCCGGTTTTACGTCGTATCGATTTGATTGAAGACCTCCGTTCGAGGGGCCGTGATGCAGGGACTGGTTCAGCGTTTTCTTATTCCGCAGGCACCTGCCGTGGCCGCCGTTCCTGGTCTGTTGCCACATAGGTCAGCTGGGCCTCGGTGATCTTCACCGTTTCGAGCACCGCCGGGTTGCGTTGCGCGAACACTTCGACATCCACCGTGATCGAGGTGCGGCCCACCTTCAGCACCTGGGCGTAGAACAGCACCACATCGCCGATCAGCACCGGTTGCTTGAAGGTGAATGAATTGACCGCCACGGTGGCGACGCGGCCGCGCGCGCGGCGCGCCGCCGCCACGCCGCCGGCGATATCGACCTGGCTCATCAGCCAGCCGCCGAAAATATCGCCATGCTGGTTGGAGTCGGAAGGCATCGGCACGACCGAAAGAATCGGTGTGCGTCCGGCCGGCAGTTCGATACTCACTTCCTGACCCATTGGCCGGCGGCGTTCTGCACGCTCCATCCGGGCTGTGCCTTTTCGATCCAGCGCTGGCCGAAGGTATTGCGGATCTCGGCCTCCCACTCCGGCTTGCCGTTGGCGCGCGCGATCTCGCGATAGAGCGCGCTGCGATCGGTGTTCTCGGCGGCGATCAGGCCGCCGACACCGGCGCGTTGCGGTAGCGGCACCGCGTTGGCATTGGCCAGCGCAATGCTGCCGTCGCGCGCGATGCCGATTGCGCCGCTGGCATAGTGCGGGCCAAGCTGCGCGTGGCGCTCGGTCATCGCCTTTTTCAGGTTGTTGATGGCCGGCGTATTGATTTCGAGGTTGGCTTGCGCAGAGGCCAGCGTGGCCACACAAGCCAGCAGGCAGGCAAACAGAATCTTGGTCACGGTGCGTTCCTTCACTTCGGTGGCGCTGGTGCGGCTGGTTTGGGCGCGCCGCTGCCCGGCGCCGATGCGGGTGCGCCGTCGCGGCGCAGGTTGTACACCTCTTCGATGATGCGATCGGCCGCTTTTTCGGCGGCAGCCGCGGGGAAATAGATGTTGATGGTGACGCAGGCGCCCTGCATCAGCAGACCTGACACTGCTGCCAGCAGCAACAGACGGCGCGGCTTGTGAACGGGATTCATTGCACCACCATTTTCGAGTTGCCTTCAATTACCGCCTGGATGCGGTCGAGCATTTCCTGCCAGCCGACGAATCGATTGTAACCAACCACATTGAGCGCAGGCAGGCCGCCGCCCTTGACGATGGTGTAGCCGCCGCCGGCGCGGTCGATACCGCCCATTTCGCACACGCCATTGCGCAGGCGGCATGAAAGCCCGAGCCGCTCGTAACCGAAGGTATCGAAAAATCGCATGAAACTGGCCTGAATGGCGGCGCCGGCACCGGCGCCGCCGATCGCGGAAATGTTCTGCACCGCGCGCTGGCTGATGCGCTTTCTGAAATCGCCGGGGCTGGTGGCTATGTGCGCATCGAACGAAAGCGGTTGCCAGTTTTCCATTTCCAGATTTTCCAGGTTGATATCGATGCGCCCGGTGATGCTGCCGAACTTGACCGCGCCGGTCATGGTTTCGAGATCGAGCCCGCTAAGCTTCAGGTTGGCAGCCAGGCGTGGCGTGCGACCGAACGGGTTGTCGATGCGGATGCCGTCAACGCTGGCGTCGCCGCCGAATACCTTGAACAACAACGCACCGTCAACCGAAAACGTTGACCCGGACGCGGATTCCACATAGTTCATCTGCGGCAACACGGCCGAAATGCTGCCGCTCATCGGGTGCCAGTCGAGTGCGGCGGTCAGGCGCTGCATCGAAAGCGGGGTGAACGCGCCGCGCAACTGCGCGCGCCAGCGGCCGGCCAAGCGGCCGATCTCGATTTCGTTCAAGGCCAGCACGCCGTCAAGTAGCGGAATGATCAGATTGGCGATCGCCAGACGTTCGTCACGCACTTCGCCGCGTGCGCTCACCGGCCCCAACTCCAGGCCCTTGAGGCGCGCCTGCGCAATGTCCAGGCGGAACGGCGTGGCGCCGCCCGTCCGGTACTCAAAATCGAGATCGATGCCGTCAACGCCGATGCGGCGCGCCGGCGCATCAAGCTTGGCTTCTTTGAGACCAATGCGCACGGACTCCATTCCTGCCGCGCCAGCCCTGGCGCTGGCTGCAAGGCGGGCCCTGCCGCGCAGCGAAAGGTCCGCCAGGCCATGCTGTTCCAGCCAGGTCTGCGGCAGCAGCGCGCGCATGTCCGCGAGATCCAGTTCGCTGCTTTCGATGGCCCAGTGACGCAGCGCCCAGGTTGCGGTATCGATCCCCGCCTTGCCATCGATGCGGCCCAGCGCGCGCCAGTCGAGGCGCGCACTGTCGATTTCCAGATGCGTGTCCTTGAGGCTGCCCGCGGCTGTCAGCTGATGTCCGGCTTCGGCCACATACACAGGATCGATCAGCAAGGCGCCGGTGTCCCATTTGAGACGCGTGTTCCAGCGCCAGGCGCCGCCGTCCTGCCTGGCTTCAAGCGCCAGCGTTCCGGCCAGGTTTTCGCCGGCCGTGAGGCCGCTTGCATCGGCGAAGGCGGCGCCCTCAAATGCCAGTTCGGCATTGAATCCCCCGGGCGCCATATGCAGCATGCCGCTCAAGCGCCCGGCGCTTGGCTTGATCGTGCCTGGCAGCCACGGCGTCACCCGCACCAGTTGTGCGCGGGCGAGCTTGAGCGTGAATGCGTCGCCGGCCTGTTCCAGTTGCCAGGATTCGCCGTCGGTGGTGGCCAGTGCCAGCACGAGGCTGCGTTGCGCGGGAGTGTAGGCAAACGAGACGGCGAGTTTTTCCGGGCCTTGCAGCACGCCGTCGTCGCAGCGCCAGACGCCGCGCAGAGCGGCAAAGCGCGCGCATTCAAGGCGTACTGCGGCGAGCTTCTGGCCGAAGCCCGCGAAGGCGCCGATGTCCACGCGCGCGCCGCCGCCAGCAACAAAGGCAACGCGCACCCGTTCGGCCTGCCAGCCGTTGCCTTCGAGGGTGCCCAGGTCGATTGCCACGAATTGCGCCAGCGCGCCGCTCGCGGCCAGAGCGGCGGCCAGCAGCGCGCCGACAGCCGGCCAATGTATCGACCAGCCGGGATTGTCGCAGGGGGTGTGCCGCAGTCGGGAGCCGTTCACCGCGGCAGTGTAGTGCCGCGCCAGGATCAGAGGTCGACCACGCGGCGCAACTGGGGGTAGGGCACGCGCAGGACACCGTTTTCGCGCCGCACCGTCGCGGTCTTGCGGTTGATGCGCTGAATCACGCCGAAGCGGTGCACCAGGTCGCGATCCTCGAAGCTCACACGGTCGCCAACGGCGAAGGCTTTGCCGCCGGCCAGGGTCGGCGCGGCGGCGCGGGCCACCGGCGGGTCCAGCTGAATCGACGCGTAATGCAGCCAGCGCAGTTTCTGGTCGGCGGCTTCGATCAGCACCTGGTCGGCCATCAATTCGATGATACAGCCATGATTGACGCGGTTCTGGCGCTCGCTCAGGTAATGCACCAGCTGGCCGATCGACAGGCGGCGGCGGATTTCGGCGATGCGTTGCGGGTCGAGCAGGATGGCATCGATGGCGACGCGCAGCCGCACCAGGTCGCGGTCGGAAGCGAGATACAAGCTGTCGATGATCTGCTGCCAGTCCGGCGCCTTGAAGGCTTTCGGGGCGTTCATGCGCTGCGCTCGATCATGGCCGGCGGCGTGCACCGGATGCAGTCTTGACAAGGTTTCGAGGCTTGCGCGGGCTCGCTGTTCGCATCGTCGCATTCTACATGGCCGGTTTTATGGTTCCGCTTGGCGCGATGCACGGAAATGCGTGGCAAACGGGCCCCGCCTTTTGCGACGCCAGGCACGAGCCCGAGGTGGCGCAGCGCCTGCGTGACCTCGGGCTGGTGCTCGACCCCGGCACGCCGGAGGCGCGCAACGAGTTTCTGGCCGCCGAGCGCACGCGCTGGAGCAAGCTGGTCAAGGAGATCGGCTTGCAGCCCGAATAGACGATGGCGCGTTGGTGTGGCAGCGCTGTTGCGCCGCTGCCAGCGCGGTTTGCACGCAGTGCATCGATCGACGCGCCAGTCTTCGATCGCGTGGCAACCGTAGCGGCGCGGTCGCGCTTCATGCCGCGCTGTCGCGCACGCGCCACGCAGCTTCAGCGATCAATGCCGCGCGATCGATCTTGTTGGTGCTGGCCAGCGGCAAGGCATCGACAAACCAGATCCAGCGCGGATGCTGATAGGCCGGCGCGTTGGCCAGGGCGTGCGCCTTGAGCGTGTCTTCGCTGACGGCGCTGTCGCTGCGCCGGATCACGAATGCGGCCGGCTTCTGGCCCTTGATCGCGTCGGCCACCGGCACTACTGCGGCCTGTTGCACCGCCGGGTGGCTTTCGAGCAATTTTTCGACTTCACCCGGATAGATGTTTTCGCCGCCAGAGACGAACATGTCGTCGCTGCGGCCGACAAAGAAATAGAAGCCGTCCTGGTCACGTCGAAACACGTCGCCGGTGATGTAGTAGCCGTCATCGGTGAAGGGCGGATGCAGCGGCGGGTTGCGCATTGCACCCTTGTGATAGCCCAGCATCAGCGCCGGCGAGCGCATTTGCAGCACACCCTGCGCGGCGCCCGGCCTGTCGGCATCGCCCAGGCGCAAGGCCACCGCCGCATGGGCGCAGCCGACTGAAAGCTCCGGTTGCGCCAGGCCTCGCGGATGCGCGCCGAATACCACCGGACCGGCCTCGGTGGTGCCGAAGGCGTTCATCACCTGGGTGTCGGGCAAGACCTCGCGAATCGCCGCCATCAGGCTGGGTGAGACCGGCGCCGAGCCCATGCGCAGGCATTCCACCGACGACAGATCGGTGCGTGCGAGCCGATCCCTTTCCTCGAGCATCATCGCCACCATCGGCGGCACTGCGGTAAGCCAGGTGCAGCGATACCTTTCGATCGCCTCGATATAGGCCGCAGCGCTGAATTGCGGCAGCAGCACGATGGTGGCGTGCGCCATCGAGGCCAGCTTGGCCAGGGCCAGCGCGTTCATGTGATAAAGCGGCGCTGCAATCAGATAGCGGTGACGCGACCAGTCGTTGTCGCCCAGGCGTGTCCTGGCGACCCAGATATGGCTCTGGTGCGACAGCATCACGCCCTTGGGTTTGCCGGTCGAGCCCGAGGTATAGAGAAACATCGCCACTTCATCGGGCCCGGGCGTGACGGCCTCGAACGGTCCGGGATCGAGCAAGGCGTCGAAGCCCTGCGCGCCTGCCTGATCGAAAGTGATCGCCGGCATGCCGTCGGGGACTGCACTCCTGCGTGCGGCGTCGCAAAACACCATGCGCGCATCGGCATCTTCAAGCACGAACCTGACCATCGCCGGCGGGAACTTGAAATTCACCGGCACCGCCACCAGGCCGGCGCGCATGATGCCGTAATAGGCGGCCAGGTTTTCGACCCGGTTGGCGGCCAGGATGCCGATACGCTCGCCGCGCGCGTAGCCGCATGCGAGCAAGCCGCGCGCCACGGCATTGGCCATGGCATCGAGTGCGCGATAGGTAAATTCGCGTGGTGCGATCGCGCCGCCCAGATCGACTATCGCCAGAAGGTCCGCGTCGCGGTCGCGGCGAATCAGGTCGCCCAGGTTATGGAATCGCGGCACGGGCAATCGCGGGAAAGAAGTGCTTCAGTGCGGCCAAAGGCCTATGCTGTGCCAGCCGAACCGGTGCGCATGCTCAGGCTTTCGGCGGCGGCGGTGGGGCGGTCGAATAGACCCCGCGGCCGCTGGCGCACAGCGCACCATCCTGGTCGAATACCTGCGCTTCGGCAACGCTGAACTGGCTGCCGAACTTGATGACCTTGCCCCTGGCGGTCAAGTCGCCGGGCATGGCGGCGCGGTGGTAGTCGACGCGCAGGTCGATGGTGGGCACACCGCGCCCGGTTCTGGAAACCAGCGCCCAGTCGGCCGTCAGGTCGACCAAGGCGGCGAGGATGCCGCCGTGGGTGTATTTGCGATCCGGGTTGACCACCCACTCCTCACGCCAGGTGGCGGTCAGTTCGATCTCGCCTTCGCCGACTGAAACAACCTTCAGTCCCAGCCACTGGTGATACGGGCCGCGCCGGAGCTTTTCCTCGACTTGCGCGGCTGTCAGCTTTTCTTCGCTCATGGAATTCCCGATCCGTTTCAAGGGGTGATGACGACTTTGCCGATGACTTCGCGATCGGCGATCAGGCGCAGGCCTTCACGCGCTTCGGCAAGCGGCAGGTTCTTGTCGATCAGGGGCTTCATTTCGCCCTTGGCGATCATGTCCATCAGCGCCGTCAGGTTCTCGATGTAGAAACTGTTCGAGCCTACGATCTTGAGCTCGAAGCTCCACACGTAGCGCAGGTCTTCCTGCGGATCATGGCCGGCGGTGGCGCCACACACCAGCAGCGTGCCGCCGCGCTTCAAGCACTTCAGCGAAGGCACCCAGGTGTCGCCGCCGGTGAAGTTGATGACCACGTCGACGCCGCCTTCGTAGCTGCGGCGCTGCGGCTTGCCGTATTTTTCGACCGCCCATTTGGAGAAGTCGACATCCTTGTAGTTGATCGCATGGTCGGCGCCGATCTCGGTCAGGCGCTTGAGCTTGTCGGCACTGCTGGCGCAGGCGATCACCTCGGCACCAAGCATCTTGGCCAGGATCACGCAGCCGGTGCCGACGCCACCGGAGGCGCCCAGCACCAGCACGCGATCGCCCTTCTTCACGGTCTGGTGCGTCACCAGCATGCGGTGGGCGGTGCCATAGGCCACCGGCAGGGCGGCGGCGTCGGCGAAGGAGACGCCGGCCGGCATGCCGATCAACTGCTCGGCCGCCACCAGGCAGTATTCGGCCATGCCTCCATCGAGCATCTCGCCCATCAGGCCTTTGGTCTTGTTGAGCGGATTGACCAGCACGCGGTCGCCCTTGCTCCAGCCGGATACTCCGGTGCCCACTTCGACGATCTCGCCGGCCATGTCCAGGCCGATCACCACCGGCAGCGGCACCTTGATGCCCGGCATGCCCTTGACGGTGAACACGTCGTGGTAGTTGAAGGACGAGGCACCGACCTTGATGATCACATGCCCTTCACTGACCACCGGCATCGGATGGTCGGTGATGTATTCAAGATTCTGAAGGCTGCCGTGCTGGCGCAGAACCAAAGCTTTCATGTTGCTTCCCTTATTGTGGGTGTTGCATGCCAAACGAAAGATTCCCGATCCCTTGCGCGGCGCCGTCCAAGGCGGCAACCGGGCGATCGCCCGGACCATGGGGCGAAGTTCGCAGATCGGCATTATCGCTGTCTGCGTGCGCTTTGTGCTCGATCGCATCCTGTATGCTGCGGCCACTCTTGAACCCGGTTTGAATCCCAAATGCTTGAACTGCTGACCGACCCGCAGGCCTGGATCGCTTTCGCCACCCTGACCGCGCTCGAACTGGTGCTGGGGATCGACAACATCATTTTCATCTCGATCCTGGTTGACAAGCTGCCAAAGGAAAAACGCGAATTCGCGCGGCGCATCGGGCTTTTCATGGCCATGTTCATGCGCATCGGCCTGTTGCTGGTGCTGGCCTGGATCGTCGGCCTGGTGACGCCGCTGTTCGCGATTTTCGGCCACGATATCTCCGGCCGCGACCTGATCCTGATCTTGGGCGGCCTGTTCCTGATCTGGAAGAGTACGGTGGAGATCCATCAATCGCTCGAAGGCGAGGAAGCGCACGCATCGACTGCGGTCAAGGCCACCTTCGCCGCGGTGATCCTGCAGATCATGATCATCGACCTGGTGTTTTCGCTCGATTCGATCATCACCGCAGTGGGCATGGTCGACGATGTGCGCGTGATGATCGCCGCGGTGATGGCGTCGGTGGCGCTGATGATGCTGTTCGCCGGGCCGATCGGCCGTTTCGTCTCCGACCACCCGACCATCAAGATGCTGGCGCTCTCGTTCCTGGCGATCGTCGGCACCGTGCTGGTGGCCGAGGGCTTCGGGCACCATTTACCAAAGGGCTATGTGTACTTCGCGATGGCCTTCTCGCTGGGCGTTGAAATGCTCAATATCCGCATGCGCAAGCGTGCCGCCAAACCGGTGCAACTGCATGCGCCGCGGATTCCGGGGGAGTAGTCGCAGTTGCGTCTGTTTGCGTAAGCCGTCGAGAAGCGCTCACGGCGCCGCAGCGCGTCAGCGCGTGTCGGTCACTCAAACTTGAGGCCATGCGCGCATCGCCTCGCGTTAAAGGCGTGATGGCGAGCGCCGCCGCGTGCCTGCGCATCGCTGCTCGTGTTGTTTCGCTTTGTCTGTGGTTGGCGGATAATCGGGCCTTGCCTCGGAGATCAAGCTGACCGGACCCCATGAATCGCTCAATCGGTATTTTCCCGCATGCCTCGCCGACACTTGACACCGACCCGCGCCAGGTCTTGCGCGAAGGCATCGATCGCGCAAGGGCGCGACTGCAAAGGCTGCCGCTGCAAGAGCAAAAGCGCCTGTACGAACAGTCGCGTGCGCAATGTCCGACTCTGTTTGCCCTGTTGCACAGGCTGCAGGAAGACCCGGTCACCGACCAGCTGGTGCGTGCCGCAGTGGAGCGCACGCGCCGCGCACCGACAACGGCCGAACTCACACGCGCCATCGCGCGCACTTTCACCAGCGCGTTTCGCGCCGGCCACCTGGTGTTCCGGCCGGCAGCGCGTTTCGTGCTGCGCCGGTTAGGCTGTGAGTTCGGTGAAGACAATGCCAGGCGCATCAAGCTTTGTGATTTGCAGCGCGGCTATATGGCGGTTGCCGCACGCTCGCGCCTGAGCGGGTTCGATGGCGCCGCTGGCGTGATGGCGGTGGCAACACTGGGCCAGATACGGGATTTTCCCCTGCCGGGATCAATTGAAGAAGCGTTGGCCGCAGGCATGGAAGATGTTGCGGCGGAGGTCGTCGAGGCACAAGTGGATGGCGTAACCGCTGCCGACGCCGCGGGGGCGGACCAACTATTCACCACAGGGCTGGTGGCCGCCTGCCTGCACATCGAGGCCGGGGTGCGCGGCTTCGCCGACTTCGCCGAGGCCATGGCCGCCGACCTGGGCGATACGGTGCGACCTTATTTGCGCGTGTTCTACGAGGCGATCCGCCACTATCCGGGAATCGATTTGACCGCGATGAAACCGGCGGCGGAGGACAAGGGCGGCCTGTTGTTCGCGGTGTAGTGGCCCGCACCATCCGCAGTTGCGGTGGTGCAGGCGCTGGCCTGGGCTTATACCCCGGTGATCTGGCGCTCGCGGATGGTCTTGTCG
>CAYYFR010000062.1:26999-28578 GCA_964470865.1 uncultured Burkholderiales bacterium | reverse complement strand
TCAGGTATCGCGCCGATCTTGAAACGCATGCGCGATGGTACCCGGGTCGACGTACTCAAGCTCGCTGCCTACCGGCACGCCGCGCGCCAGGCGCGTGACCTTGAGGCCGCGCGCTTTCAAGGCCTCGGAAAGGTAATGCGCCGTGGCCTCACCCTCGTGCGTGAAATTGGTTGCCAGCACCACTTCGCGGACCACACTGTCGCAGGCGCGCGCGATCAGGCGCTCGACGCCAACCTCCTTCGGCCCGATGCCATCGAGCGGCGAAATACGGCCCATCAGCACGAAATACAAGCCGCGATAGGCTTGGGTCTGCTCCATCATGCCCAAATCCGCCGGGGTTTCCACCACGCATAGCTGCGTGGCATCGCGCCGCCCGCTGCCGCTGGCGTCGCACAGGTCACACAGCTCGGTTTCGGTGAAACTGTTGCACAGGCGGCAGTGCTGCATGCGCTGCGCGGCCTCTGCCAGTGAATGCGCCAGACGCAGCGCGCCCGGACGGTCATGCTGCAACAGATGGAACGCCATGCGCTGCGCCGACTTTGGCCCGACGCCGGGCAACACGCGCAGCGCCTCGACCAGTTCACGCAGAGCGGCGGGCGGCTTCATGCGGGCAGGCCGTCAGGATCGAACAAGAGTGTTGAGCAAACGGCATCTGCCACTGCCCGGGCGTTCATGCAAGTGTTGCAAAAACACAACTCAGGTCCATCATTACTGCAACTGCTTTGCATTAGTTACCTGATCCATGACGGGGAAAACACAAATTATCGGATAATCGCTGGCTTTAACAGCGCATATCGAACGTGACTTTACTCTACATCATCGCAGCCACCGTCGCCGGTGGCGTGCTCTCGGTAATGGTGGCCGGGTTGATCACCTTCAAGGTGCTGGGCCCCCTGGTGCAGCGCCTGGTGAGCTTTTCCGCCGGGGTGCTGCTGGGGGCGGCCTTCCTCGAACTGCTGCCGCACGCCTTCAGCTTCAACATCGACGCCCACGCGCTGTTTGCTGCCCTGTTGGCGGGCCTGTTGGCGTTTTTCCTGCTCGAAAAGGTCTCGCTGTGGCGCCACAGCCATCATCACGAGCACGATGGCCACGGCCACGAGCACGGCTTCGATGCACACGAGGCGGGCAAGAGCGGCCTGCTCATCCTGGTGGGCGATTCCCTGCACAACTTCGCCGACGGCATCTTGATCGCCGCAGCATTCATGGCTGACCCGTGGCTGGGCTTTATCACCACGCTTGGCATCATCGCCCACGAAGTGCCGCAGGAAGCCGGAGATTTCATCGTGCTCCTCAATGCAGGATATACGCGCAGGCGAGCACTCACCTACAACGCAATCGCCAGCCTCGCTTCAGTGGTGGGCGGTCTGGTCGGCTACTTTGCGCTGGCAGGCGCTCAGGAGGCGATTCCGTATGTAATCGTGCTGGCGGCTTCGAGCTTCATCTATATTGCCGTGGCCGATCTGATCCCGTGGATGCAACGCCGCGCGGATACCGAATCATCGACCTGGCAGGTGGTGATGGTGGCGGCCGGCGTCGGCTTGATCGCGGTATCGCATTCGTTTCTGCACTGACTCGCGCG
>CAYYFR010000062.1:0-26899 GCA_964470865.1 uncultured Burkholderiales bacterium | reverse complement strand
CGGCCGGCGTCGGCTTGATCGCGGTATCGCATTCGTTTCTGCACTGACTCGCGCGTTCTCACAGTGGTGGCATTCCGGGTCCTGTCAAGGGCCACGCGCCATCCAACCTCGAGTCAGATCACATCAATGGCTGGCCAATTGAGGCGCGCTCACGCGCTCACGCGCTTACATGCTTCCGGCAACCTGCCAGCAACGGTGCAATCCCATAGGTAGCGTCCAGGACCACGCTGAACACTATCGACCCTTGGCCCACAATGCAAGAACGGCACCCGAGAGTGCCGTTCGCGCCAAACTGCAATTACTCCAGGCGGACTAGCTATTCTTGCGGCGGCGCAGTGACACCATCCCGGCCAGCGCCAAGCCCAGCAGTGCCAGCGAGCCTGGCTCAGGCACCTGCCCGCTTGGTGGATTCGTACAACCCGTGGACGTGGTATCGCCGAAGACGCAGCCACCGAAGGTCTTGAGTTTCACGTAGTCGTTGCCGGTTGTCCAACCCGCGTTGGCGGGATCAGCGATCGGGTTGTAGGCACCGACCAGCCATTGCGAAGAGTAAAGTTTGTTCGCATTGATGTCTGTCGGAGTATTAAGACTAGGGGAGCCATTAACTACGCCCACATTGGAATAACTGCCAATCGCGGTCCAACCCGTGAGCGTGCTCCAGGACTTGGTGGCCAAACTGCCGTCGTTTAGAACGTTGCCGTTGCCGGGATTGCCCACTGCGCCAAACGCCAGCACCGAGATGTCAGAATCCGTTTGGAACCAGCCAATGGTGACCTGACGCAAACTCACTTGCTTCGAAAAAGTCAGCAGGATCATGTCGTAGCGCTGATTGTTGTCGGTCGAATGCTCGGGACTTGTACCCTCGGCATTGTCGCAATTTGTCGCCGCACCCGCCAATGCACAACCGTCCTTGTTGTAAATCCCCAAGCCGCTGCTCCCAAATACCGAGGTCTGGTACGCGGTTTCCAGTAGGTAAGTGTCCGGGTTGAGTCCACTGCCGTTGGTGTTGGACCACCCTGCCGCGGTCAAACTCGCCGTGCCGGCGCCAGTGCCCAAGCCTACCGCCGCGTTGCTCGCGACGTTCGAGCAACCTGGGTGAGTGCACGTCGTGCTTGTGGTAAAGCTCCAGCTGGTAGAGGCCACAACAGGTGCTGCAGCAACCAGAGCAAGCACTGCCGCGATGCCACCAAGAATATGTTTCATGTTCAAACCTTTCAATGAATCTTCCTACAGCTTAAGCAACCTTTGGGCCACATAATTTTTATGCATTAAAATCAGATGGTTACATAAAACGAGATCGCGACGAATCGTTGACCTGTAAATTTTTCCGACACTTGCAGGTCGCTACATGCCGAGCTCGCGGCTCAGTTTCGCAACTTCTTCCGACGCAAGAACCGTATCTTTGCCCTTCAGCGCAGCCGCCAGTTCATCACGCGCCTCGCTCTTGCGGCCCATTTTAGCCAACGCAAAAGCCAGGTGAAAACGGATTTCGGCATTCTCGGGGCTGCGCAGGCGCGCCTCACGCAAATAACGCACGCCGGCTTCGACCTCGCCCTTTTGCACCAGAATCCAGCCGAGCGTGTCCGCGAACGCCGGGTTTTCCGGCGCCAGCTTGACAGCCTTTTCGGCGGCCGCCTGGGCACCCACATCTCCCAGTTTGTGCAGCAGATTGGCGAAATTGTTGAGCATTGGCGCGTCATCACCATCGGTCGCCAGGGCCTTGGTGTAGTTCAGGCGCGCAGCAGGAAGCTGACCCGCCCGGTGCTGCGCCTCGGCCAGCGCTTTCAATGCAATGATGTCGCTCGGCCGCTTGGCCACCCAGGTTTCCAGGAAGGCGGCCGCCTTCGCCGCCTCGCCGGCCTCGAAATGCGCCTGCACCAGGCGCAAGGCAACAGCGGTCGATTCCTGGCGCGCCAGTGCCGCACGATAGCCGGTGATCGCCAACTGGTGCTGGCCACGCGCCAGGGCCACTTCCGCGGTGGCCAAGACCGTCTCGATCCGGTTTGGATGCTTTGCGCTCAATGTCTTGAGTGCGGCATCGGCCTTGGCCGCATCTTTGCGCTGCATCTCGGCGTCGACCGCCAGGACCAGGGCTTCGAGGTCGTCCGGGCGCCCCTGCAAAGCTTTTTGCACGTTATAGGCTGCACCATCGGGGTTGGCCGCCTGCAATTGCATCCGGCCGATAGCCACCTGCAGATCCGTATCGAATTCCGCGATTCGGGTCGCACCCTGCAGGACACTGCGGGCGTTGCCACGGTCGCCGACGGCAGTATGGCTACGCGCCAGCGCCAACTGGATACCCAGGTCATCCGGAAACTTCGATGCCAATTCCTTCGCCGCAGTCACCGCCTGGTCGGCTTGCTTGCGGGAAATCAGCAAGTCAACCAGCGCCAGACCGGGCCGCGTATCGCGCCGCTGTGCTTCACTGGCTTTCCTCAAATGCCGCTCGGCTTCCGCCGGACGAGCCGCGCGCTGCTCCAGCATACCCAGTTCGTAGAGGGTGTCGATGTCGGCATTGTCCTTGGCGAGAATATCGCCAACGCGTTTGCGCCCCTGATCAAATTTGCCCTCGGCGGCATCAAGTTTTACCAGGTTGAGGATGGCCGGCCGAAACCGCGGCGCGCGCGTCAGCACCTGTTCGTACGCCGCACGGGCGCCGGCCTTGTCGCCATTGGCCGCCTTGACGCTTCCCAGAAAGTTCAGCAATGCCAGGCTTGTGGGCGCACGCTTGACCATCGCCTCGGCAGTCTTGAGCGCTTTTTGCGCGTCGCCGCGCCGCCTGTAGAGCGTAGCCAGCGCCATCCCGGCCTCGGCATCGCCCGCATTTGCGGCAAACACTTTTTCGAGTATCGCCTGGCCAATATCGTCACGCCCCAGTCCGACCTGGCTGAAAGCCAGCGCGCGGCTAGCTTCGGCCGCCCCGGTACGCGCCACCGAGCGCTCGAGCAACTCCACTGCGAGCAGATAACGCCGCTGGCCCAGATAGGCCGACCCCAATTGGTACAGTAGCTGCGGATCGTCACCATAGCTCTTGCGCAACGACTCCAGCAGCGGCATGGCGCGTGCGTAATCACGCGTCTGCACAAAAATCGATGCCAGCAATTTTCTGGCGGAATCGTTTTTCGGATTGCGCGCAAGTATGATGTCGAGGTACTCGCGCGACTTCTGCAGGTTGCCCAGGCCATGATGCGACAGCGCCGCCAGCATCATCAATTGTTCGCGGTTGACAAGCCATGTCTTTGGCAGGGCATCAATGACACTCGCGGCTTCGCCCAGATGTTTCTTGGCCGAAACCTCGTCGCGCTTCTTGGATGAAAGCATCGCGCGCAAGTACGCCGCACGCGGTTCCTCGGGTGCGTTGTCGACCAGAAACTCGAGATCTTTGGCCGCGTCCGCTTCACGCCCCAAATCCAGCAGCACCGCGGCGCGCGCCACCCGCGCATCGACATGGCGCGGCTCGAGCGCCAAAGCCTGGTTATAGGCCGCAAGCGCGCCGTTCATGTCAAGCGCATCATGCAGCACCGACGCCTGCATGTTCCAGGCGGACGCGTTCTTGGGATCGAGCGCGATCGCGCTCACAGCCAAGGCGCGTGCGCGGTCTTTCTGCCCGGTGAGCAAAAGAGTCGGAATTTCCTCGATCAGTGGCAGTGCGGATTTCGGGTCGATCTTGCGCGCCTCTTCGAACGAGCGCGCTGCCTCGCGCGGATTGCCCATTTCGAAATGGGCAGTACCGCGCATGGCCAGTACGGCGACCTGCTGGGATGCCAGCATGCCAACCGGCGAAAAGCGCTCGACGGCCAGGGCAGGCTTGCCCAGCGCGATGTAAATCCGGCCCAGCGGCATGGCCACCTCGGCACGGCTGACGCCCTGCTTGAGGGCCTCTTCAAACGCCGCCTCCGCGCCTTTGAAATCGCCGCTGCGCACAAGCGACTTGCCCAATAGCATGTGCGCGGCCAGCAGCTTGTTGTTCTGCCGGAGCGAATTCTTTAGCTGCACGATAGCGCCTTCAACATCGTCGCGCTCAAACCGCTTTAGTGCGTCCTCATAAAACACTGCGGCTTTCTCAGCCGAGGCCAAGGCGCTGCCCGAAAAACACAGCAAGGCGCTCGCGGCAAGCAGGGCCGCGAGACGCAATCCTGAGAAGCCAAGTATGGGGTTCAAAGACCAATTAACCATTGTTCCATTCTTGCAAGGTTTGGCACCTGCAAAGCCCGGCCCGGCGCGGGCCAAGTTATATGGGTTAACGGCAGCAAATTCGCGGAAGGTAGCCATTTTCGAGCACAACCGCCGTTTTGGGCAGGTATTGCATTGTTGATTCTTGTTACCGCAAGACAGTTCCCTGAAGGAATTGCCGCAGTTGCCGACAGGGTCGCCGAGCCTGAATGCGTATGGCGCCGGAAAAGTCTCATTGCCGCCCAAGAAAACGCTGAACAAGTCCCTGGCATTTGAATCCGCGAACAAAGATTTCTTTCGATTCAACGCTCTGCGAGAGGGACTTTCTTGGCTTACGGACTTGTTCAGTGTTCCTCCAACAGCAGGACTCGGCCAAGTTCGTCAAAAACCCCAAACCCACCGGTTTCAGCGAGTTCTGCACACCAGCGCCTGCTGCATAATCCGCTTTTTCGGCAAGCACCCAACGGATTCAAACCGAAGCTTCGGCATCGATATGGGATGCGCTTGTCCGCCAGGCAGACCCTACTACGAAAGAGCCCCTCCCAATGACTTACTGTAAGGACTGCCAGCATTGCACAAACACCCGCGCCGGCACCACCTGCCATGCGATTTGAACTGCGCAATACCGACGCCCTTGCCCGCCGCGGCACCCTCAGCCTCAATCACGGCAGCGTCGAAACCCCGGTTTTCATGCCGGTCGGCACTTACGGCACGGTCAAGGCGATGACGCCGGCCGAACTGGAGGAAATCGGCGCGAAAATCGTGCTCGGCAACACCTTCCACCTGTGGCTGCGCCCCGGCCTTGAGGTCATTGCGGCGCACGGCGGACTGCACCGCTTCATGGGCTGGGACCACGCCATCCTCACCGATTCCGGCGGATTCCAGGTGTGGAGCCTGGGTGACTTGCGCAAAATCAGCGAGGAAGGGGTGCATTTCGCCTCACCGGTCAACGGCGACCGCCTTTTTTTAACGCCGGAGGCGTCCATGCGCGTCCAGCGCACCCTCAATTCGGACGTCGTGATGATTTTCGACGAATGCACGCCCTACGAGATCGACGGCCGCCCGGCCACCGAGGTCGAGGCGAGGATTTCGATGCAACTTTCGCTGCGCTGGGCGCGGCGCAGCCGCGACGAATTCGACCGCCTTGAGAACCCCAATGCGCTGTTCGGCATTGTGCAAGGCGGCATGTATGAATCCCTGCGCGACGCCTCCTTGAGCGGCCTGACCGACATCGGCTTTTTCGGCTACGCCATCGGCGGCCTGTCGGTGGGCGAGCCGAAGGAAGACATGTTGCGCATTCTCGATCACACCACCCCGCGCCTGCCGGCCGACAAGCCGCGTTACCTGATGGGCGTGGGCACGCCTGAGGACCTGGTCACCGGCGTGGCCGCCGGGATCGACATGTTCGATTGCGTCATGCCCACGCGCCATGCGCGTAACGGCCACCTGTTCACCCGCTTCGGCGACATTCGCCTGAAAAACGCACGCTACAAGATGGACACCCGCCCGCCGGACCAGACCTGCACCTGCTACACCTGCCGCAACTTCACCCGCGCCTACCTGCACCATCTGCACAAGCTGGGGGAAATTCTCGGCGCCCGGCTCAACACCATCCACAACCTTCACTATTACCAGACGCTGATGCGCGAAATGCGCGAGGCCATTGAAGCCGGGGCCTTCGCAGCCTTTCGCGCACGCTTCGCGCGTGAACGGGTCGGAATTGCGCCTTGAATGCCCACACAGCCATTGGCTGCCGGGCCGGCGTGCTAAAATTCTTGGCTAATTTGAAAAGACTTTTCTGGAGTTTCCCGTGCTGATTTCCTCTGCTTATGCGCAAGCACCGGCCGCCGCTGGCGCCACCGATGGCTTGATGGGCCTGTTGCCCATCGTCCTCATGTTCGTGCTGCTTTACTTCATGATGATCCGGCCGCAAATGAAGCGCCAGAAGGAGCAGAAGCTGATGGTCGAGGCGCTCAAGGTCGGCGATGAAGTCGTGTCCGCCGGCGGCATTCTCGGGCGCATCACCAAGGTAAGCGATTCCTACATCACCGTCGAGATCGCCGACAACACCGCGATCATGGTGCAGCGGGTGGCGGTGCAGACCCTGCTGCCCAAGGGCACAATGAAGAGCCTTTAGCGCCCGCTGGCACCGCTTGAACGGTGCCAGGAAGCCAAGCAGCGCGGCACCCGGTGCCGCGTCTTCCCGCCCACGGGCACAGGCGGCCAAGGCCAGGAGCCTCTAAGCGACATGAACCGATACCCATTCTGGAAATACCTGATCATCGGCCTGGCCTTGTTGCTGGGGCTGATCTACACCACGCCCAATTTTTTCGGCGAAGCGCCGGCGGTGCAGGTATCGAGCGCCAAGGCGACCATCAAGGTTGACGATACCCTGCGCACCCGCGTCGAAGCGGTCTTGAAGGGCGCGGCGATCGAGAGCACGGGCCTGTTCTTCGATGCCAACAGCATCAAGGCGCGCTTTCGCGACACCGATACGCAGTTGAAGGCGCGCGACCTGCTCGACAGCGCACTCAATCCGGACAAGAAAAAACCCAATCCGGAAGACCGCGACGAGCCCTACACAGTGGCGCTCAACCTGCTGTCGAATTCCCCAAAATGGTTGACCAGCCTGCGCGCGCTGCCGATGTATCTGGGCCTGGACCTGCGCGGCGGCGTCCATTTCCTCTATCAGGTCGACATGAAAGCGGCGCTGACCAAGCGCCTGGACGCCTTGACCGGTGACCTGCGCACCCTCTTGCGCGACAAGAACGTGCGCCACAACGGCATCGACCGCCAGTCCGGTGCGATCATCATCAAGTTTCGCGATGAAGCCACGCGCACCCGCGCCAAGGCGGCGATTACCGACGCCATCGCCGATCTGGCCCTGCAAGACGGCAACGACGGCGCCGACCTCAAGCTCACCGCGACCATCAAGCCGGAGGCCGAACGCCGGGTGCAGGAAAGCGCGATCAGGCAGAACATCACCACCTTCAACAACCGCGTCAATGCCCTGGGCGTGGCCGAACCGGTGATCCAGCAGCAGGGTGCCGACCGCATCGTGGTGCAGTTGCCCGGAGTGCAGGATCCGGCCCAGGTCAAGGCCATTCTCGGGCGCACCGCCTCGCTGGAATTGCGCATGGTGTGCGAATCGCCCGAGGAAAGCGCGACCTATGCTTCCGGCCAGATCCCGTTCGGCTGCGAGAAATATGCCGAACGCGGCGGCGTACCCATCCTGGTGCGCAAGCAGGTGCAATTGACCGGCGATCGCCTGACCGACGCCCAGCCCGGCTTCGACAACCAGACCCAGGAGCCGGCGGTGCACCTGGCGCTCGATTCCCAGGGCGCGCGGATTTTCAAGGACCTGACGCGCGACAACGTCGGCAAGCGCATGGCCATCCTGCTGGTCGAAAAAGGCCGCGGCGAGGTCGTCACCGCGCCGGTGATCCGCACCGAAATCGGCGGCGGGCGAGTGCAGATCAGCGGCCGCATGACCACCCAGGAAGCCAGCGACGTGGCCCTGCTGCTGCGCTCCGGTGCGCTGGCCGCGCCGATGGAAATCATCGAAGAGCGCACCATTGGCCCCAGCCTGGGCGCCGACAACATCGCCAAGGGCTTTCGTTCCACCATGTATGGTTTCGCGGCGATTGCCGTATTCATGATCGGCTACTACACGCTCTTCGGCCTGATCTCGGTGATTGCACTGGCCTCCAACCTGTTGTTCCTCATCGCCCTTTTGTCCCTGCTGCAGGCCACCCTCACGCTGCCGGGCATCGCCGCCATCGCCCTCACCCTGGGCATGGCGATCGACGCCAACGTGCTGATCAACGAGCGCATTCGTGAAGAGTTGCGCGCCGGCGCCTCACCGCAAATGGCGATCACCACCGGCTATGAGCGGGCCTTCGGCACCATTCTCGATTCCAACGTGACCACGCTCATCGCAGGCCTGGCCTTGCTGATCTTCGGCTCCGGCGCCATCCGCGGCTTCGCCGTGGTCCACTGCCTGGGCATCCTGACCTCGATATTTTCCTCGGTGGTGCTGTCGCGCGGCCTGGTCAACTTAGTCTACGGCTCGCGCAAAAAACTCACCCACGTGTCGATCGGCGAAGTATGGCGCCCGCCCGCAGGCGAAGCCAAGCCGCCGGTCGTCCAGGCCTGATCCCGGCCCGACACAAACCCTTTTTCGGAGCAGCACATGGAATTCTTCCGCATCCGGCGTGACATCCCGTTCATGAAGCACGCGCTGGTGTTCAACGTGATCTCGCTTGTCACTTTCGTTCTGGCCGTGGTTTTCCTGGTCACGCGCGGGCTCAACTTCTCGATCGAGTTCACCGGCGGCCTGGTGATCGAGGCGCGCTACGAGCAGGCGGCCAACCTGGAAGGTATCCGCACCGCGCTCGATCGCAGCGGCGTGCATGAACCGCAGGTGCAGAATTTCGGCACCTCGCGCGACATCATGATCCGGCTGGCCCTGAAGGACGTCAACATCCCCTCGATCAGCAAGTTCGACGAACAGACCAGGAAGCAGGTCTTCGACCCGGAAAAATTCACCGCACTGGCACTCGCCCAGGGCGGCGCCGGCGGCAAGATCACGCGCGTCGAGTTCGTCGGCCCCCAGGTCGGGCGCGAACTGGCCGCCGACGGCGCGCTTGCCCTCCTGGTGGTGATCGCCGGCATCATGGCTTACCTGGCGATGCGCTTCGAATGGAAATTTTCGCTGGCGGCGATCATCGCCAACCTGCACGACGTGGTGATCATTCTCGGCTTTTTCGCCTTTTTCCAGTGGGAGTTCTCACTCTCCGTGTTGGCGGCGGTGCTGGCGGTGCTGGGCTACTCGGTCAACGAATCGGTGGTGGTCTTCGACCGCGTGCGCGAAACCTTCCGCAAGCGCCGCGGCCTCGCCGTCCCGGAGGTGATCAACCACGCGATCACCAGCACCATCTCGCGCACCATCATCACCCACGGCAGTACCCAGTTGATGGTCACCTCGATGCTGATTTTCGGCGGGCCGACGCTGCATTATTTCTCGCTCGCGCTGACCATCGGCATCCTCTTCGGCATCTATTCCTCGGTGCTGGTGGCAAGCCCGATGGTGATGTGGCTGGGCCTCTCGCGCGAAGACCTGATCAAGCCGGTGCGCGACAAGACCGCCAACGACGGCGCGGTGGTCTGAGGCCGCAGACGCGCCACGCATGCCGCAAGGCCGCGACCCGCATGGTTCTGGACAAGCCTGCGTGGGCGCGCTAGATTGCCGATCATTGCAGATTGCAGGAGCGGCCGCATGACCGACCTCAACCACAAGACCGTGCCGGCCGAACGCGACATCCCGGTGTGGGACCTCGGTGTACGCTTTTTTCACTGGGCGCTGGTGTTGCTGGTCATCACTTCGTTTGTCACCGTCAAGATCGGCGGCAACGCCATGACTTATCACGTATGGTCAGGCTATGCCATTCTGACCCTGCTGATCTATCGCATCCTGTGGGGCGTGGCTGGCGGCACCCATGCCCGCTTTACCTCCTTCATTCGCGGTCCGGGCGCGGTCATTTCCTACATGAAAGGCATGTTCGATCGCCAGCAACACGCAAGCTCGCTGGGGCACAACCCGGTGGGCGCGCTGTCGGTGGTGGCGATGCTGCTGGTGCTGCTGTTCCAGGCCACCAGCGGGCTCTTCGTCAATGACGACATCGCCTTCGAGGGGCCGCTCTACAAGTTTGTCGGCAAGGAAGTGTCGGACAAGCTGATGAGCCTGCATCAGTTGAACCAGCGCGTGATTATCGGGTTGGTGGTACTGCACTTCGCGGCCATCGCTTTCCATTGGTTCTATCACAAGGAAAACCTGGTGCGCCCGATGTTAACCGGCGTCAAGCGCGTCGCCGGTGCGGTCGGCAACTCGCGCCATGGCAGCACGGTCCTGGCATTGGTGCTGCTCGGCTGCAGCGGCGCCGCCGTCTATTTTCTGGTGAACGCGGCCAAGCAATAACGCGCACCCCGCCACGATAAAGGCCGGGCAATGCCCGGCCTTTATCGTGGCCGACTATCGACGGCGCCTTACTGGATCACTTCTTTCGACTGGTAGGCATCATGGCAATTCTTGCAGGACCCGCCGACACCACCAAATGCCGCCTGCAATGCCGCCTTGTCACCGCCTTTGGCTGCCGCCAACAACTTCGGCGTTTCCCCCTGCAGCTTGGCCTGGGCGTCCTTGAACTTGGCCCACTCCTTCCAGATTTCGGGCTTGGCCTTGTTGCCCTTGGACTGATCGGTACCCTCGATGAATCCGTCGTAGACCACCTTCGCCATGCTGTCGACGACTTGCGCGCTGAGCTCCAGTTGCGCCGGTGTCAGGTTGCGTTCGCCCTTGATATGCGCATTGATACGGCCGAAATGGTTGGCCATCATCTGGAAACCGGCCTTGCGGTACACCACCGAACGGTCCGCCGGCACCTGCGCCTGCGCCGTACCGGCCACCAGCGCACCGATCACTGCCACGCCCAATAACAACGTCTTCATGAAGAACCTCCTGTAGGTTTATGGAAGGACGGTAGCTAGCCGTCGATGGAAAACACGTGCTTGGCCCGATTATTCCATGCCGCGCGCGAAACTGCTTGACGCTCGTGGTGTCGCAAGCCGCGACTTTGCTCCAACAGCACCAGCCGCGGCTTGCCGCCGACGCCGCCGCGCCCTTATACTTCGCCCTGCGATGCACAAGCCAAGCCAAACGCCAGGTTCGCCGCGCCATTCGATTCAGCGATGGCTGGGTCGCCTCTCGCTCGCGCTCATGCTGGTGGTGGCACAGCACGCGGCCGCCCTGCATGGCTTGACGCATGCGCTGGAACACACGCAAGACGGCGCGCCGGTACAAACCGCGCATTCCTGCTGCCTCGCGTTCCATGGCCTGGACGACGCCCCGACCCCGGCTTTGGTCGCCGCTGCGCGCGACACCGAAACACCCTTGGCCAGTGCGCCACCTTCGACTCCGTCCGACGCCGCACCCAATCGCGCCGCCTACCAGCCGCGCGCGCCACCCAGGAATCCCTAGAAGCCCGGTCCAATGCCGCCCTGCGACCCGTGAAGTCGCGGCGCGGCCCTGTCACTGCTTTTACGGAGATTCATCCATGAAGTCGCATTACCTGCCTTGCGCAGCCACGCTGCTGCTCGCCTGGTTTCCACCTGCCATAGCCCAGCGCGTGGCCGCACCAAGCGCTGTCCCCGAAGTCGTCGTCAGCGCAAATCCGCTGGGTAGTGGACTGTTCGAACTCGCCGTGCCGGTTTCCATCCTGGAGTCCCCCGAACTGCAATTGCGCGGGGCCAGCACCTTGGGCGAGACCATCGGCAACATGCCGGGGGTCAGTTCATCCTATTTCGGCCCCGGCGCCAGCCGCCCGATCATTCGCGGACTGGACGGCGACCGCATTCGCATCCTGCAGGGCTCGGTAGGCACGCTGGACGCCTCCGGCCTGTCGTTCGACCATGCGGTTCCAACCGACGCAATGGCGGTCACGCGGATCGAAGTGGTGCGCGGCGCAGCGGCGCTGCTGTATGGCGGCAACGCGGTGGGCGGGGTGGTCAACGTGCTGACCAACCGCATCCCCGAAGCCGCCATTCACGGCATCCAAGGTGCACTGGAGGCGCGCGCAGGCGGCGCCGAAACCGAGCGTTCAGCCGCCACCCTGATCGAAGTCGGAAACGGCAAATTCGCGTTGCATGCCGATGGCTTCTGGCGCGAGACCGCGGATCTGAAAATCCCCGGCCTGGCGCGCTCGCCACGCCAGCGCGAACTCGATGCCATCAACAACCCGGCGCAGGTGCAGCCCAACGGCCGCGTGCCCAACAGCGCGGCGCGTGCCAATGGCGGCGCATTCGGCGGCTCGCTGACCTGGGACCGGGGCTACCTCGGGGCCTCCTACACCAACCACCAAACCACCTACGGCTCGCCGCTGGAGGCCGGCGTCAAGATCAACATGCACAGCGACCGCTACGACCTGGCTGGCGAATTGCGCAACCCCGGCGGGTTCATCAGAAGCGTCAAGTTCAAGGGCGCGTTCACCGACTACGCTCACCGCGAGCTCGACCGCGGGCAGGTAGGCACCAGCTTCTTCAACAAGGGCTATGAAACCCGCCTGGAGGCAAGCCATGCCGCGCTCGCCGGGATGAAGGGCGTGTTCGGGGTGCAACTGGGCAACGCTCGCTTCTCGGCCCTGGGCGACGAAGCTTTCGTGCCGTCGACACTGACCAGTTCAAGCGCAGTCTATCTCTATGAGGAACTGCCGCTGGGCGCACTCAAGCTCAGTTTCGGCGCGCGCCATGAGTCGACAAGCGTCACCGCAAGCGGCGACCAGAGCATAGAGAGCTTCGCCGACCCGCTGGCCCCGGTGGCGCGCTTCGCGCAGCAGGAAAGCCGGCGCTTCAAGGGCAACAGCGGCGCAATCGGCGCGGTCTACAATTTGGGCGGGCGCTGGGCGCTGTCGGCCAATCTGGCACATACCGAGCGTGCGCCTACGTTCTATGAACTGTTCGCCAATGGCCCGCATGCCGCCACCGGCACCTATGAGCTCGGCAGCGCCGCCTTCGGCCTGGAAAAGTCCAACTCGCTAGATGCCGGCGTGAAATGGCGCGGCGGCCCGCACTCGGCCGGGCTGTCCATGTACACCACCCGCTTCTCCAACTACCTGGCCCTGTTCAATACGGGCGCCAGGCGCGGCGGCGACGGTGCTTTCGAAGACCCGCTCACCCCGGGAACCTCGACCACCGGCTCGGACGAGCTTTCCAATGAAGCGGTCTACCGCGCCATACCTGCGCGCTTTTCCGGCTTCGAGGCCGAGGCCCGCCTGCGCCTCACCGAACGACCCGGCACGCTGTATCTGGAATTGAAGAGCGACCTGGTGCGCGCGACCAACCTGCAAAGCGGCCAAGGCTTGCCGCGCATCGCGCCGCGTCGCTTCGCAGTCGCCCTCAACTATGCGGTCGATCGCCACAACCTGCGCGTCGAACTGAACCACTCGGCGGCGCAGAACCGGGTGCCGACCGGTGAATCCACCAGCGCCGGCCACACCCTGCTCAACTTGTATGCGAGTACCAGGTTGAATCTGGGCGGCGGGCGAGTGTTGGCCTGGGTTCGCGGCACCAACTTGACCAACCAGGAAGCGCGCCTGGCCAGCTCGTTCCTGCGCGACATCGTGCCGCTGGGCGCACGCGCGCTGCATGCGGGGGTACGGCTGGACTTCTGAACACCTCTCTGCCGCAGCCGTGCGGCGGCGCGCTTGGGCCAGTCAGGGAAACGCCGGGCCAGCCGCCGTTTGCTTGCGCGCCTGGCGCCCTACTCGATGCGATACGCGAGCAACTCGATGGTTTCGCGTCTTGGCGCATCGCCCGCGATGGTGGTCTCGGACTCGACCCTGACCGGGCGCAACACCTCGCGCGCATACCAGTGGCTTTCGCGCACCGTGACAATGCGTTGCGCATCGCCGGGATCGGCGGTTTCAATTGCAAGCTCGATCTTCAAGGTCAGAAAGCGCCCGGCCGGAACCTCGATGACCTCCCAGTCCAAAGCCCGGCCTTCGCCCTTCATGCGCCCGCTCTGGTCGGCACCGAAATTGCTCACCCGCGAGTCGATGCCCCAGCGTTTGCCCGGGTAGAGCGGAAAGGAATAGTAGGCCAACGCCGGACGATAGTCGTTGTAGCCACTGCCCAAAAGGCCCCATTCGCGGTCATGAATGGTGGTCGAGGAATCCTGCGAGCCCGACTCCTCGGTCTTCAGCGAAATGCCCTCCTCGGTGACCTTGACCACTGTCTGCTGCACCGCGCGGCTCAAGGGTCCGCTGCCACGGCGGTAGATCCATTGATCGCCGCTTTGCAGCGCCGGGCGCCGCAGCAGGGTGGTGTCGCCGCGCGGGTCCGCACGCGAGGTGGCGTCGCTTGCAGCGGCCGGCTTTGGCTGAGTTGGCGCCACCGGCGGTGCCTGTGCCAGGCCCGGGCGCACCGACAGACAAACGCAGGCGACGCAGCAGGCGACGCAGCATGCGGCCAGCGCCCGCGGGTATTGCATCATCGCCTCAGGCGCGCCGCGCCAGGTCGGCCGCGCGCCCCAGATAGGTCGCCGGTGTCAACTGCAGCAGCGCCGCCTTGGCATCGGGGGGAATGTCGAGATCGGCGATGAACACCTGCAGTGCTTCGCGCGTGATGCCCTTGCCGCGCGTCAGCGACTTCAATTTCTCGTAAGGGTTTTCGACCCCGTAGCGACGCATGACCGTTTGCACCGCCTCGGCCAGCACCTCCCAGTTGGCTTCCAGGTCGAAGGCCAGGCGCGCCTGGTTGACTTCAAGCTTGCCCATGCCGCGCGCCAGCGAATCGAGCGCCAAGAGGCTGTGACCGAGCGCCACGCCGACGTTGCGCAACACGGTTGAATCGGTGAGATCGCGCTGCCAGCGCGAAATCGGCAACTTCTCGGAGAGGTGGCGCAACAGCGCGTTGGCCAAGCCAAGGTTGCCTTCGGCATTCTCGAAATCGATCGGATTGACCTTGTGCGGCATGGTCGAGGAGCCGACCTCGCCTTCCCTGGTGCGCTGGCGGAAATACCCGACCGAGATGTAACCCCAGACATCGCGGCACCAGTCGATCAGAATGGTGTTGATGCGCGCGAGTGCATCAAAGTACTCGGCCAGCGCATCGTGTGGCTCGATCTGGATGGTGTGGGTGTTGAACTCCAGCCCCATGCGCTCGACCACGCCGCGTGCCAGTGCCTCCCAGTCGACTTGCGGATAGGCGATGCTGTGGGCGTTGTAGTTGCCGGTGGCGCCGTTGAGCTTGCCGGTCAGCGCCACCCGCCGGAACCCGGCGCTCGCCCGCGCCAGGCGCATGGCGACATTGGCGGCCTCCTTGCCCAGGGTGGTTGGCGTGGCCGGTTGCCCATGGGTACGCGCGAGCATCGGCGTGGCAGCCTCGGCATGTGCAAGAGTGCGCAGCCCGTTCAAGGCCGCATCCAGTGCCGGCAGCAGCACGTCCTTGCGCGCCGCATCGAGCATCAGGCCGTAGGCCAGGTTGTTGATGTCCTCAGAGGTGCAGGCGAAATGAATGAACTCGGCGGCCTGCGCGAAGCCGTCGCTTGCGGCCATCTTCTCCTTCATGAAGTACTCGACCGCCTTGACATCATGGTTGGTGGTCTTCTCGATCTCCTTGATGCGTAGCGCATCGGCTTGGCCGAACCCGTCGACCATGGCATCGAGGGCGCCGGCCACCGCTGCTGCCAGCGGCGGCAGTTCCGGCAGGCCAGCCGAGGCCAGGGCGCGCAGCCAGGCTGCCTCGACGACTACGCGATAGCGCAGCAGGGCGAATTCGGAAAGATAGGGCCGCAGCGAGTCAAGCCGCGCGGCGTAGCGCCCATCGAGTGGTGACAAGGATTGCAGTGCGGAAGGCATGGCGGGCGCGATTCACGGGTCAGGCCGCATTCTAGTGTAGTGCCCCGCAATTATCGATACATGCCAGAGCCGCACAACCCGCTGGGCAAGGTGCCCAGCGGGTGATGGATGACGGCGGCGCGAGGTTCGATTCGCGCGTGATTGTCGAGTATCTCGACACCGCAACGCCGGTCAACAAGCTGATCCCCGCGACTGCGAACAAGCGCCTGGCGGGCTTACGCCGCGAGTGAACTCCCGAGCGCCAATGCTTGCACCTGCGCGCATTCGATAAATCCGCCACCAAGACAGACGTCGCCGTCATACAACACCGCCGACTGGCCCGGCGTCACCGCCCACTGACAGCTGTCGAATGCCAGCGCGAACCGGCCCGCCTGCCTGGCGCTGAAGCGAGCGGCGGCGTCGCTCTGGCGATAACGCGTGCGCGCCCCCAGCAGCGCCCCGTCGGCCGGCGCCTCACCCGACACCCACGCGGCCTCGCGCGCGAAGAGGCCAGTCGACAACAGCAGTCGATGATCATGACCACGCACCACCGTGATGCTGTTGGCCGCCACGTTCTTGGCCGCCACGAACCATGGCGCGCCGCCTGTGGCGACAGCGCGGTCACTGCGTGTGCCGCCCAGGCCAATGCCCTTGCGCTGGCCGATCGTATAGAACATCAGGCCAATATGCGTGCCGACCCGGCACCCGTTCTCGTCTAACATCGGCCCCGGCTCCCGGGGCAGGTAGCGGTTGAGAAACTCGCGGAACGGCCGCTCGCCGATAAAGCAGATGCCGGTCGAGTCCTTCTTGGCATGCACACCCAGGCCGGCTTCTTGCGCGATGCGTCTTACTTCGGGCTTGGTCAGGCCCGACAGCGGAAACAGCACCTTCGACAATTGCGCCTGGTTCAAACGGTGCAGGAAATAGCTCTGATCCTTGGCCGCATCGGTGGCGCGCACCAGCTCGAAACGACCGTCGCGCTCGCGTACCCCGGCATAGTGCCCGGTGGCGATGCGCCCGGCGCCGAGTTTCATGGCGTGCTCCAGAAACGCCTTGAACTTGATTTCGGCATTGCACAGCACGTCGGGATTGGGGGTGCGGCCGGCCGCATACTCGCCAAGGAAATCGGCGAACACCCGATCCTTGTATTCGGCCGCGAAATTCACCGCCTCGAGCTCCACGCCGATCACCTCGGCCGCCGCCGCCGCATCGACCAGATCCTCGCGCGTCGAGCAATACTCGCCGTCGTCGTCGTCTTCCCAGTTTTTCATGAAAAGCCCGATCACCCGGTAGCCCTGGCGCTTGAGCAACAACGCGGCAACGGCCGAATCGACCCCGCCCGACATGCCCACCACCACCGTGCCCAGGCTCATCGTGCCGCCTTCAAATCCGACTCCGGGTCATAACCCGCCTGCCAGCGCTCCAGTGAGACCACCAGCGCCGGCTCACCCGGCTCGAAGAACCAGCTGTCGACGGCGAAGCGCTCCGCGCCCTGGGCTGCGACCAGGGTCGCGGTCCAGTGTTCGGCAAAAATCAGGAATGCGAAGCGGTGGCTGCGTGGGCCGACCGTGTGGAAACGCAAGGCTCCGGCGGATTCGAGCAGGCGCAGAAAGCGATCGGTATTGGTTGAATGGTCGATGCAATCCATGGCGCCATCGAGATGCCGCTCGTCCATGCTGTTGCGCGCGCGATCGCGCCAGATCGGTGACTGCAAGGCCGCCAGCGCATACATGCGCCCCACCGCCTGCGCCAGCAGCGAGCGCTCGGCAGCCGCATCCACAGCAGGTTCGAGCAGCGCCCGCAACGCCTTGACCTCGGCGTCGGCAAACACCACCCTGGCCTGCCGGTAGCAGCCGTAGTCGTAGCAAATTTCCAGTTCGGCAGCCGAAGCACACAGGCAGGCGGCCAGGGCCAGGCCCGCGAACGCCGCGCGCAAATTGTCGAGAACAGCGCAATTCATGACAAAAACCCGCCCCTGGCGAGGCTGTGATGTTTTTGGCAACGCTCGACAGGCTTCACGGCTACAGGGTCCGGATCAGGTCCAGCGGCATGCGCCGGCCGGCCAGATAATCATCGATGTTGATCAGCACCCAGGGGCTGCGAAAACGCCCGGTCGCCGCGGCGACCTCATCGCGCGTCATCCAGACAGTGCGCTCGATACCCACGTCAAGGCGAAGGCTGACATCGGGATCGCCGACCGATCCGGCAAACGAAAAGCGCATGAAGGTGCGTTCGCCTTCTGCCTGGCGCCATTGATAAACCCCGACCAGTGCCTGTGGCGTGAAGCGGCAAGTGGTCTCTTCGAGCACCTCGCGCTCGACCGCCTGCAACAGGGTTTCGCCATCCTCCAGATGGCCGGCCGGCTGGTTCAGGCGCAAACCATCCGCGGTGTTTTCTTCGATCAACAGGAATCGTCCGCCTCGTTCGGCGATTCCGGCGACGGTGACATTGGGCTTCCAGCGCATGGCGGTGGCGTTTCGCGTGAAAGCCGGATTTTACCCGGCGGCCAGTGCCGCCGGCAGCGGTCAATCAGCGCTTGGCGCCCGCCGCTTCCGCGCCCGCCTTGGCTCCCACCGGCTCAACGGTGATCGTGGTCGGCGCCGGGTTGGCCGGTTTGGGCAAACCGGCCAGCGGATCGGCAGCGGCGGCGCTGGTCGAGGGCAGGCCGCGCGGCCTGACCTCGCCACTTTTCTCGACAGCGGTTTTTTCGGCGCCACCCGGCTTCGGCGCTGCGCCATTCCTGCCTTCGGCGACAGCCGGCGCCTTGACCAAAGTCGGCGGCACGGCCTCGATCTTGTTTTCCCGCATGTAGTCGCTCATCTCCTTCCAGCCGGCGAAGACCTGCGCCTTGGGGCTGTCCGGATAGACCGCGAAGCAATCCTCCAGTGCGCGACCGGCATGACGGCAGGCACCGCCGACGGCCACCGCATCGGCTTCACGCGCCTTGCTGCCGTCGATTGTCGCGATCTGGTCGCAGGCCGACAGCAGCGGCAGCAGCGGCAGCAGCGGCAGGAGGACGAGCAGGAAGATGCGTGAGGGGATCATGGCTGGACGGAGAAAATCTGCCACGAAGGATAAGGCCCGGCCGGCGGCCTCGATTGCCTGAACAGAGGGCAGATGGCGTTGCTGTTTCGCGCCAGGCCCGCACCCGCACACGCCCTGCTATTCGACTTCGACCGCTCCACTCACGTTCACACTCAAGGTACTGGCACCGCCTTCGGCCGGTGGTGCCGCAGCCGCAGACACCGCGGCGTCGGCTGCCCCGCGCGCCTGCATCATCAGGCGCGGCGGCGGGCCTGCGAGCCCGCTGCCGAGATTGATGCGCTGTACCTTGAAGGAGCGCCCGCCGAGCGCCTTTTGCGCGATTTCGGCGCGCCCGCGAAACGCCGCGATGGCTTCGGCGATCAATTCGTTTTCGACCGCCTTGCGGGCCTCCGGCGATACCGAGAAGCTCACCCCACCCAACTGCATGGTGGCCTGCAGCTTGCCGATCAGCGCCGAGCCGGCCGCGAAATCGCGGCTTTCCAGGCGCAGCTCGGCACGTGCGCGCCAGCCCTGCAACTGATTGCTGCGCGGCGCGTAGACGGGGCTGGTCTGATTGTTGCCCGTGCGCACCTTGACGCTGGCAAATTCGCGCGCGATCTTCAGGGCCTCGGCCACGCTGCGGTTGATGGCAGCGGCCAGCACTGCCGGATTGGCATTGGTCTCCTCGACAAACAGCAGCGCTACCATCAGGTCATTGGGCACCTCGCGCTGCGCCTCGGCCTGCAGTTCCACCACGTTGTAGCGCTGCGGCGCGGTCTGCGCCCACAGTGGTGCCGCGCCCAGTACCGCGGCACACGCCAGCAGCGTGACCACGCGGCCAAGGATCGGTCTGGTCGACAAGCAGTATTCCGGCATACGCATCGTGAGCAAGCTTACAGGGAAGGGGACCAGCCGTTATACTCCAGCCCGTCGCTTTGTTGTATACGCTCATCGACCCTGTTTGGCTGACATCGGCACGCCGGTGCATGAGGGATTGTACCGATGAGTCGAGCGGTCGACGCAACCCCGAAAACATGCCCCGGCCAGACACGGCCCATCCGTGCGTGGGGCGAGGAGCCTGAATTGAAGATCGGTATTCCGCGGGAAACCCGGCCCGGCGAAACACGTGTCGCCGCCACGCCCGAAACGGTGAAGAAGTATGTGGGCGCCAAACACAGCGTAATGGTCGAAGCCGGCGCCGGCGCCGGCGCGATGATCCCGGATGCCGATTTCGCCGCCGTCGGCGCGCAAATGGTCGATGCCGCCACCCTCTACGCCCAGGCCGAACTGCTGCTCAAGGTACGGCCGCCGCAGCCCGAGGAAATCGCGCACATGAAAGCCGGACAGGTGCTGGTGGGCACCCTCAATCGCTTCGACATGGCAGGTCTGGAGCTGCTGGCCAAACAGGGCGTGACCGCTTTCGCGCTCGAAGCCGCGCCGCGCATCACCCGTGCGCAGTCGCTCGACGTACTGTCTTCCCAGGCCAACCTGGGCGGCTATATCGCGGTGCTGACCGCGGCCACGCATTACCCCAAGGTGATGCCGATGTTCATGACCGCCGCGGGCACCATCAAGGCCGCGCGCGTGATCATCATGGGCGTCGGCGTCGCCGGCCTGCAGGCGATCGCCACCGCCAAGCGCCTGGGCGCGGTGGTCGAGGCCACCGACGTGCGCCCGGCCACCAAGGAGCAGGTCGAGTCGCTGGGCGCGAAATTCATCGACGTGCCGTTTGAAACCGACGAAGAACGCGAGATCGCCCAGGGTGTGGGCGGCTACGCGCGGCCGATGCCGGAGTCTTGGCTCAAGCGCCAGGCCACCCTGGTGGCCGAGCGCATCCGCCAGGCCGACATCGTGATCACCACCGCGTTGATTCCCGGCCGTCCGGCACCGGTGCTGGTGACGCAAGAAATGGTCATGAGCATGAAGTCGGGCTCGGTGATCGTCGACATGGCCGCCGAGCAGGGCGGCAACTGCCCGCTGACCGAGAAAGACCAGGTGGTGGTCAGGCACGGCGTGACACTCATCGGCCACACCAATTTTCCGGCGCTGGTGCCGGCCGATGCCTCGGCCCTGTTCGCCCGCAACGTGCAAGACTTCCTCAAGCTGATCATCGACCAGGAAGCCAATCTGGCGATCAACAAGGAAGACGAAATCGTCGCCGCCTGCCTCCTGGCCGAAGCCGGCCAGGTGATCAGGAAATAACGCCAAGGAAAAGACTCATGGAAGCAATCAGCCCCACCGTCGTCAACCTCATCATCTTCGTGCTGGCCATCTATGTCGGCTATCACGTGGTGTGGACCGTCACCCCGGCCTTGCACACCCCGCTGATGGCGCTCACCAATGCGCTGTCGGCGGTGATCATCGTCGGCGCCATGCTGGCCGCGGCACTCACCACAAGCGACCTGTCGCGCTGGATGGGCACCGCCGCGGTGGCCTTGGCCGCGGTCAACGTGTTCGGCGGGTTTTTGGTGACGCGGCGCATGCTGGAGATGTTCAAGAAGAAAGACAAGGCCGCCCGCCCGGAGGCGCGCAAATGAGCATCAACGTCGTCACCCTCCTTTATCTGGTTGCCTCGGTGTGCTTCATCCAGGCCTTGAAGGGCCTGTCGCATCCCACCAGCGCGCGCGCCGGCAACGTCTTCGGCATGGTCGGCATGGCCGTGGCAGTGCTCACCACTGCAGCGCTCATCGTCAAGCTGGCAGACACCAGGGCCGCCGGCATGGTTTATGTGTTTGGCGGCCTCTTGGTCGGGGGGGGCGCCGGCGCCATCATGGCCAAGCGGGTCGAAATGACCAAGATGCCGGAACTGGTTGCCTTCATGCACTCGATGATCGGCCTGGCTGCGGTATGCATCGCGGTGGCCGTGGTGGCCGAACCGGCGGCCTTCGGCATCGCTCCTGCCGGCCAGCTGATGCCTTATGGCAACCGCCTCGAGTTGTTCATCGGCACCTTCGTAGGCGCGATCACCTTCTCAGGCTCGGTGATCGCCTTCGGCAAGCTCTCCGGCAAGTACAAGTTCCGCCTGTTTCAGGGCGCACCGGTGATGTTCGCAGGCCAGCATGCCCTGAACGCGGTGCTGGGCCTGGCCATGCTGGGCTTCGGTCTGTGGTTCACCTACGACCAGAGCTGGACGCCCTTCATCATCATGACCGCGATCGCCTTCGTGCTGGGGGTTTTGATCATTATCCCGATCGGCGGCGCCGACATGCCGGTGGTGGTGTCGATGCTCAACTCCTACTCCGGCTGGGCGGCGGCCGGCATCGGCTTCTCGCTCAACAACTCGATGCTGATCGTCGCCGGGTCGCTGGTCGGTTCCTCCGGTGCGATCCTTTCCTACATCATGTGCAAGGCGATGAACCGCTCGTTCATCAACGTGATCCTGGGCGGCTTCGGACAGGAAGCCGGGGTGGCCGCGGGCAAGCAGGAACAGCGCCCGGTCAAGAGCGGCGCGGCCGACGATGCCGCCTTCATGATGAGCAATGCCGAAACCGTGGTGATCGTGCCCGGCTACGGCCTGGCGGTGTCGCGCGCCCAGCATGCCTTGAAGGAACTGGCACACAAGCTGGGCGAAAAGGGCGTGCAGGTGCGTTATGCCATCCATCCGGTGGCCGGGCGCATGCCCGGCCACATGAACGTGCTGCTGGCCGAAGCCGAAATTCCCTACGACCAGGTGTTCGAGATGGAAGACATCAACCCCGACCTGCGCCAGACCGATGTCGTGCTGGTCTTGGGCGCCAACGACGTGGTCAACCCGGCGGCCAAGATACCGGGCAGCGCGATTTTCGGCATGCCCATCATCGAGGCCAGCCAGGCGCGCACGGTGATCGTCAACAAGCGCTCGATGGCCTCCGGCTACGCCGGCCTGGACAACGAACTGTTCTACATGGACAAGACCATGATGGTGTTCGGCGATGCCAAAAAATGTCTGGAGGACATGGTCAAGGCGCTCGACGCGCTGTAGCCGGTTCAACAGCGATATCGAAAGGCCCGCGTTTGTCGGGCCTTTTTTTTCGTCCGTTTGCAATGCGCAGCTTCGCGAGCGTCCGCGCCAGTCCACCCGAACTGCACCCGCGGCGCGTGCGTCAACGCACGCAATTCCGACGCTTTTCCCGTTCAAATCCCGCGATGGACCGCGCCCCGGCAGTGCCACCATCGGGGCGTTACATACCGCCAGGCTTTGGCGATATGTTCGTCACAACACCAAAATGGCGGCACAGCCCACAAAACCTCCATGAATGCAGTGTCCAATTGCAGACCGCACCAGCAACGGTCTTCCGATAACCGTCGTCGGTCGAGCACAACTCGCCTTGACGCGCACGGCCGCGCTTGGCGCTACCCTGTCGGTCGGTCGATATCATCATGACCACCGTCGTCGAATCAGCCAGGCCCGCCCTTCGCGCAAATGATTCGCCCCCGGCGGAGCCGCGCGAGCCCGCCGGCGGTCTGGTGCTGCGCCTGCAGGCAGCGATCTTGTCGCATCCGCGCCTGGCGGACGCAGCCACCGCCTTCGCTTCCGGCTTAGCCGAAGCAATGCGCTGCGAACGCGTGAGCATGGGGCTCACCCGGCACGGTTCGGTGCGCTTGCTGGCGCTATCGAGTGGTCGCACGGTCGAATCGCGCAGCGACGCCGGACGCGCCCTGGCGGCGGTAATGAACGAAGCCTTCGACCAGAAGGCGACCCTCTGCTTTCCGCCGCCGGCTGCGGCAATGCCGCTCATCACCCAGTTACACCAGCGCCTGCTCGCCGGCAGCGGCGCCGCCGGCATCCTTTCGATTCCCCTGATGAATCTGGGCCGCATCGTCGGCATCGTCACCCTGGAACGCAGCGCCGGCACCTTCGCCGACTGGGAGGTCGCGCTGGCCGAAGATGCGGCCTGCTTCGCCGGCCCGCTGATCGAACTCAAGCGCGATGCGGAAGAACCCTGGTTCGTCCGCCTGGGCGGCGCCTTGCGCGCACGACTCGCCGTGGTAACCGCGCCCGGCCATGGGCTCGCCAAGCTGGCCTTCTGGACCGCCGTAGCCCTCATGGCCGCCGCCACCCTGGTGCCTCTGCCCTATCGGGTCAGCGCCCCGGCGCGCCTGGAAGGCTCGGTGCAGCGCGCGATCGTGGCGCCTGCCGACGGCTTCCTGCGCCAGGCCAACGTGCGCGCCGGCGACCGCGTGCGCGCCGGCCAGGTGCTCGCCGAACTGGCCGGCGAAGACCTGGCGCTGGAGCAGCAACGCCGCGAAAGCGAACTGCGCCAGCACGAAAACGCCTGACGCGGCGCACTCGCGCGCGCCGATCGGGCGCAGATGGTGATTCATCAAGCCAAGGCCGGTGAGGCGCAGGCGCTGCTCGCATTGATCGAGGTGCAGATCGAGCGCGCCCAGATCACCGCGCCGTTCGACGGCGTGGTCATCAAAGGCGACCTGACCCAGAACCTCGGCGCGCCGGTGCAGCGTGGCGAGGTGCTCCTGACGATCGCGCCTTCCGAGCGCTTTCGCCTGATCGTCGAGGTCGACGAAGCCGACATCGGCGCAATCGAAGCGGGTCAGGCCGGCCGTCTCGCACTGGCGGCGCGCCCAGACCAGACCATGGGCCTTACGGTGCGGCGCATCGTGCCGGTGGCCACCGCGGCGGACGCGCGCAACTATTTCGAGGTCGAGGCCGAACTCGACGCCACCGGCCAGCCGCTGCGCCCGGGGCTGCGCGGGGTGGCCAAGATCGATGCCGGCCAACGCAGCGCGCTGTGGATGCTGACCCATCGCGCTGTGGCCTGGCTCGCCCTCGCGCTCTGGTCGATCGCACCCTGACCATGGGCGAAGCCATTCTGAGCAACACCTGGTACCGCGTAGCCGACCTGCGCGCGCGCTTGGCGCCCGCTGCCGGAATCGCGCGCCAGTGCGTGCGCGACCGCATCTGGCATGTGCTCACCGAGAGCGGCTCCGGACGCCAGGTGCGCCTGAACGAGACCGCCTATGCCTTCGTCGGCCGCTGCGACGGCAAGCGCAGCGTCGACGCGATATGGCGCCTGCTGCTCGCGCGCATGGGCGACGATGCGCCCACCCAGGACGACATCCTCGGCCTGTTGTCGCAGTTGCACGCGGCCGGGGTGGTGCAATTCGACAGCGCCCCGAATCTTGCCAGCCTGTTCACGCGGCGTGATCAGGAAAGCCGCCAGCGCCGGCGCGCCTGGGTCAACCCGCTGGCCGCGCGCCTGCGCCTGTTCGACCCGACCAGCCTTGTCGAGCGTGCCTATCCGCGCCTGCGCGCACTGTTCGGACCGGCGGCGCTGTTGCTGTGGGGCTTAACCGTGGCCCTGGCCCTGCTCGCATGCGCGGTCAACTTCGGCGCCTTGCGCACCGAGGCGGCCGCCCATCTCGGCACGCCGCGCACGGTGCTGCTGTTCTGGCTGTGCTACCCGCCCATCAAGGCGCTGCACGAGTTCGGCCACGCGCTGACCTTGCGCCACTTCGGCGGCACGGTGCCGGAGGCCGGCATCACGCTGCTCTTCTTCACCCCGGCCCCGTATGTCGATGCGACCGCCGCCGCCGCCCTGCCAAGCCGCTGGCAGCGCGCCGCCGTCGCTGCGGCCGGCATCATGGTCGAGCTTTTTGTGGCCGCCGTTGCAGCGCTGGTGTGGGTCGCAGTCGAGCCCGGGCTGGTGCGCGACCTGGCCCTGGTGACGCTCGTCATCGGCAGCGTCTCGACTGTCCTCATCAACGGCAACCCGCTGTTGCGCTTCGACGGCTATTACATCCTCACCGACGCCCTCGACCTGCCCAACCTGGCGTTGCGCAGCGGCGCCTGGTGGCACGCGCTGCTGCGCCGGCTTCTTCTGGGAACCGAGCACCTGCCGGGCGCGGCGCTGGCCCCCGGCGAGCGCAAGTACCTGATGCTGTACGCGCCGGCTTCCTGGGCATGGCGGGTGATGCTGCTCCTGACCCTGACCCTGTGGGTGGGCGAAAAATCCTGGTTGCTGGGCTGGATCATCGGCAGCGGCGCGCTGCTGTGGCTGGCGGTGCGGCCGGGCGGCATCCTGCTGGGCATGTTCGACGCGGCGCTGCCTGCGGCGACGCGCCGGCGCGCCGCCGCATGGCTGGTCGGCGCAGGCGCGCTCGCAGCGCTGGTGCTGTTCGTGCTGCCGGTACCCAGTTCGCTTACGGCCCAGGGTGTGGTGTGGCCGCCGGAAGACGCCCAGGTGCGCTCGCAGACCGCCGGCTTCGTCGCCGCCCTGGCGGCACGACACGGCGCGCTCGTCGCGCCCGGCGACGTGCTCCTCAACCTGAGCGAGGATGCCATCGGCGCAGAACGCGAACGCCTGCAAAGCCGGTTGGCGGGCTTCCAGGCGCGCCAGTATGTCGCGCTCTTGCGCGACCCCTTGCAGGCGAGCAACCTGGCCATCGACATCGGCCGCACCGAAGCCGAACTGGCGCGCGCCGACCAGCAGTTGGCGCAACTGGCGGTGCGCGCACAGGTCGGCGGCCGCCTGGTGTTGCCGCACGCCGACGACCTGCCGGGCAGCTACGCGCCGCGCGGCGCGCTGCTCGGCTACATCCTCACGCCGGGCCCGGCCAATGTGCGCGCGGTCCTGCCCGAAGAGGACGCGCTTTTGGTGCGCAACCGCGTGCGCCGGGTCGAGGTGCGTCTTGTCGAAGCGCAGCGCCAGGTGCTGCCGGCCACGCTGACGCGCGAGATGCCGGCCGCCACCCGCGCCCTGCCGGCCGCCGCGTTAGGCGAGCGCGCGGGCGGGCGCTTCGCCACCGACCCGGCCGACAAGGACGGCATGCGCAGCGTCGATCCGGTGTACCTGGTCGACGTCGCCGTGCCGGGCCGCTTGCCCGAGCGCATCGGCAGCCGTGCCTGGGTGCGCTTCGACCTCGGATTCGAGCCGATCGGCACGCAGGCCCTGCGCCGCCTGCGCCAACTGCTGCTCAAGCACTTCAACCCGGTCGGCCAGGCCTGAGCGCCAGGCGCCGCCCGGAACATTGCGCACGCCCGATGCATACCGCGATCAACTTTCCAGTCCCCGGCATCGTCTGGGGCAGCTATCCAGAGCGCCCCGCAGCCGGCGCCGACGCCGGCAGCGGCGCGCGCCTGGCCGCCGGTGGGCGGGCGCTCGGCGCGCCGCTCGCCGGCCTGCGCCTGGCCCGCTATGCGCGCTTTGCCGAGCGGGTGCAGGCGCGCGACAGCGCCGGCACGGCCCCCGCGTTGCCTGCGCTGCGCGCCGCGCTGGCGCGCGCAGGCCTGACCGACGCGGTTTGCACGGACGTCTTCGCGCGGGCGCTAGAAGCCTGCGAAAACCATCTCGGCTATCGCCCCCATGCCAGCC